>DASURA010000365.1:0-17765 GCA_036280295.1 Hyphomicrobiaceae bacterium
CGGCACGACGTTCTTCGCCAATGATGGCTGCGGCGATCCGATCCTGTATCAGCATCTGTTCTGGTTCTTCGGGCATCCCGAGGTGTACATCCTCATTCTCCCGGGTTTCGGCATGATCAGCCAGATCGTGTCCACGTTCTCCAAGAAGCCCGTGTTCGGCTACCTCGGCATGGCCTATGCCATGGTCGCGATCGGCTTCATCGGCTTCATCGTGTGGGCGCACCACATGTACACCTCCGGCATGGGGGTGGACGTGCAGGCCTATTTCATCGCCGCGACCATGGTGATTGCGGTGCCCACCGGCGTGAAGATCTTCTCCTGGATCGCCACGATGTGGGGGGGCTCGATCGAATTCCGCACGCCGATGTTGTGGGCACTCGGCTTCATCTTCCTGTTCACGGTGGGCGGCGTCACCGGCGTCATGCTCGCCAACGCCGGCGTCGACCGCGCCCTGCACGACACCTACTACGTGGTCGCGCACTTCCACTACGTGCTGTCGCTCGGCGCCGTGTTCGCGATCTTCGCCGGCTGGTACTACTGGTTCCCGAAGATGACGGGCTACATGTACAACGAGGCGCTCGGCAAGCTGCACTTCTGGCTCACCTTCATCGGCGCCAACATCCTGTTCTTCCCGCAGCATTTCCTGGGGCTCGCCGGCATGCCGCGCCGCTATGTCGACTACCCGGATGCTTTCGCCTACTGGAACCACATCTCCTCGATCGGCTCCTACATCACGGCGGCGGCCACGCTGCTGTTCATCGTCAGCATGCTTTACTCCTACTTCATCGCCCGCGTGCGCGCCCCCGCCAATCCCTGGGGTCCGGGCGCGACGACGCTGGAGTGGAAGCTGCCCTCTCCGCCGGCGTTCCACTCCTACGACAGGCTGCCGAAGCTGGAGGAGGCGACGCACCACTGATAGGTGCGCCGATACGAGGACGCGCGACTATGGCTGAGCTGGGATACGAGACGCGGACGGTGGAGCAGTCGCAGTTGGCGACCGGCGGCAGCGTTGGCGACTTCGTTGCCCTCTTGAAGCCGCGCGTCATGGCGCTGGTGGTGTTCACGGCGGTGGTCGGCATGATGCTGGCGCCGCACGGCCAGCACCCGGCGCTGGCCGTCATCGCGCTCATCTGCATCGCCGTCGGCGCTGGCGCCTCAGGTGCCCTCAACATGTGGTACGACGCCGACATCGACGCACTGATGCAGCGCACCGCCGCGCGGCCGATACCGCGCGGCCGCGTGACGCCAGACGAGGCGCTGACATTCGGCGTCGTGCTGGCCGTGGGCTCAGTTTCCGTGCTCGGCGTGCTGGTCAACTGGACGGCTGGCGCGCTGCTCGCGCTTACCATCGCCTTCTACCTGTTCGTCTACACCATGTGGCTGAAGCGGCGGACGCCGCAGAACATCGTCATCGGCGGCGCCGCCGGCGCCTTCCCGCCCATGGTTGGCTGGGCTGCCATGACCGGCAGCATCAGCCTTGAGAGCGTGGTGCTGTTCCTCCTGATCTTCCTGTGGACGCCGC
The DNA here is from genome assembly GCA_036280295.1 of Hyphomicrobiaceae bacterium. GTDB lineage: Bacteria > Pseudomonadota > Alphaproteobacteria > Rhizobiales > Hyphomicrobiaceae > AWTP1-13. The sequence goes on from DASURA010000365.1 coordinate 1,523, forward strand.
CGCATTTCTGGGCGCTGGCGCTCTATCGCGCGCGCGACTACGAGCGTGCCGGCGTGCCGATGCTGCCGGTGGTGGCGGGGCCGGACGAGACCCGCAAGCAGATCGTCATCTACTCGGCCGTGCTGGTGCCGCTGGCGCTGGCGCCGTCCTTCATGGGTTTTGGCGGCCCGTTCTATACCCTGTCGGCCATCGTGCTCGGGGCGATTTTCCTGGCGCTCGCTCTCAACGTGTACCGCGTGCGCGAAGGCCGCGCCGCCGACCGCGCCGCCAAGCAGCTGTTTGCCTTCTCCCTCCTTTACCTGTTTGCCCTGTTTGCCGCGCTTCTCGCCGAGCGGAGCATCGCCCTATGGTATGCTTGAGCAAGGAGATCGGCCCCCATGCAGGATCACAAGGATCACGGGCAGGACGCGTTGCCGGGTCGCGTGTCAGCGCAGGAACAGCAGGAGCGTGCGCAGCAGGATTGGGAGCGCCGGCGACGGATGCGCTCGATCGCCATCGCTCTGGCGCTGGCGGCCCTGGTGCTCATCTTCTACATCGCCACCATAACCTGGCTCGGCGGCAATGTGGCGAACAGGAAGATCTGATATCGCCAATGGCGAATGGTGAATGGCGAGTGGATGCGTCCCCATTCGCCATTGGCCGTCGGCCATTCGCCCCAATCGGATTCACGTCATGACCGGCGCACCGAGCACTGCATCGAGCCGCCGCGCCAAGGCCATCGCCGGCGCATGCCTCCTGGTGGCGGTCGGCATGGTGGGCGCGGCCTATGCGGCCGTGCCGCTCTATCGGCTGTTCTGCCAGGCCACGGGCTTCGATGGCACGCCGCGCCGGGCAGAGAAGCCGTCCGACAAGGTGATCGACAAGACCGTCACCGTGCGCTTCGACGGCAACGTGGCGCCCAATCTGCCGTGGCGCTTCGAGCCGGTGCAGAACACCATGACGGTCAAGCTTGGTGAGAACGCCGTCGCCACTTACCGCGCCACAAATCTCTCCGACCGACGCATCGTCGCCACCGCCGCCTACAACATCTTTCCCGAGATTGCGGCATCCTACTTCAACAAGATCGAGTGCTTCTGCTTCACCGAGCAGGTGCTGGAGCCCGGCCAGTCCGCCGAGCTGGGGCTCAACTTCTTCATCGACCCCGAGATGGCCACCGATAAGGACGGCAAGCTGGTCTCGACGGTGACGGTGTCCTACACCTTCTACCCCGTAGCGCCGCCGCCTGGCGTGGCCCAGAAGTCGACCAGCAACTCAGGATAGGTCGCCGGCCCCTAGCGGAATCCCCCAATCAAAGACGAGCCCAAGCGGTTACAAGAACGACGGACGAGGACGACAAACGATGGCCGAAGCCCACGCAGAGAAGCATCACGACTACCACCTCGTGAACCCGAGCCCCTGGCCCATCCTCGCCTCGATCGGCGCCTTCGTGACTGCGGTCGGCCTGATCGTGTGGATGCGCTCCATGGGCGGCGGCGAGGGCTTGTTCGGCCTGCACGGACGCGGGCTGTTCGGGGTTGGCGTGCTGGCCCTGCTGGCGGTCGCGTTCATGTGGTGGCGCGATGTTATCAAGGAGGCGCATGGGGGAGATCACACGCCGGTGGTGCAGCTGCACCTGCGCTACGGCATGATCCTGTTCATCGCCTCCGAGGTGATGTTCTTCGTCGCCTGGTTCTGGGCCTACTTCGACGCTTCGCTGTTCCCGGCCGGCATCCACCCGCTCGAGGTGACGGGGCCTGACGGCACCATCGAGGCCACCAAGCACATAATCGGCATGGTGGAGCGCAACGAACTCACCGGCGGGGTCTGGCCGCCCAAGCCCTCCGAGCACTTCCGCGGCACCTTCGATCCCTGGGGTCTGCCGCTGGTCAACACGCTGATCCTGCTGACTTCCGGCACGACCGTGACCTGGGCTCACCACGCGCTGCTCAACAACGATCGCCGCGGCCTGAAGTGGGGCCTGTTTCTCACCATCGCGCTGGGCATCCTGTTCTCGCTGTGCCAAGCCTACGAGTACATGCACGCCGGTTTCAACTTCGCCGGCCACATCTATGGCTCGACCTTCTTCATGGCCACCGGCTTCCACGGGGCGCATGTGATCATCGGCACCATCTTCCTGACGGTCTGCCTGCTCCGTGCGCTGAAGGGGCACTTCACGCCCAAGCAGCACTTCGGCTTCGAGGCCGCCGCCTGGTACTGGCACTTCGTCGACGTGGTCTGGTTGTTCCTGTTCACCGTCATCTACGTGATCGGTGCCGGCACGCCGCTGGCGCACTGAGGGCGAGGGCGAGCCGCGGCTCGCTGCCTGTCGTTCTTGATGAGGCCCGGCTCCGAAAGGTGCCGGGCTTTCTCTTATTTGTAGGGCGGATTAGCGAAGCGTAATCCGCCGTTTGTTTCCCGTATGAGCGGCGGCTCGGCCGGTCGATGTCGCTCGGCGGGTGGCGGGCTCGGGCCTGATCGGCCCTACGGCCTACCCCATTTCCGGCAACAGCTCGGCGACCGGAACTGTCGTCCCGGGCGGCGTCAGGTCGATCTCCTCGCCGGGAGCGTGGACTTGCTTGTCCTGGCTGCGGGCGTGATCGATGACGGTCCTCTTTATCGGATCCGCGATCAGGCAGCGTTGAATGCTGGGACGGAGAAATACTCCGCCAGCTTTTCCTCGGCGTCGTCGCGCATTGACGGCCGGGTGGCCTCGGCGACGATGAGCGGTACCTTGAGCACCATGGCATCGTGATCGTAGTGTGCCTTGCTGCACTGGCGCGTCGGTGTCACGCACGGTGCCCTCGTCCACAATCATCTCCAAGCCCCTGCCAAACGCAAAGTCCGCCAGCACGGCGGCTAGCATCACGGAGCGCTGGATGGACGTCTCCCCTGGTTATGCAGCATCCTGCCTTTCCCAGCAGGCGCGCCAACTCCCCCGCGCCAGCTCCGTAGCGCCCGCGCGCCGGGCTTTCGCCCACGGAAGGAGCTCGGCGACGGTCAGGCGGCAGGCGGCCGCCTGGGATCATGGTGGCTCACATGTCCCACTCGATCTCCGGCAACAGCTCCGACACCGGAACCTTCATTCCCGGCGGCTTCAACTCGATAATATCTCCGCCGAGCAGGTCACGTTTCTCGATGGCCCCACCCTCGCTCCGCTCGTGGTGAGTCACCATCTTTGCTGTCGGATCAACGATCAGGTAGTGCTGGATGCTCGTGACGGAGAAGTACTCATCCACCTTTTCCACGGTATCGACGCGCTCCGAGGAGGGCGAGACGACCTCAACGACGATCAGCGGTGCCTGCAGGATCATATTTCTCCGTTTGTATGGCACACCGCACTGCACGGAGGCGTCCGGCTCACGCGCGAGATGGTCGTTGATGACGACAGTCATACCGTCTCCGTAGGCTCTGCACGGCAGCCCGGCCCGTTTGATGGCATCGCGCAACGCCGCGTAGACCTCGCCCTTGATTACGCTGTGCAGCTCGCGCTCGGGGGCCATCTGCACCACCTCCCCATGCACGAGCTCATAGCGCCCGCGCGGCTGGGCGGAGGCCCAGTCCAGGAACTCGGCGACGGTCATGCGGTGTGGCTTCGTCTGTGTGGGCATGAGCACAGCGTAGCACTCCCAGCTCAGGCGGCCAAAATCCCACCACCGGATATGTTGGCCGGTTCTGCCCGCGTCGCCCGTATGGCGGTCTTCAATGGCTACATAACCGCATGTCATGTCCAATTGTCAAACATAAAGTATAAAATAGGCAAATTTTTAATCTGCTTGCGGCCTCGGGCGTGAAGGGGCGTTGGGTCTGGAGGGAGGTATGATTGTCTGCTCAGGCGAGGTATGATTGTCTGCTCAGGCGATGCCGCGGCAGACAGGAACCTCCGATAGCCGTCCTTGCCGGTTACGAATGCTCCAAGATAGCGGAGCTTCAAGCCGACCTTCATGGCAATGCGCTCGGCGCGCGGTGCATCAGACCGTGCATCGTAGGCACAGACGCCGTTTCTCGGGAACACGTAGCCCGTCAGTTCCCAAGACGGAGGACCCCAAACCGCAAACGGTTGCAAACTGACCAAGTAGGTATCGCGAGCCGTTTCCAGCAGCACGCCACCACCCTCGACCGCATAAAGCTGAGCGCGAGTGAGCTCAGGTCCGGCCAAGCAGAATCTTTGTGGTGGGGCATCGCCGACTCGAACCTCCAGATATGGCGCAGATGCCATAATCCAGGGGTCGAAAGTCTGCGCAGAACAATCTCGGTTCCGGGAATTTGTAGGTGTGCTCGATATCATCCTGAATATATATTTGAATATAAATATAAGCGACGACAACAAGCCAAAGAACGAACGCCAGCGGATAAAACAGCCAGATGGGTTTTACGAGCAGCGTTGCCAACAGGCCCGCTCCGAGAAGCCCCCACGCTGCGCGTTTGATGTGGCGCTTAACGGACGCGGGGCCAGACATGGCCCTTACCGGTCAATCTCCCCGAACACGATATCGATGGAGCCGAGGATGGCGGAGACGTCGGCCAGCATGTGGCCGCGGTTGAGGAAGTCCATGGCGGCGAGGTGCGGGAAGCCGGGTGCCCGGATCTTGCAGCGGTAGGGCTTATTGCTTCCATCCGCGACCAGATACACGCCGAATTCACCCTTGGGCGCCTCAACCGCGGCGTAGACCTCGCCGGCCGGCACGTGCACGCCCTCGGTGTAGAGCTTGAAGTGATGGATCAGCGCCTCCATGGAGCGCTTCATCTCGCCGCGCTTGGGCGGCGACACTTTTTTGTCACCTGTAACATGCGGACCGGCGCCCTCCGCCGACATCAGCTTCTCGCAGCACTGCTTCATGATGCGCACCGACTGGCGCATCTCCTCCACGCGGATGCAGTAGCGGTCGTAGCAGTCGCCGTTCTTGCCGACGGGAATGTCGAAGTCGAGCTCGGAATAGCATTCGTAAGGCTGCGCCTTGCGCAGGTCCCAGGCGGCGCCCGAGCCGCGCACCATCACGCCGGAGAAACCCCACTTGAAGCAGTCCTCAAGGCTGACGACGCCGATATCGACGTTGCGCTGCTTGAAGATGCGATTGTCGGTGAGCAGCACCTCGATGTCGTCGAGCACCTTGGGATGCGTCTCGCAGAACTTGTAGATGTCCTCGATCAGCTTGGGCGGCAGGTCCTGGTGCACGCCGCCGAAGCGGAAGTACTTGGCGTGCATGCGGCTGCCGGAGGCGCGCTCGTAGAATACCATCAGCTTCTCGCGCTCCTCGAAGCCCCACAGGGGTGGAGTGAGGGCGCCTACGTCCATGGCCTGGGTGGTGACGTTGAGGAGGTGGGAGAGAAGGCGGCCGATCTCGGAGTAGAGCACACGGATGAGCTGGCCGCGCTTGGGCACCTCCAGCTCCAGGAGCTTCTCCACGGCAAGGCAGAAGGCGTGCTCCTGGTTCATCGGCGCGACGTAGTCGAGCCGGTCGAAGTAGCCGATCGCCTGCAGGTAGGTCTTGTGCTCGATCAGCTTCTCGGTGCCGCGATGCAGCAGGCCGATGTGCGGATCCACACGCTCGACCACCTCGCCGTCCAGCTCCAGGACGAGGCGCAAGACGCCATGCGCGGCCGGATGCTGCGGTCCGAAGTTGATGTTGAACTGACGGAGCTCGGTTTCTGCCATTGGTCGCTCGCGGGGGTGTCAGACCCTCCGGGTCTGACACCATGTCTCTAACCGTTGTTGCAACGGTGTCAGACCCAGAGGGTCTGACACCTACTTCGTCGCTTTCTCATCCCCCGGAAGCACGTACTCCACGCCCTCCCACGGAGACATGAAGTCGAAATTCCGGAACTCCTGCGTCAGCTTCACCGGGTCGTAGACGACCCGCTTCTTGGCATCGTCGTAGCGCACCTCGACGTACCCCGTGAGCGGGAAGTCCTTGCGCAGGGGGTGTCCCTGGAAACCGTAGTCCGTGAGCAGGCGGCGCAGGTCGGGGTGGCCAGAGAACAGGATGCCGTACATGTCGTAGGCCTCGCGCTCGAACCAGTTGGCGGCAGGGAACAGCCCGCAGACGCTCGGCACCGCGGTGTCCTCATCGGCCTCGCACTTCACCCGGATGCGCTGGTTCCTGCGCGGTGACAGCAGGTGATAGACCACGTCGAAACGCTTCTCGCGCTCGGGATAGTCCACCCCGCAGATGTCGATCAGCACCTCGAACAGGCATGACGGGTCGTCGCGCAGCGTCTCCAGCACGCGCACGATCGTGTCCGGCTCGACGATCAGCGTCAGCTCGCCGAAGGCGATCGCCTTGCCCCGGATCAGCCCCGGCAGCTTCGTGTCGATATGGCTGGCAAGCTGCTCCAGTGCCATCTCAGGCCCCCATCGCCTCCAGCGTCACCTCGTAGTTGGTGACGAAATCGTCATACTCGGCCAGCACCGCCTTGGCGCCGGGCTCGACTACCGCCTGGTCCGGGTCGCCGCCGGTGTAGGCTGCCACGGCGGCCATCGACTGCCAGCGGCTGATCACCAGCAGCTCAACCTGGTCGCCACCAGGCTTCTCGCACAGCTCGAGGCCCATGAACCCCGGCAGCTTATGCAGCTCCGGCAGGACGACGCCGACCAGGTGGTCGCGATAGGCGCGCACCTTATCCGGTGTGGCATAGGCCATCCACGTCCGCACGATGGTTGACACAGGCTACCGCTCGATCGTTCCAGTGCGGCGGATCTTCCTCTGCAGCAGCAGCACGCCGTAGACCAGCGCCTCCGCGGTCGGCGGGCAGCCCGGCACGTAGACGTCGACCGGGACGATGCGGTCGCAGCCGCGCACCACAGCATAGGAGTAGTGATAGTAGCCGCCGCCGTTGGCGCAGCTGCCCATGGAGATGACGTAGCGCGGCTCCGGCATCTGGTCGTAGACCTTGCGGAGCGCGGGGGCCATCTTGTTGGTCAGCGTGCCGGCCACGATCATCACGTCGGACTGGCGCGGCGAGGCACGCGGGGCGAAGCCGAACCGCTCCAGGTCGTAGCGCGGCATCGATGCCTGCATCATCTCCACCGCGCAGCAGGCAAGGCCGAACGTCATCCACATCAACGAGCCGGTACGGGCCCAGTTGATGAGGTCATCGGTGGTAGTGACCAGGAAGCCCTTGTCGGCGATCTTGTTTGACAGCTCTGTGAAGCCGCGGTCGCCGGGGACCACGAGACCGGATCTTGGCTGTGTGAGCGTCGTCACGCCGTCTTCCCCGACTGCCGATTGCCGAATGCCGATTCCCGCATCGTCAATCCCATTCCAGCGCGCCTTTGCGCCACTCGTAGATGAAGCCGATCGTGAGCACGCCGAGGAACGCCATCATGGCCCAGAAGCCGTAGATGCCCACCTCCTTGAACGCTACCGCCCAGGGAAACAGGAACGCCACTTCCAGGTCGAAGATGATGAACAGGATAGATACCAGATAGAAGCGCACGTCGAACTTCATGCGGGCATCGTCGAAGGCGTTGAAGCCGCACTCGTAGGCCGAGACCTTCTCGGGGTCCGGGTTGCGCACTGCCACCAGGAATGGCGCCGCCATCAGCGCCAGCCCGATCACGAGCGCTACGCCGAAGAACACAACGAGAGGCAGGTAGTCCAGCAGGAGCTGGTAGCTATGCATGGGGTGCTCCACGCCGCGGATAGAGCTGACCGCAGCCGCCACGCTGTTAGCGCAGGACCCGCTGCGGTGCAACCCATGCCGAGGTCGCGGGAACATGATGGTGGCGGAAGCCCATCAAGAGACCATCAAAAGTGCGTTCCCAAGTCTCTGGTCCAGCGATTGGGGACCAGCTCGACTGTATCGCTCGCCGCGTCGTGCTCGTAGAGCAGGAGGGAATTACCCTCGACCAGCATGCGCAGACCAGGGCGGATGTCGGGTCGCAGAGTGCCGATGCCTGGAAAATCGCGCCAAGCTGCAGTTTTTCGGTCCAGCTTGAGGAGCAGCTGATCCGCTGCCGCAGGGTTCCCCGTCGCGATATAGCGCCAGATCTGGCGCAACTCCATAAGTAGGGCGGATTGTGCCTTGCTCTGACCTAGCAATCCGCCCAACGTGTCTTCTTCCTGCGGCAGCAGCACCCGGATGCCTACGGCTTCAGCACCCTGTTTCGCAGCACCCCAATCCGCTCGATCTCCAGCTCCACCACATCGCCGTGCTTGAGCTGCCTGCCGAGCTCCAGCCCGCAACCGGTGCCGACGGTGCCGGAGCCGATGACCTCGCCGGCATAGAGGGTCTCGGAGGCCGAGATGTGGGCCAGGATCGCCGGCCAGCCATGGTGCATGGAGCTTGAGTTGCCGCCGCCCCAGCGCTCGCCATTGATGCGCGCCTCCATCTTGAGGTCAGGCGGATCGCCAATCTCGTCGAGAGTGACGATCCAGGGCCCCAGCGCATTGCCGGTGTCGAAGTCCTTGCCCTTGGCAGGGCCGAGCTGGCCCGCCATCTCCTGATACTGGGCATCGCGGGCGGAGAAGTCGTTGAAGATGGTGAAGCCGAAGATGTGCTCCATCGCCTTGTCGGGCGTGATGTCCTTGCCGGTCTTGCCGATCACGGCGGCAAGCTCCAGCTCGTAGTCCATCCAATTGGAGTAGGCGGGCCAGGTCACGTCGTGCTCGTGCCCCACAATGCTGAAGCGGTTGGCCTTGTAGTAGATCGGCTGCTTGAACCACACGTCCGGGAAGGGCCGCTTGAGGCCGGTGCGCTCTTCGAAGCGGGCGATGGCATTGCGCAGGTGCAATTCGAACGTCAGGCAGTCGCGCATCTGACGGGGCTCAGGCAGCGGTGCCATCAAGTGCACCGCGGTGAGCGGCACGGTGGCGGCGGCCGGCCATGCTGCGGCGAGCCTGCGGGCATGCTCCAGGCCGGGGCCGGCCGCATCGATCAGCGCCAGCATGCTGGCGAATTTGGGGCTTGCGGTGCCGGCCGTGACCCTGGAGGCCTCGGCGAGATCGAGAATCTGGCCGCGGCCGGTGTCGACGACGCCGATGGCGATGCGGCCGCCGCGATTGAAGGTGGCGAGCTTCATGGTGTGGTCCTCTCGTGGGGTGCAATAGGCCGTCAGGCCGTATTGCACCGATGCCCACGCGGTCTGTTGCGGGACGATTCCGGCTGTGCGCCCTGGACTGCTTTGGCTCGGTGCAATGCGCTTCGCTTATTGCACCCTACGGACGCTACTCCTCGATGATGGCCACCGCCCGTGTCCAGCCGGCGGAGGCGGCTTTGATCTTTACGGGGAAGCAGGCGACCTTGAAGCCGGTGGCGGGCAACTGCTCCAGGTTGGAAAGCTTCTCGATGTGGCAGTAGCCGATCTCGCGGCCGGACTTGTGGCCCTCCCAGATCAGGCTGGCATCCTTGGTCTCGGCGTATTTCTTCGCCGTGTGGACGAACGGCGCGTCCCACGACCAGGCGTCGGTGCCGGTGATCCTGACCCCGCGCGAGGTGAGATAGAGCGTGGCCTCGCGGCCCATGCCGCAGCCGGTCGGCACATAGTCGGGCGCACCGTAGCGGGCGCCGGCGGCGGTGTTCACCACCACGATCTCAAGCGGCTTCAGCGCGTGGCCGATGCGGGCGAGCTCCGCCTCCACGTCTGCCGCGGTGGCGACATAGCCGTCGGGGAAATGGCGGAAGTCAAGCTTCACGCCGGGCTGAAAGCACCACTCCAGGGGGATCTCGTCGATGGTGAGGGCGCGCTTGCCGCCATCCTGGGTCGAGGCGTAGTGCCAGGGCGCATCGAGGTGGGTGCCGTTGTGCGTGGAGATCTCGCACCGCTCCACCGCCCAGCCTTCGTTATCCGGAAGATCAGCGGGCGTCAGGCCGGGAAAGAAGGCGCATACGCCGGCGGCACTCTGCTTGTGGTCGATATAGGTGATCTTCGGCTCGTTGCCGGGCGGATCGGAGGCGATGTCGCTCTGCAGCGCGACGGAGATGTCGATGATGCGCGTGGCCATGTTTCCTCCGATTTGACGGGTGTTGAGCGGGCGAGACCCCTGGCGGCGGCATACATGATGGCGTTCGTTGCTGGAGGCAGAGGGCTCTCCCCGCCGTCTCGTTGCGTCCATGTTTGTCTATAGAATGGAATTTTGTCGATAAATTTGTTTGCCCATCGCGCGCTGGACCTATAGCGTTGGCCATAAAGGAAACGCCGCGCCAGCTTGTGCTCTGAGCCGAGCCAAGGCGCCCCAAGGGCAACGCAGCACCACATGGCATCTCCTGCCGATACTGCGGCTGAGCGCACTCAGTCGGAGGCCGATGCTACGGCATCGGAAATGGCGGTGCGTCTGCTGCGCCGCGACATCGTCTCCGGTGCGCTCGAGCCCGACAGCAAGCTAAAATTGCGCATCCTGAAAGAGCGCTACGGCATCGGCGCCAGCCCGATGCGCGAGGCGCTGGCGCAGCTCGTCGCCCAGGGCCTCGTGCAGCAGCTCAGCCAGAAGGGCTTTCGCGTGCCGCCGCTGAGCGCCCAGCACCTCACCGACATCACGCGCTCGCGCCAGCTCGTCGAGACCGACGCCGTGAAGCTTGCCATCGAGCACGGCGATGCGGCGTGGGAGGACGAGATCGTCGCCAGCTTCCACCTGCTGGAACGCATGTACCGCCGCCTGCGCGGCGCCACCGCGAAGCCCGACATGCACGAGTTCGAAAGCCGGCATCAGCGCTTTCATCGTGCCCTGATCGCCGCCTGCCCGCTGCGCGCGGTGAAGGAGTTCTGCGATCAGCTCTACACGCAGGCGACGCGCTACCGACTGCTGCTCCAGCGCTACGGCTTTACGCGCGATGTGGTGGTGGCGGAGCATCGCATCCTGATGCGCGCCGTGCTCGGCCGCAACAAGGCCGAGGCCGCCAAGGCGCTGAGCGCGCACATCGGCATTACCGCCGATATCCTGCTGGGTGAGCTGGCCGGCCAGGCTGCCGGCCGCACCCCGGCGAAGACAGGGCGCAAGCCTGCCACGCGGTCGGGGCCGCGGCCTGCAGCCAAGACGAACGGCGCCAGGGCCGGAGCAACAGTTTCGGGGGCGCAACGTTCCCCCAGGTCGCCAAGCGCTTCGAGCAAGAACGGGAGGACATGAGGATGAAACGCACTTCCATCGCCATCGGTGCGGCCGTGGCGGCGCTGCTGGCCGGCACGGCGCTGGCTCCCCAGCGGGCAGCGGCCGACAGCCCGAAGATCGTCGTCGGCTACACGGCGTCGTCGGACTTTGCCTCGGGATTCATCGCCGCCGACCAGGGCTTGTTCAAGAAGCGCGGCCTCGACGTCGAGTTCAAGATCGTGCCGCTCAACTCGCAGCTGCCGGCTGCGGTGGAATCCGGGTCCATCACCCTCGGCGGCACTACCGTGTCGGTGCTGCTGCAGGCCGTCGACGGCGGCCTCGACCATGTGGCGGTGGCCGGCTCTGGCATCACGGACAACAAGCAGACCTCGTTCGGCGTCGTCGCCAAGGCCGATCTTCCCATCGTCAAGGCCGACGACTTCGTGGGCAAGCGGGTGGGGGCGCCCGGCCTCGGCGCCTTCCTGCACGTGCTGTTCCGCAACTGGCTGATCGACAACGGCGTCGACTACAAGAAGGTGAGGTTCGTGGAGGTCGGCTTCCCGCAGATGGCCGATGTGCTCAAGAGCGGCAACGTGGACGCCGTCATCACCGGCGAGCCGGTAATGGGCCGCATCGTCTCCGCCGGCATCGGCAAGAAGGTATCGTCGTACACCGACAACCTGAAGGTGGAGCTGCCGGTCATCGTCTACTCGGCAACACGCGCGTGGGCGAGCGCGCATCCCAAGGAGGCCAAGGCGTTCCGCGAGGCGATCGCCGAGGCCACGGCGATTGCCAACAAGGACCACGCCGCCGTGCGCGCCGCAGTGGGCAAGTTCATCAAGATGCCGCCGGAGGTGATCGCCAACATGAAGCTCGGCCGCTGGCAGGCCGAGGTCACCGACGCCGGCATGGGCGCCTGGATCGACATCATGAAGAAGCAGGACATGCTGCGCTCCAAGCTCGACGTGAGCAAGGTGATCGCACGCTAGCGCGACGATCGCGAAGTCCGCTTCATCGGTTTGGCCAGGTGGCGAAGCGGACTTCTCGATCTGAATCGCACTAGCAATCATAATGCTGGCTGGTGTCCGTTCCAACCTCGCGGACGCTGAGACGAACTTCGCGATCAGCACACCAGCGCTGTGGCTCTGACGGATTGACCTCACTCGTCATCCCGGGCCGAGCTGCAGGCGAGGTTGTCTGGGATGACGGGTGAATTGGATGAGCGTTAGAGACAGACGCTGAAAGTACGTCAGCATCAGGAAAAACCAGGTTCCAATCGGCAAGGCTTCGGCAAGGCTATGGACATGCAGGTCAGCACGGAGGCGGCGTTCGCCTTCGACAACGTCAGCCTCGATCTCGGCGGCCGGCCGATCCTGCGCGAAGTCTCGTTCTCCGTGCGGCGCGGCGAGCTGGTGTGCGTGATCGGTGCGTCTGGCAGCGGGAAGACCACGCTATTGCGCCTGCTCGCCGGCCTGCTCGCGCCCTCGGCCGGCACGGTGCGCCTCAACGGCAAGCCGGTCGGCGGGCCGTCGCGCGATGTCGCCGTGGTGTTCCAGGACTACAGCCGGGCGCTGCTGCCCTGGCGCACGGTGGCGGGCAATGTCAGCCTCGCGCTGGAGGCGATGGGTGTGCCTGCGGCCGAGCGCGCCGGGCGCATCGCCCCGCTGCTCGCCAAGGTCGGGCTCAAGGGCCACGAGCACAAGTATCCCTCGCAGCTATCGGGCGGCATGCAGCAGCGGCTGCAGATTGCCCGCTCGCTCGCCCAGGATCCTTCCGTGCTGCTGATGGACGAGCCGTTCGGCGCGCTCGATGCCATGACGCGCCAGGGCCTGCAGGACGAGGTATTGCGCATCGCCGCCGACAGCCAGGCAACGGTGCTGTTCGTCACTCACGACCTGGAGGAGGCGCTCTACCTGGGCGACCGCGTGGTCTCCATGCAGTCGAACCCGGGCCGCGTTGCCGGCATCGTCGACATCCCCTTGCCGCGGCCGCGCAGCCAGCTCACCACCCGCGAGCACCCCGAGTTCCTGCGCCTCCGGCGCGAGCTGTTCGCCGCCATGGAGGAGATGCACGCGTGAGGGTTTGCGCGCCGGTGCCGGGTCAACAGACTATCGTGCCGTTGTCATGCCGGGGCTTGTCCCCGGCATCCAGCCAACAGCAAGCTGCGGAGCACGCGGTGAGATGGATTCCGGGAAGCGCCGGAATGATGCCGGTGGAAGCTTGCCTTCGGCGGTATAGCGCGGATGGCAACGCGGGTCAGCTTTCCGGGGCACAGCCATGACCCGTTGGCGGGGGATCGCGGCGCCGGTGGTGCTGGTGGCGCTGGCGGAGATCGGGTTCTGGGTCAGCGTCGGCACGAGCGACAGCCTGGCGCCGCCGTCGCGCGTGGTCGTAGCACTGGTGACGGCGCTGGGCGACGGCTCGCTGCTGCTGGGCACGGCCAAGACCATCGCCACCATGCTGATGGGACTCGCCCTTGGTGTCGGGGGCGGCCTGCTGGCGGGGATCGCGCTCGGCTTCTCCGAGACGCTGCGGCGGGCGGCGTTCCTGACCGTGGAGGTGCTGCGGCCGATCCCGTCGGTGGCGCTGCTGCCCCTCACCCTGCTGGTGTTCGGCTTCGGCTACCGCATGGAGGTGGCGGTGATCGCCTTCGCCACGTTCTGGCCGGCGCTGATCCTGACCCAGAGCGCAGTGGCGCAGATCGAGGCTCGCCTCATTGAGGTGTCACGGCTGATGGGTCTGGGCCGCCTGCAGACGGCGTGGAAGATCGTGCTGCCGGCGGCGGCGCCGCGGCTCATGACGGGGCTGCGGCTGGCGGTCGGCTTCGCGCTGGTGGTGGCGGTGACGGCGGAGATCGTCTCCAACCCTCAGGGCCTGGGCCACGACCTGATGATCTCGCAGGAGACGCTGCGGCCGGAGCGCATGCTGGCCGTGCTGATCTGGGTCGGCCTGATCGGCTGGGGGCTGAACGTGACGCTGCTGCGGCTGGAGCGCTGGCTGTTCGCTCATCGCGGCGAGATTGACACGAGCGTGGCGGCATGACGAAGCGCGCAATCGCCAACAAGCTGTGGGCAGCTCTGCTCGGCGTCGCCGGGCTCGGCATGGTGATCCTGGTCTGGCACCTGGTGACGGCGGGTGGCCTCGTCTCCAAGGCGTTCCTGTCCTCGCCCGCCGCCACCTGGGACGCGCTGGTGCGCGGGCTCAGCGACGGCGACATGCTGGGCCAGCTTTGGGCGACGACGCTGCGCATGCTGTACGGCTGGCTGCTGGCCAGTCTGATCGGCATTGCGCTTGGCAGCCTGGTCGGCATCTCCGAGACGGCGCGCGCCTACCTGCGGCCGCTGCTGGCGTTCGCCCGCTCGCTGCCGGCCTCGGCGGTGCTGCCGGTGGCCATTTCGCTGGTGGGGCTTACCCCGGCGATGGTGCTGGGCGTGATCGCCTTCGGCTCGGTGTGGCCGACGCTGCTCGCCACCGTGCAGGGCTTCGCCACCGTGGAGCCGCGCCTCAAGGATGTGGCCGCCGTGCTGCATCTCTCGCGCGCCGGTTTCATCTGGAAGATCGGTCTGCCCAACGCGGTACCTGATATCGTCGCCGGCATGCGCCTGTCGCTGACGGTGGCGTTGATCCTGGCGATAATCGGCGAGATGCTCTCCGGCCAGGAGGGCCTCGGCACCGCGATCCTGCAGGCGGCGCGCGCGTTCCGGGCGCCGGAGCTGTACGCCGGCATCGCCCTTCTCGGCCTGATCGGCCTCGTCAGCAGCCACGCGCTGCTGGTGGCGGAGCGGCGGTTCGCCGGGTGGCGGAGGTAAGATATCGACCGCTCAGCGGCTGGCACCGATCCTCGATTGACGAAACGTTGACATCCCGGTGCCTGTCAGTGGGATCCAGCCAACCGACAGCTCCGGCGCATGCTCCTGCGCTGGACCCCGGCAACAAGTGCCGGGGTGACGTGGTTGGATTTTGCGTTTCGCCGCAGACCCGCATGGGCTGACACCTTGTCGTGCTATCGCTGCGCCACCGGCGTCTCGCACGGGCTGGCCTTGCCCGGCTGGCCGACGATGCTGACGGTCAGGCGATCGGGGTTCAGGAGCAGCTTTGCCACCTCGTGCAGGTCTTCCCGGGTGGTTTTCTCGTACGCGCCGGCAAGGTCCTTGAGGTGGGTCGTCGGCCAGCCGTTGGTCTGGGCAGCGAGCATGAGGTTGGCAAGGGCAGAGCCAGTATCGAGGCCGAGCAGGATGCCGCCGATGATGCCGGGTTTCACCTCTGCCAGCTCCGCTTCTGTCGGGCCTTCCTCCACCATCCGGCGCAACTCCTGGCGCATGACGGCCAGCGCCTCCGGCACATCGCTCATTTTGGCACTGAAATTTCCGCTGACGAGACCGAACTTGGCGTATCGGAAGTAGCTGATGCCGACGCCATACACGAGGCCGCGCTTCTCGCGCAGCTCGCGCGGCAGGCGGCCGGTCGAGATGCCCTGGTCAAGGATGGCATCAAGCAGGGTCCATGCGATCCGCTGGCGGTTGCTGAGACGCGGCGCTGCGGCCGAGAATTGTACGATCGCCTGCGGCACATCCAACGGCGTGAAGTGGCAGCCGCCGGGATTTCCCGCCGGCGGCGGCAGCGGCTCCAGTGTGGACTTGGCGGGAAGCTCGCCGAGCAGCCGGTCCAGCAGCGGGCCCAGGGTGGCCGCATCGATATCGCCGACGACGGCGATCTTGAGCTTGTCGCGTGTGAGGAAGCTGCGGCGGAAGTCCTTGAGGTCATCGGTGCTGATGCGCGCGTAGGCGGCCTTGAGATCCGGCCACTCGATCGCCATCGGGTGCTGCTTGCCGAAGATGCTGCGCCACAGCGGCCGCGAGGCGATATCGCCCGGGTTCTTCATCCTTCTGTCGATGCTGGCCATGCGGTAGGTGCGGGCGCGCTCGATCGGCTCGGCATCGAAGCGCGGGGCGTGCATGGCGAGGCGCAGCAGCTCAAGCGCCTTGTCCTTGTACGCCGTCGGCGTGGAGAAGGACACGGTGAGGTATTCGCTGGAACCCGAGGCGCCGAGGTTGGCGCCGATGCTGTTGAGGCGCTTCCTGAGCTCGAGACTGTCGTAGGACCCCGCGCCCTCGTCGAACATGTACTCGGTCATGGGCGCGACGCCGAACTTGCCGCCGGGGTTGTGCAGGTTGCCGGCGCCGAAGCCGAGCCGGACGGTGAGCAACGGCGCATCGTGGAGCTCCATGAGCCAGGCCTCGATG
>DASURA010000366.1:0-19259 GCA_036280295.1 Hyphomicrobiaceae bacterium
GCGCGCGCTGGGGTCGAGAACGAATTTCGCGATCTGAAGGACACCAGCCAACCGCAGGCTCACCGCCTGGCACGGATCGGAGCTCGAAGCGCATGCGACAAGGATCAGGGGCAGGATTGTGGGCAGGACTAGGGATCGCCAGCCTGGCTCTGCTCGCCCTCGGCGCTCCCCGCGCATCGGCCTGCGGATTGTTGTGGGCGTGCAGCGGCGAACGCGCCTACACGGCCCACCGGCCGACGCATCGTGGCCGTGCCTATCGGCCGCGATATCGCCTGCTGCCACGCTCCTCCTACCGCCACCGGCGCCCGGCGTGGGGCTACGGGTACGCCAATCCAGCCCGCGGCTACGGCGACGCCTATGCGCCGTGGCCCAGCACCTCGATGCCGCAAGCGCGATGGTATCTGCGCACGGCGCTTCCTGTGCCCAACGCCGGGACGATGGGGCTGTCGGCGCCAGCCCCCACCAGCCGCGAGTTCGTGCTGAAAAGCGCCATGCCCAGCAGGGGCCCAACGCTGCTGGGGCCACGTCGGGCATCAACTGCGGGCTATTATTATGACGCTGCGCCTGCACACGGCTATGCCGGCGCCTACGGCGGCCCACCGCCCGACACCCCCTCGTGGTGGATCGAGCCGCGCCGACGTCGCTAGGAGATGAACGGAAAAGCACGATCACGCACATTTTTTGTGCAATTTTGGAACGCCCTCGCTTTTCAAGATGTGGGTCCGCGGGGGATGCGTCGACCGGCGGGCCGGACCTGCGGCATGCGGCTCAGGTCATGGCGGCGATTAGGTTTTCGGCTCGATTTGGCTCCCGGTTGGTCCCGTTGGTCCCGTTCCGGTTTGGCCGCGCGCCGGATCCACGCTACCCTGGCAACCTTGAGAGCCGAGCCGCGAACAGCCGAGCCGCGAGAAGAGTCATGACCGACGCCCCCACGCCTCAGAATCGGCTCGGCAGCGAGACCAGCCCCTACCTGCTGCAGCACAAGGACAACCCGGTGCACTGGTGGGCCTGGGGTCCCGACGCGCTGGCAGAGGCCAACCGCACCGGCAAGCCGATCCTGCTCTCGGTCGGCTATGCGGCCTGCCATTGGTGCCACGTCATGGCGCACGAGAGTTTCGAGGACACCGACACCGCCGCCCAGATGAACGAACTGTTCGTCAACATCAAGGTGGACCGCGAGGAGCGCCCCGACATCGACGCCATCTACATGCGCGCGCTGCACAGTCTCGGACAGCGCGGTGGCTGGCCACTCACCATTTTCCTCGACAGCGAGGCGCGGCCGTTCTGGGGCGGCACCTATTTTCCGCCAGAGCCACGGTTCGGGCAGCCGGCGTTCAAGGCGGTGCTCGCCGAGGTCGCACGTGTCTACCGCGAGGAGCCCGACAAGGTTCGGTTCAACTCCAACGAACTTGTCAAGGCCCTGACGCAACGGGAGGCACCGGGGCCAGGCCCGGATCTCTCCGATGCCGGCCTTGCCTCCCTCGCCGGACCGATGGTGCGCGCCGTGGATATGCAACGCGGCGGCCTCTCCGGCGCGCCCAAGTTCCCGCAGTGGAGCTATTTCTGGCTGCTCTGGCGCCTTGCCATCCGCTACGGCGACGTCACCGCCATGCAGGCCGTCGACATAACGCTCAACAACATCTGCCAGGGCGGCATCTACGACCACCTGGGCGGCGGCTTTGCCCGCTATGCCGTGGACGACCGCTGGCTGGTGCCGCACTTCGAGAAGATGCTCTACGACAACGCCCTGCTCATCGACCTGATGACCGAGGTGTACCGCGAGACCGGCAACGAGCTCTACAAGGCGCGCATCGAGGAAACGGTTGGCTGGCTGGAGCGCGAGATGATCGCCGGAGGGGGCGGCTTCGCCGCCTCACTCGACGCCGACAGCGACGGCGAGGAGGGCGCATTCTACGTCTGGCTGAAGCGCGAGATCGAGGACGTGCTGGGCGCGGGAGACGCCGACGCGTTCTGCAAGGCCTACGACGTAACGGGCGAGGGCAACTGGGAGGGGCGCAATATCCTCAACCGGCTGGCCAGCGCCGCCCCTCTGGCGCCGGCGGAGGAGGAGGCGCTCGCCGCCATGCGGGCCAAGCTGCTGGCGCACCGCGCTGGCCGTGTCCGGCCCGGCTGGGATGACAAGGTGCTGGCCGACTGGAACGGCCTGATGATCGCCGCGCTGGTGCACGCCGCGCGCGTTTTCAACCGGCCGGACTGGCTGCAGCTCGCCAAGGACGCGTTCCACTTCGTGCTCACTCGCATGGACAAGGACGGACGCCTACTGCATAGCTATCGCGACGGCCGTGCCCAGGCACCGGCGACGGCGAGCGACTACGCCAACATGATCTGGGCGGCGCTGCGGCTCTACCTGGCGACCGACGACACCACCTATCTCGGCACGGCCGAGCGCTGGGCGGCAGTGGTGGACGAGCACTACTGGGTATCCGACCCCGGCGGCTACGCCTTCACAGCCGACGATACCCCCGATGTGATCGTGCGCCTGCGCGTGGCCCACGACGACGCCGCGCCCAATGCAAACGGCATCATGCTCTCCAACCTGGTGGCGCTGCACCTGCTGACCGGCAAGCCGCGCTATCTGGAGTGGGCCGCGGCCATTCCCAAGGGCTTCGCCCGCGACCTGCAGCGCAACACCTTCGGCCACTGCGGGCTGATTGCCAGCGTGCTCGACCTGATCGCCCCGCAGCACGTGGTGGTGATCGAGCCGGATGCCGACACTGCCCCGCTCGGCGCCTCGCCTCTGGCGCGGGCGATGCTCGACCTGTCGCTTCCCGGGGCGGTGGAGCACGCCGTCAAGCCAGGACAGGCGCTGCTCAACCCGGCCCTCGCCGGCAAGTCCGCCATGGCCGACAAGCCCACCGCATATGCCTGCATCGGGACACAGTGCTCGCTTCCCGTCACCGAGCCCGAGGCCCTCGGCGAGCTGCTCCGCCAGCAGCGCGCCGCGGCCTGAAGCGCGCTTGCCAGGCGACCTGTGGCAAAGTCGCGGAAAGCGCGTTCACCTTCCTGCCGCCCACCGCGTGCGCTCTGGCGTCTCCGGCGCGGCCTGCCCGCGGTTGAGGAGCAGCAGCCCTGTCACCACCAGCGCCAGCGCGGCGCCGTGATACCAGGCCAGCCGCTCGCCGATCAGCACGATGGCAAGACCGGCGGCGTAGATCGGCGTCAGGCTGATCGATGCCGAGGTCAGCACCGGCCCACTGCGGCTGAGCGAGATGTTGTAGCCGAGAAAGGCGCCGATGCCGGCCAGCAGCACGACCGCTGCGATCCACGGAATGGTGCCTGTGTGCAGCAGCGGCGCCCCGGCCCTGGCAATCTCGGCCGCGGAGAACGGCAGCAAGGCCAGCGCGGCCATTCCCGCCATGACGACGAACTGCGGCATCGGCGTAAGCGCGATCCGCTCCCGGCGCAGCAGGACGGTATAGGCGACGAACACCAGCGTGCCCGCCGCCGCCCAGAGATCGCCGACAACGAACGTCCACTGGCGCAGCATGCCCGGGTGGCCGCGCGTCAGGATCAACACCGTCCCGGCGAGGCATAGCGCGACGCCGGCCAGCAGGAAGGCGGAGGCCCGCAGCCGGCCGGCGCCGATCTCCCACGCCGCCACCAGCGCCGCGGCGCAGCCGTAGATCAAGGCGATATTGGTGGCCTCGGCGGTGTGGGCGGCGATGAAGGCGGCATAGGCGCAGAAGCCCATGCCCAGCGCGCCCAGAAGGCCGATGCGCAGGATGGCGAGCGGCGGGGCATGCCATCGCTCGGCCGGTCCGCGCGCAACGGCTATGGCGGCGATCACCGCGGCCGATAGAGACCAGCGCACAACCGACAGGGTTGCCGGCCCGAACGCATCGCTCAGCGCCCGGCCGATCACCGGATTGAGCGCAAAGCAGGCGGGCACCAGTGAGAGAAGCAGCCAGTTCATAGCCGGGTCAGGGGGTCGCGATGGCCTCGGCCGCCACCGAAAGGAGGCGTGGATCATTGGCCGTTGCCTCTGCCCCCGCGCGCTCCAGCACCTGCAGGAACGTCTCCGGCTCCTGGGCGCCGGAAACGATGTCTGCCGAGGTCGCACCACGGGCAGGCGATGTCGGACAAGATCTCGACCTTGATCGTCCGGCTCATGAGTGCTCGTCCTTCTCCCTGTGCGCCTGCCGAGACAACGGTGGCGCTGCGTTGGTCCAACCGCCGTGGCGAGGAGCATCCGTCCCGCGGCGAGCGCCGTCAAACAGCATTGACGACGCGAGACATGGGCGTTCCACCCGGCAGGCATGCCCGATCGTGTGCCCTGGCGAGTTGCCGAGATAATAACGCGCGTTATATTATGCACCGCTATGACTACAACCCCCGATATTGAAAGTGACCTCCTGTTCCTCGTCTACGACCTCGCCCTGCAGGTGCGCCGCAAGGTGGACAAGAGGGCGCGGGTGTACGGCATGACGCGGGCACAGTGGGCAGTGCTGGCACGGCTGCAGCGCGAGCCCGGCATCACGCAGAGCCGGCTGGCGGCGTTGACCGACGTGGAGCCCATCACCATCGGCCGCCTGGTTGACCGCCTGGAGGCAAGCGGCCTCATCGAGCGCCAGCCCGACCCGGATGACCGGCGGATCTGGCGGCTCAGGCTGACCCCGAAGTGCGCACCGGTGCTCAAGCAGATTGCCGTGGCGCGGCGTGACCTCAACGCCGCCATGGCCGAGGGCCTGGCCGCCGAGGACCTCGATGCGCTGATCGCCAGCCTGCAGCACATGCGCGCCAATCTGACCAGGCACAAGACGGCCGGGCAATCGGTCCATCCAAGAGCGAGCTCAGCATGAACTCCCAGCCTTCCAGCGACGCCTTCGAGCAGGCCCTGCCGGTGCATCACCGCGTCGCCAAGATGCGCCTCTCGCCCCTGATGTGGCGCAAGCTGCTGATGATCGGCGTGCCGGTGCTGGTGGCGGTCGCGTCGTTCTACCTGTGGTACGGCGGCGGCCGCTATGTCTCGACCGACAACGCCTATATCCACGCACCGAAGCTGATGGTGTCTTCCGATGTCTCCGGGCTGGTCACCGACGTGCTGGTGCACGAGGGCCAGACCGTGCGCAAGGGCGACGTGCTGTTTCACATCGATCCTGAGCAGTTCGAGATCGCCGTCGACAACGCCAAGGCGCAGCTGGCGCAGATCGCCCTCAACCTCGACTCCATGAAGCAGGACTATCAGCGCATGCTGAGCGACGCGGCGGCACAGGCGGCGCAGGTGGAGCTGGCACAACGCACCTTCGATCGCGCCGACGACCTCAGCAGGAAGGGCATCGCCTCGGCGCAGGCGCTGGATCAGGCACGCGCTGCGCTCGATGCCGCGCGAAAGCAGCAGCAATCGCTGCGCGAGCAGGCCAAGGTGCTGCTGGCGAAGATGGGTGGCGACCCGGACTTCTCGGTCACGTCGCACCCGAGCTACCTGCAGGCGAAAGCTCAGCTCGACGAGATGCAGCGCCAGCTGGAGCACAGCGTCATCCGCGCACCGATGAACGGCGTCGTCACCCAGGTCGACCAGCTGCAACCCGGTGTCTACCTGGTGGCGCAGACGGCGGCGCTCACCAACACCGGTGCGCTCGGCCTGGTCTCCACGGACAAGGCGTGGATCGACGCCAACTTCAAGGAGACCGACCTCACCTGGGTCAAGCCGGGCGACGAGGTCGATATCTCCATCGACAGCTATCCGGGACGGACCTGGAAGGGTCGCGTGAAGGCGATCGCCCCCGCAAGCGGCGCCGAGTTCTCGGTCCTGCCGGCGCAGAACGCCAGCGGCAACTGGGTGAAGGTGGTGCAGCGCATTCCCGTGCGCATCACCGTGGAGCGCCACGACGGCGATCCGCCGCTGCGCGCCGGCATGAGCACATACGTCACGATCGACACGAAGCACCATCGGACGCTGGCGGATCTTTGGTGAGGGGGGACAGGGTCGGGCGTCGACTGTCGTAAGCCAGAGATGATCCTGGCTCCCGCGTGGCGATACCCGACACCGAGAAAGCTGCGCGCCGGAGTTCGGCTAGGATCCTGAGACAGCCATGACCATCGCCACCACGCCCATGAGCGGAGCGGCCGGCGCCAACCGCACCATGGTGACGGTCTGCGCCATGGCGGCGACGCTGATGCAGGCGCTGGACTCGACCATCGCCAACGTCGCCTTGCCCTACATGCAGGGCTCGCTGTCCACCACCGCCGACCAGATCACCTGGGTGCTCACCTCCTACGTTGTCGCCGCCGCGATCTTCACCGCACCGGTGGGCTGGCTGTCGACGAACTTCGGCCGTAAGCGCCTGTTCATCGTGTGCGTGGTGGGATTCACCCTCGCCTCCGCGTTATGCGGGGGCGCGCAGTCGCTTACGCAGATGGTGGTGTTCCGCCTGATCCAGGGCATGTTCGGGGCAGCGCTGGTGCCGCTGTCGCAAGCCACCATGCTTGACCTCTATCCGCCAGCGCAGCGTGGCTCCGCCATGGCGATCTGGGGCATGGGGGTGATGCTCGGTCCGATCCTGGGACCGACGCTTGGCGGCTATCTCACCGACGTCTACGACTGGCGCTGGGTGTTCCTGATCAACGTGCCGTTCGGCGTCCTGGCGACTGCCGGGCTGATCGTCTTCATGGGCGAGACCAGGATCTCCGAGGGCAACCGCTTCGACTGGATCGGCTTTGGCGTGCTGAGCCTCGGCCTCGCCGCCCTGCAGCTGATGCTGGACCGCGGCGAGCAGCAGGACTGGTTCCATTCCACCGAGATCATCGCCGAGCTGGTGCTGGCCTGCCTTGGCATCTACCTGTTCATGGTGCACATCTTCACGTCCGACAACTGCTTCATCCCGCCGAGGCTGTTCAAGGACCTGAACTTCTCCGTCGGCTTCCTGATCATGTTCGCGATCGGCATGATCCTGCTTGCCAGCATGGCCCTGCTGCCGCCCTACCTGCAGAACCTCGGCGGCTACTCGATCACCACCACCGGCATCCTGATGGCGCCGCGTGGCGTCGGCACCATGCTTGCCATGATGGTCGCCGGGAGGCTCACGACCCGCACCGATCCGCGCCTCCTGATGCTTGCCGGCATCCTCATGGTCTCTGCCTCCATGTGGAGCATGACTGACTGGACGCCCGATATCGACGCCTGGTCGATGGCAATGACCACGCTGCTGCAGGGCTTCGGCCTGGGCTTCGTATTCATCCCGCTTCAGGTGGTGGCCTACGCGACCCTGGCGCCGGACCTGCGCGGCGATGCGACGGCGCTGTTCAGCCTGGTGCGCAACGTCGGCAGCGCGGTCGGCATCTCCATCGCCACGTTCCTGCTGTCGCAGAGCACGCAGACCATGCACGCGCGCATCGCCGAGGGGGTTACGCCGTTCAACTACAACCTGCAGACCGGCGGTGCCTACCTGATCTGGAACACCGCCACCGCGCCCGGCCGGATGGCGCTCAACGCCGAGGTGACGCGCCAAGCCTCGATCATCGCCTATGGCAACGACTTCAAGTTCATGCTCGTCATCACGCTGGCGACCGCGTTCCTGCTGCTGCTGCTGCGCCGGCCAAAAACCGCCGCCCAGGCGCCGTCAGCCGAGCACGCGGTGATGGACTAGTTGGTCAGTCGACCCCGATGATCACGTCGGATGCCTTGATGACCGCATAGGCGTCCTTGCCGGAAGCCAGCCCCAGGCTCTCCACGGCCTCCTTGGTGATCGAGGAGGTGAGGACGACGCCACCACCGATATCGATCTTCACGTTGTCGATGGTGGAGCCCTTCTGCACCTCCACGATCTTGCCCTTCAGGATGTTGCGCGCGCTGAGCTTCATGTCATGTCTCCGGATCCTGCGGCCTGCTGCGTCGCTGCAGAAGGCCGTCACCTTACGCCAACGAGCAAGATCTGCATAGCCGGAGGGTGCGAGCGCCTCTGCATCGGCCGGCACAGCCATGCATAGCGTACTCCGCAACAGCGCGGCCGCGCCATTACTTCGGCAGGCGCCGTACCAGTAAAGATCTTTCTCTCTCTCCATCCGATATATCACGTGGTACATATCGATTAAGTATGTTTGTATCCGTTGACCTGGAGCAGACAGGGCAAGAGGCACGCACATGAACTCGATGCGGAGAAGGGCTTTGCGGGGCATGCTGGCGCTGGCGGTCGGGGCTGCCGTGGCCTCGGGCGCACCGCAGCCGGTGCAGGCGCGGGGCGGCGATCTCGTCGTGTTCGCGGCGGCGAGCCTCAAGAACGCGCTCGACAACATCAATGCGCACTGGAGGCAGGAGACCGGCAAGTCCGCCAAAATCTCCTACGCGGCGAGCAGCGCGCTGGCCAAACAGATCGAGAACGGTGCGCCGGCACAGCTCTTCATCTCCGCCGACCTCAAGTGGATGGACTACCTGGCCGGCAAGACGCTCATCAAACCGGGGACCCGCTCCAACCTGCTCGGCAACAGGATCGTCCTGATCGCCCCGAAGGACAAGGCCAAGACGGTCGACATCAAGGCCGGCTTCGGCCTCGCCAAGCTCCTGGGCAAGGAGCGACTCGCGGTGGCAAACGTGGAGGCCGTGCCGGCCGGGCGCTACGCCAAGGCGGCGCTGACCAAGCTCGGCGAGTTCGAGAACGTCAAGGACAAGCTGGCGCAGGCCGAGAATGTCCGTGCCGCGCTTCTCCTGGTGTCGCGCGGAGAAGCGCCCTACGGCATCGTCTATCAGACCGACTCGGTGGCCGATCCCGGCGTCAAGGTCGTCGGCACGTTCCCCGAAAGCAGCCATCCGCCCATCATCTACCCGATTGCGCTGACGGCTAGTGCCTCGCATCCTGACGCCGCCGCTTTCGCGGCCTACATCAAGTCGGCCAAGGCGAAGCCGCTGTTCGAGGCGCAAGGCTTCTCCGTGCTCGAATGACGAGCGGTCTCCGTTCATCAGCTTCCACAAGGGCGATCCGGTGATGGGTGAGTGGATGAGCCTCAGCCCCGAGGAATGGACGGCGGTGATGCTGAGCATCAGGGTCGCCACGGTGGCGACCCTGGTGAGCCTGCCGTTCGCGATCGCCGTCAGCATGGCACTGGCGCGCGGGCGCTTCTGGGGCCACACGCTGCTCGACGGGCTGGTGCTGCTGCCGCTGGTGCTGCCGCCCGTCGTGACCGGCTTCCTCCTCCTGGTCCTGTTCGGGCGGCGCGGGCCGATCGGCGCCTTCCTTTACGACTGGTTCGGCATCGTCTTCTCGTTCCGCTGGACCGGTGCGGCGCTGGCGTGCGGCATCATGGGCTTCCCGCTGATGGTACGTGCCATCCGCCTCTCCATCGAGGCGGTCGACAAGAGGCTGGAGCAGGCGGCCGGCACGCTGGGCGCCAGCCGCCCCTGGGTGTTCCTCACCATCACGCTGCCGCTGATCGCGCCCGGCATCATCGCCGGCATGATCCTGTCGTTCGCCAAGGCCATGGGCGAGTTCGGCGCCACCATCACGTTCGTCTCCAACATACCGGGGGAGACGCAGACCCTGCCCTCGGCGATCTACACCTTCACACAGGTTCCCGGCGGTGACGCCGGGGCCTTCCGTCTCACGCTGGTGTCTGTGGTCATCGCTTTCGCGGCGCTGCTGGCCTCCGAGCTGATGGCGCGCTTCGCCAATCGTCGGCTCGACCTGGAATGACCGCCGAATGACGCTCGCTGTCGACATCAAGCACCGCCTCGGCACCTTCCTGCTCAACGTGACGTTCGAGGCCGATGGCGGCCTGATCGCCCTGTTCGGCCGCTCCGGCTCGGGCAAGACCTCGGTCATCAACTGCATCGCCGGCCT
The DNA here is from genome assembly GCA_036280295.1 of Hyphomicrobiaceae bacterium. Classification (GTDB taxonomy): domain Bacteria; phylum Pseudomonadota; class Alphaproteobacteria; order Rhizobiales; family Hyphomicrobiaceae; genus AWTP1-13. The sequence continues at coordinate 9,792 of DASURA010000366.1, forward strand.
GACCCGCCCCGATCAGGCCCGCATCGAGATTGACGGTACCGTGCTGGTCGACACGGCGCGCGGGAAATTCGTGCCGCCACACCGGCGCCGCGTCGGCTACGTGTTCCAGGAGGGGCGGCTGTTCCCGCACCTCACGGTCCGCCAGAACCTGCTCTATGGCCGCTGGTTCACTGGCGTCGGCAAGGCGGGCGCGGCGCTCGACCGGGTGGTGGACCTGCTGGGCATAGGCCATCTGGCGCACCGTCGTCCGGGCAAGCTATCCGGCGGCGAGAAGCAGCGCGTCGCCATCGGCCGGGCGCTGCTCGCGGAACCGCGCATACTGCTCATGGACGAGCCGCTCGCCTCGCTCGACGAGGACCGCAAGGGCGAGATCCTGCCCTACATCGAGCGGCTGCGCGACGGGAGCAAGGTGCCGATCGTCTATGTCAGCCATTCGCTCGCCGAGGTGGCCCGTCTCGCCACCACCATCGTGCTGGTCGCCGACGGCCGGGTGGCCACGGCCGGACCGGCCGCCGACATCATGCAGCGGCTGGACATCTCCGCTCTGACCGGACGCACCGATACCGGCGCCGTGGTCGAGGCTACCGTGGAGCGCCACGACGATGCGCTAAGGGTCACGGAGCTTTCCTCACGCGCCGGGCGGTGGCGACTCAACCGCATCGACGCCCCCGTCAATGCCCGCCTCAGGCTGCAGGTGCACGCCCGCGACGTGATCCTGGCGAAGGTGCCACCGCTAGGGATCAGCGCCCTCAACGTGCTGCGGGGCGTGGTGGCAGAGGTCGGCGCGCTCGACCAGGGTACCGTCGAGGTGCGCGTGGACTGCAATGGCGAGGCGCTGGTGGCCCGCCTCACGCGCTATTCCGCCGAACAGCTCGGTCTGGCACCTGGCGTCCCGATCTTCGCCGTCGTCAAGGGCATCTCGTTCGACCGCCACAGCGCCGGCGGCCCGCGTAGCGGCCCGCCGGGCATCAACGTCGAGGCGAGCGACGCCTGAAGAGAGGCGCTGTCAAAGCAGCTCGGCTTCCGACAGCTGCGAGCCCATCTCACGTCGTGGACGCTGGCCCTGCCTTCCCCGCGATCTTGAGGGCAAAGGCGTAATCGAGCGCGATCTCCTTCAGGGCCTCGAAGCGGCCCGAGGCGCCGCCGTGGCCGGCCTCCATGTTGGTCTTGAGCAGGATCAGGTTGTTCGACGTGTTGCGTGCCCTCAGCCGCGCGATCCACTTGGCGGGCTCCCAGTAGGTGACACGCGGGTCGGTGAGGCCGCCATAGGCGAAGATGTGCGGATACGCCTTCGCCGCCACATTATCGTAGGGCGAGTACGACCGGATGATGTCGAAGTCCTCCCTGGATTCAATCGGGTTGCCCCACTCCGGCCATTCTGGCGGCGTCAGCGGCAGGCTGCCGTCGAGCATGGTGTTGAGCACGTCGACGAACGGCACGTCGGCGATGATGCCGAGGAACAGCTCCGGCGCCATGTTGGCAATGACGCCCATCAGCATGCCACCGGCCGAGCCGCCGTTGGCGACGATGCGGCCGCGGCTGGTATAGCCCTCCCGCACCAGGTGCTCGCCGGCGGCGATGAAGTCGGTGAAGGTGTTCACCTTGGCCTTGTGCTTGCCCTCCGTGTACCAGCGGTAGCCCTTGTCCTTGCCGCCGCGAATATGGGCAACGGCCATGACGAACCCGCGGTCGACCAGGGAGAGCCAATTGGTGGAGAACGATGCAGGAATCGAGATGCCGTAGGCGCCGTAGCCGTAGAGCAGGAGCGGCGCGGAGCCGTCGAGCGGCGTGGTCCTCTTGTAGATCACCGACACCGGCACGGTCTCGCCATCCGGCGCGGCCGCCTGCAGCCGCCGGGTGACGTAGTCGGCGGCGTTATGGCCGCTCGGCACCTCCTGGGTCTTGCGCAGCACGCGGGTGCGCCTGGCCATGTCGTAGTCGTAGACCCGGGTCGGCGTCGTCATCGACGAGTAGATGAACCGCAGCGTCGTCGTGTGGTACTCGTAGCCGGCCGACACGCTGAGCGAGTAGGCCTCCTCGTCGAAGCCGATGGCGTGCTCCTCGCCGGTCGCAAGATCGCGGATGACGATGCGCGGCAGCCCCTCCTCGCGCTCCAGACGCACCAGGTGACCGGCGTAGGCGATGATGTCGAGGATCAGCCGGCCTGGCTTGTGCGGCACGACCTCGCGCCAGCGTTCCATGCCGGGATTGTCGATGGGCGCCTCGCAGATCCGGAAGTCCTCAGCGCCTGCCGAGTTGGTGAGCACGATCAGCCTGTCGCCGTGATGATCGACCGAGTACTCGTGGCCGTGCCGGCGCGGCGTCACCACGCGCGGAGTGCTCTCGGGATGGTCCGAGTCGATCAGGTACACCTCGCTGGTCTGGTGATCGTGGGCGTCGATGAGGACGAACCGGCCGGACTGGGTCTCGTCGACGCTGACGTAGAAGCCGCTGTCCTGCTCTGCATAGACCAGCGCATCCTGCTCGACCGGAGTGCCGAGCCGGTGCCGGTAGACGAACAGCGGCCGGTGGTGCTCGTCGAGGCGGACGTAGAACAGCGTCCGGCTGTCCCGCGCCCAGACCATCGAGCCGCGGGTGTCGGGGATGACGTCGGGCAGGTCCTGCCCGGTCGCGAGGTCGCGGAAGCGGACGGCGTAGAGCTCGGAGCCCTTGTCGTCGACGGCGTAGGCGAGCAGTCGGTGGTCGGGGCTGTGCGCCGCGGCGCCCAGCTGCCAGTAGGCGCTGCCTGCGGCCTCGCGGTTGCCGTCGAGCAGGATCTCCTCGATCCCCCCGTTGCGCGGACGCCGGCACAGCCGCGCGTATTGCCCGCCGGTCGCGTAGCTCGAGTAGTACTCGAAGCTGCCATCGGGCGTGGGCACCGAGGTGTCATCCTCCTTGATGCGCGCCTTCATCTCCGCGAACAGCTCGGCCTGCAGGTCCTGGGTATCCGCGAGCGCGGCCTGGGCGTAGGCGTTCTCGGCCTCCAGGTAGGTGCGGATCTGCTGGTCGAGCACGCCAGGATCGCGCATCACCTCCTGCCAATTGTCGGCGCGCAGCCAGGCGTACTCGTCAATCAGCTCGGCGCCATGGTGGAACGTCGAGATCGGACGCTGCTCTGCCTTCGGTGCAGCGGGCCGGGCGAGGGGGCGGTTGAGACCGTGCATTCAGTTCATGTCCTTGTTGAATACTCTTGAGGGATGGTCGCGGCGGCAGCTGGCGCCTGCCGAGGGCCGGAGCTTGGCATTGGATCTTGCGGGCTGCGTCAGCCGTGCTCAGGCTTGCGCTTGCGCGGGAGCCGGCCTGGACGAAATCGCTGCGGTCTCCGCGCGCTGCCCCAAGCGGCACCGCGCCTTGTGCAGCGGGCGATGATCTGGTCGGGAAGGCGTCGGGCAGGCATCGGTCGGGGAGTCCAGTGAGGGTCTTGGTGCGTTCCGAGCGTCGGCGGCGGGTGCGCCGGGTTAGAGGGCGGCGAGGCAGAAGGGGGCAGACCCCCTCGCCGCGCCTGGACCCAAAAAAATGCGCCCCGTCGTGAAGGGGGGCTGACGCCGCCCACCGGCGCCGGGGTAGAGGGCGGCAGGCGCCCATTATAACGCCCTGGATGCGTTTCAGCGCGATCATTGGCACTGCCACCGGGGCCACCAGTGGCACTGGCCGTTAGCATCCAAGCTGGCACGCTGAGGCGGCGTCAGGAGATCGTGGTAAAAAATAACCTGTCACCAACGATTTAGGGCATTGGCAATGATGATCGGCGCGGGCAGGCTAGACAAAGCAAATAGTCGCAGGCCAAAGTCGGGATTACTTTCGACGCAGTGCTGGCATTGCCTCGATCTATTGAGCAAATCCATTGTATCAGTCTGATGTATAGTATAAAAACGCCGTCGGCGGAGGCACGAACCGTCCAGCTATGCGCGCATGGGGCGCCAAGTCCCCCGAGAGCCAGATCAGCAGGCCGACGGAGTCGGATTATGAACGAAGTGGATAAATCAAGTCTCGTCGCACTCACTGCAAGCATTGTGTCTGCCTATGTCAGCAAAAATACTCTTGGTCGCGAGGATATTCCTGCGATGATCGCCGACGTTCATGAAGCCTTGAGTAGAGCGTCGCAACGCACTGAAGCAGTTGAGCGCGAGGAACTGAAACCGGCCGTCGCACCGAAGAAATCAATACATGACGATTACATCATTTGCTTGGAGGACGGGAAGAAATTCAAGTCTTTGAAGCGCCACCTGCGGACGCATTACAATTTGTCTCCGGAAGAATACAGAGAGAAGTGGGGGCTGGCACACGACTATCCTATGGTCGCGCCGCGCTACGCAGCCGCCAGGAGTCAGCTTGCCAAGCAGATGGGCCTCGGCACCCGCAAGGAGAAATAAAGCAGGTCGCCGCGGAACAGCACCGCGCTGCGCGGCACTCAGCGCCAGAGGTAGCCGCCAGCTGCCAGGACAAGGCCTGCGAGTATCAGGAACAGCGCCACGGTCTGCCCGATCTGTGCAAGGAAATGGCCGGCAGCCGTGCTCGCGGTGCGGGTGGCCTTGCCAGTCCACGTTGGCTGCGAGGCAATGTCCTGCAGCTTGCCCTCGATGGCAGTGGGATTGTCGGCGCTACGTTTGCCGCGCAGCAAGGTCCAGGCCGAGTCGATGGCCGCGTCCTTGAGGTCATAACGGCCAGCCCAGCGCCTGATCAGGATGCCGACAAGCACGAGCACGGCGCCCGTGAACATCACCCAACGGCCCGCCCCCAGCATCGGTTGATCCCTCCAAGCTGCAAATACAGACGAGAGAATGACCAGGACCAGGGCTGCAGGCAAGCTCGCAGTCAGGCGCCAGGGCGCGGTCATGCTATGAGGGGCGCATGACTGTTCAATCGATTCGCATCATCGGCATCGACCCCGGCCTCCGGCGCACAGGCTGGGGTGTCGTCGACAGCGACGGCGTTCGGCTCACCTACGTGGCCAGCGGCCACGTCACGTCGGACGGGGAGGGCGAGCTGGCCTATCGTCTGCGCGAGCTCTACGAGGGCCTGTGCGGCGTCATTGCCGCCCACCGGCCGCACGAGGCCGCCGTCGAGGAGACGTTCGTCAACAAGGACGCGCGCTCGACGTTGAAGCTCGGCCAGGCGCGAGGCATGGCCTTGCTGGCACCAGCCTGCCGCGGTCTCCGGGTCGCGGAGTATCCACCCAACGTCATCAAGAAGACAGTCACCGGTGCGGGGCATGCCGAGAAGCGGCAGATTGCGGCAATGATCGGCTTCCTGCTGCCGAAGGCCAGGTTCGAGAGCGCCGACGAGGCCGACGCGCTGGCAATTGCCATCTGCCACGCCAATCATCGCACGAGCGCGCATGCCATCGCGCAACGCGCAGTCAGGGAGGCGCGCCCATGATCGGCAAGCTCAAGGGAACGGTCGACGTGGTCGGTGAGGGGCATGCCATCGTCGATGTGGGCGGCGTCGGCTACGAGGTGCAGGCCTCAGCCCGGACACTCAGGGCGATGCAGCCCGGCCAGGAGGTGAGCCTCGCCATCGAGACGCACGTGCGCGAGGACGCCATCCGCCTCTACGGCTTTGCCAGCGAGGTCGAGCGCGCCTGGTTCCGCACATTGCAGACCATCCAGGGTGTGGGCGCCAAGGTGGCCCTCGGCGTGCTGGGGACGCTTTCCCCCCAGGACATCGCCCAGGCCGTTGCCCTGCAGAACTGGGCGGCCGTGGAGCAGGCCCCGGGCGTCGGCAAGAAGCTGGCGCAGCGCATCGTCGCCGAGCTGAAGGACAAGGCGCCCGCATTTCCGGCAGTGGCGAGCGGCGGCGGGCCCGCGCTCGCCAACGGCGGGGTGGCGCCGCAGCCGCCGAAGGGCGATGCGGCTGCAGAGGCCATTTCGGCGCTCACCAATCTCGGCTATCACCCCGGTCAGGCCAGCCAGGCCGTCGCCGCAGCCTTGACGGAGCTGGGGGTGGCGGCCGATACGCCGACGCTGATACGCCGCGGGCTCAAGGCATTGGGGAGACAGGCCTAGGCCAGCGGCCCACCACAGGGAGCCGTGCAACTCGCCCATGCAGGTCTATCTCCCGATTGCCGAGCTCTCGCTCAACGTCGTGCTGCTCCTGATGATGGGCTTCGCCATCGGCTTCCTCTCGGGGATGTTCGGGGTCGGCGGTGGCTTCATCCTCACGCCGATGCTGATCTTCCTGGGCGTCCCGCCCGCGGTCGCCGTGGGAACCGGCGCCAGCCAGGTGGTGGCGGCCTCTGTTTCCGGCGCCGTCGGCCACTGGCGGCGCAACAACATCGACCTGCAGATGGGCTTCATCCTTACCGCCGGCGGCTTCGTTGGCGCGCTGCTTGGTGTCCAGCTGCTGGCGTACATGATTGCGCACGGGCAGCTGGAGCCGTTCGTCGCCATCAGCTACGTGGTCATGCTGGGCGTGGTGGGAACGCTGATGCTGATCGAGAGCCTGCGCGTCCTGCGCGCGGCACCGACCAGCAAGGTGGCGAGCAGCATGCGGCGCGGCGGCCAGCACACCTGGCTCGACGGCCTGCCCTTCAAGGTGCGCTTCCGCCATTCCCGCATCTACGCCAGCCTCATCCCGTTCCTGGCGATCGGTGCGATTGTCGGCCTTCTCACCGCCATCATGGGCGTCGGCGGCGGCTTCCTGCTGGTGCCGGCGATGATCTACCTCCTCCGCATTCCCACCCGCATCGTCATCGGCACCTCGACCGTGCAGATCCTGTGTGTGACCGCGTTCACGACGGTGCTGCAGGCGGCTACCAACTTCACCGTCGATGTGCTGCTGTCGGTACCGCTCATGGCCGGCAGCGTTATTGGCGCCCAGTTCGGCGTGGGCTTTTCCGAGCGCTTCAAGGCCGAGCAGCTGCGGGCGCTGCTGGCACTGATCGTGCTCGCCGTGGCGGTGCGCATGGCATTCGGGCTGGTGATCAAGCCAAGCGATCTGTACAGCATCGAGGTGCCGAACTGAGGGAGTGGGAGCTGGAGCGCTAACAATGCCTTCCCATTCCCTGTTCCCCATTCCCAACTCCCCTCTTTATTTCCTCCAGCTCCGCCCGATACACCCGCAGCAGCTCGACGTGGCGCGAGAGATCGTACGTCCAGTGCCCCGCAATCCCGCGACGGCGCTCGGCGCGCAGGGCGCATCGCAACCTGGCCAGGATCAACCGCCGGCCTTCCGCGCTCTCATCGTCGAGCTCGCGGGGCCATAGCGGCAGCACCCGCGGCAGCTCCGCGCGCCGGTCGTAGGGGCGCTGTGGAGCGGCTACTGGTGCTCGGGTAGCGCCACCCGAATGCATGCGGCGTCGCGGCGGGCTGGAAGAGCGCAACAGGCGCGTTTGGTGAGGGGACTTGGCCATGGGAGGCAAAGTCTCCCATGCGCCGATCCGGTGGCGGATTGGCGGCGTCGCGGGCGCGGCGGCTATCCTCGTTGCAGCACCAGCGTCAATCCGACCAGGGTGCTGTTGATGAACTGGATCTCGACGATCTGCTTCTTGTCGATGACAATAATGTCCATGTTGGCGTTGAGCGTCTCGCCGCGCACGCTGACCTTGAAGCCGCGCGGCGTGACGGTGCCGGAAAGCTTGCCGCTCCAGTTGCGGACTCGCTCCTGCCAGGTGCCCGTCAGCTTGCCTGCAGCGTGCGAGACCAGGCTCTGCACCTCCACATGGCCGCCTGCCGATGCGCAGCGAATGCTCTGCTTGAGCTGGTCGTCTGCCTTGGCGAAGACGTAGTTCACCCGGCACTTCACCTGCTCGGTCGGGTTGCCCTTGATGCCGAGGCGGCCCTCACCCACCCAGCGGCCTGCCAGACTTGCGAGCGGCGAGGAAACATTGACTGCGGTGGCAGGCGTGGCGCCTGACAGTGCCAAGCCTGCCGACACCGCGGCCATCATCGCTGCGCCCGGGAGCTTCCCTGCCGTGCGCCCAAGCCAGCTCTTTGACATCTGCTCCCCGTCCCGCACCTGCATTTGCCGTCGCGCGTCCAACGCGCACGACCCGCCGTTATCGGAGGTGCCACGTCATGCTTATCAAAGCGTAAATGGATATCCTATCCCCCTCCCCCCGCCGCCGTGCCACCTTCGCGCGTCGCTTGCGTGACGGGACGTGGATGGGCCCATCCACCTCCACGGGCAAGCGGCCGGCGCCCGGAAGGAGAGCTGGATGGCTCGAAATCCGGGGGGACTGCTGCGTCGGCAACCGCCGGGAGGCCAGCAATGGCCCCGAACGCCAGCCTGCAAAGGCGTTACGTGCTGAAGCGGTGCTCAAGGCGCCACCTTGCCAGCCCAGACCCCACGAGACGGTCTACCCAGGGCTCGGTGGAGACTAAAAAGGCTCGCAGCGGTGATCGAAAAATCGCCGAGCGTGGGTGCCGAAAGGCAGCCTTTTTTAAACTGGAGGGCGCAAGCCCTCCGCACCGGTTGCCGAGTAGGCGCCCACGTCCCGTCATATCCTCGCGGCCACGGCCGGCGGGGCTTGCGGTGTTCGGCGGAGAACAGTGCGGTCCCCGCTGTTGGGCTGTCAGGCTCGATCAAGAGCTACCCGGAGACCACCATATGCCCCGGCTTCTTGGCCTCGATCTCCGGCTCGACGTGAATCAGCACCTCCGCTCCTGGCACGGCGGCGTGCAGCGCCGCCTCCAGGCGGTCACAGATGGCGTGCGAGGTGGCCACCGTCATTTCATCCGGCACGACCAGGTGAAACTCGATGAAGCAGGCGCGGCCCGCCATGCGCGTGCGTACGTCATGCGCCTCGATGGCGCCTGCGGCGTTGTCGGCGATCACCGCCCGGATCCGCTCTCCCACCTCCGCCGGCACCGCTTCATCCATCAAGCCCCCGACGGACTCACGCACCAGCTTCCAGCCCGCCCACAGGATGTTGACCGCGACCAGCGCGGCCATCACCGGATCGAGAATGTACCAGCCTGAGACCGCCGCCAACAGCAGCCCGATCAGCACCCCCACGGAGGTTGCGACGTCGGTGAGGAGATGCCAGCCGTCGGCAACCAGGGCCGGCGAGCGCTGTCGGCCGCCCCATTGAATGAGAAAGGCGCTCCAGCAGGCGTTGACGACGGTGGCAAGCGCATTGAAGCCAAGGCCGAGCGAGAGGTTGCCCAGCGTGCGCGGGGTGAGCAGCGCCTCATAGGCCTCGCGCAGGATCAGGAGCGCAGCCACGACGATCAGGACACCTTCAATAACCGCCGAGAAGTACTCGGCCTTGTGGTGGCCGAACTGGTGGCGGGGGTCGGCCGGCTGGTGAGCGACGTGGATGGCATAAAGCGCAACTGCCGCCGTCACCAGATTGACGATGCTTTCCAGCGCGTCGGAATAGAGTGCGACGCTGCCCGTCTGCCAGTAGGCGATGAGCTTGAGCGCCATGACGGCGACGGCGACCGCGATCGACCCCACGGCGACCTGCGCAATCCTGCGCTCGTTACCCTGCGGGCGTCCTGTCATGCTCGCCAGCTCCCTGTCAGC
>DASURA010000367.1:0-8024 GCA_036280295.1 Hyphomicrobiaceae bacterium
CACGAGCACGTCGCGCACATCGCCCATGGCAATATCGAGGCGGAGCTGGCGCCGGGCGATCGCCGCAGCAACGGTGTAGGTGGCCGCCACCACGACCGCGACGGCAATGATGGCCGGCCACGCCTGGTGCGTCTTCAGCACCAGGATCTCCGCCAGCACCACCCCGGCGAGCAGGGCGAGGCCATAGACCTGCCCCCTGAGCACGATCAGCCCGAAGGCAATGCCCACCCCCGGATTCCAGGGCGTCACCGGAAGGCCCCGGTGCTCGTGGGTGTAGGTGACCCACTCAAGAGCAACGTAGGCGGCGATGAAGGCCAAGGCGCCAACGAGGTCGGCCCGGCGCCCCGCCCAGCCCTCGGCCCCCGCAGCGTGCCACCGCTCCGCCGTCGTCAGCTCCCGCAAGGATGCGATCAGGCCGGACATGCCGCAGTGGTGGCATTGCCGCGGGTGGGATGCAAGGGTGGTGGGGCCTGAGGCGGCGGGCAATCCGTCGGGATCATGACGAGCTGGGAGCAACAGGGGCCTCAGGTGGCAAACACGGCCCGTCCCCTCTCCCCGCTTGCGGGGAGAGGGTTAGGGTGAGCGGCAGCCACAAGCGGAACCTATCCACGCAGGCCGGCAGCGGATCATATATCCTGCCGCCATGGCTCGGCCGGCGGGCGGCCGCCGCCAGACGCCGGTGACCTTCGAAGTGCCCGTGGACCCGCCCGAAGCCGTCCTTGAGCAACTGGAGCGCGAGAAGGCCCGAGTCAAAGCCCTGCAGGATGCCAACCTGAAGAATTGACACCCGCACGCAGCCCAGCCATTGGCCCCGCCCCTCGCCAAACGGTTGCACCCCGCCCCGCGGCACACCGCCACGCGGCGGTGGCCCACCTTGCGGCCGTGTTGCAACGACTCCGGACATTTGGCATGGTCCGGCCGCGAATCCGGCACTCGGGGGGTGCGGGCTGAGGCAAGTGGGGCGCGGCGAATCAAACCCCGCACGCCTGTTGCATTCGCAGCTTTGCTGCAGGCGCAGCGCAGCTACCGCCACCCAACAAGGACACGAACAAGGGGAAGACTTATGGACTCCGTCATGTGGGCGATCATCCTTTGCGGATTGCTCGCCCTGGCCTACGGCGCCTACACCGTTAACGCCCTGATGGCGGCCGAGCCCGGCACGCCCCGCATGCGCGAGATCGCCGCGGCGATCCAGGAGGGCGCGCAGGCGTACCTGACGCGCCAGTACAGGACCATCGCCATGGTCGGCGTGGTCGTGTTCCTCATCATCGGCTTCCTGCTCAACTGGCTGGTGGCGCTTGGCTTCCTGATCGGCGCCGCGCTCTCGGGCGCTGCCGGCTTTATCGGCATGCTGGTGTCCGTTCGCGCCAACGTGCGTACGGCGCAGGCCGCCACCAAGTCGCTCGCCGACGGACTCTCCATGGCCTTCCGCGCCGGCGCGGTGACGGGCCTGCTCGTGGCGGGTCTCGCGCTGCTCGGCGTCGCCGGCTACTACACCTTCCTCAAGGGCGCCCTGGGCCTGCCTGAGACCAGCCGCACCGTGGTCGACGCCCTCGTGGCACTGGGCTTCGGCGCCTCGCTGATCTCGATCTTCGCCCGTCTCGGCGGCGGCATCTTCACCAAGGGTGCCGACGTGGGCGGTGACCTCGTCGGCAAGGTCGAGGCCGGCATCCCCGAGGATGACCCGCGCAACCCCGCCACCATCGCCGACAACGTGGGCGACAACGTCGGCGACTGCGCCGGCATGGCGGCGGACCTGTTCGAGACCTACGCCGTCACCGTGGTCGCCACCATGGTGCTGGCGGTGATCTACTTCTCGGGTCAGCCGGTGGTCAGCCAGCTGATGCTCTATCCGCTCGTCGTGTGCGCGGTCGGCATCGTCGCCTCGGTGATCGGCACCTTCTTCGTCCGCCTCGGCTCCACCCAGTCGATCATGGGCGCGCTCTACAAGGGCTTCATCGCCACCGGCATCCTCTCGGTGATTGCGCTGTGGCCGGTCACCAGCAAGCTGTTCGGCGGCATGGATACGCAGTTCACCGCCCGCGGCCTCACCTTCACGGCAGGCGACCTGTTCTGGTGCAGCGTCGTCGGCCTCATCGTCACCGCGGCGATCATCGTGGTGACGGAGTACTACACCGGCACCAACTACCGCCCGGTGCAGTCGATCGCCAAGGCCTCGCAGACCGGCCACGGCACCAACGTGATCCAGGGCCTGGCGGTGTCGCTGGAGGCGACGGCCCTGCCGGCGCTCATCATCATCGCCGGCATCATCATCACCTACAACATGGCGGGCCTGTTCGGCATCGCCACGGCGGTGACGGCAATGCTGTCGCTGGCGGGCGTGGTGGTGGCGCTCGACGCGTTCGGTCCGGTCACGGACAACGCCGGCGGCATTGCCGAGATGGCGGGCCTGCCGAAGGAGATCCGCAAGACCACCGACGCGCTCGATGCGGTCGGCAACACCACCAAGGCGGTCACCAAGGGCTACGCCATCGGCTCGGCCGGCCTCGGCGCCCTGGTGCTGTTCGCCGCCTACAACGAGGACCTCAAGTACTTCGTCGCCAGCGCCCAGCCGGGGTCGGTGTTCCACGGCCTCAACATCGACTTCTCGCTGTCGAACCCGTACGTGGTGGTCGGCCTGTTCTTCGGCGGTCTGCTGCCCTACCTGTTCGGCGGCATCACCATGACTGCCGTTGGACGGGCTGCCGCGGCGATCGTCGAGGAGGTACGGCGCCAGTTCCGCGAGAAGCCCGGCATCATGCAGGGCACTGACAAGCCCAACTACGCCCGCGCCGTCGACCTGCTGACGCGCGCCGCCATCAACGAGATGATCATCCCCTCGCTGCTGCCGGTGCTGTCGCCGATCGTCTGCTTCTTCCTGATCCGCTGGATCGGTGGCACCGGCAATGCCTTCGCTGCACTGGGCGCGATGCTGCTCGGCGTGATCGTCACCGGCCTGTTCGTGGCGATCTCGATGACTGCCGGCGGCGGCGCCTGGGACAATGCCAAGAAGTACATCGAGGACGGCCACTACGGCGGCAAGGGCTCGGAGACCCACAAGGCAGCCGTGACCGGCGACACCGTGGGCGATCCCTACAAGGACACCGCCGGTCCGGCCGTGAACCCGATGATCAAGATCACCAACATCGTGGCGCTGCTGCTGCTGGCGGTGCTGGCGCACTGAGCACGCATGGTGTCAGACCTCCGGGTCTGACACCATGGCAAGGCGCAGAAGCAGCGGATTACGCGCTGCGCGCTAATCCGCCCTGCTCGCTAGTCCCCTGTGCCGAACTGCTTGGCGCCAAGGTTGCGGAACAGGGCCTTGATGATGCCTTCGTCCCGGGACGGAGTGGACGTCTTCTGCTTGGCAAAGTTGAACACCTTGCCGTCCTTGATCCCATAGTGGGCCACACGATCGACGGAACCGAGCTGGTTGAAATAGACCGCCAGCACCTTGCGGTCCTTCTCCACCTCCTTGAAGAACGCCGTCTGGCCGGTGGTGCTTGAGATGTAGTAGTAGGCGCTGCCTCCGCCGACGGTCGCCGTCGTCGTGGGGGTGCCGAGCGTCGTGCGCACCTGCTCCTGGCTCATGCCCGAGGTGATGGACTGCAGGTCGTTCTCCTGGAACTGGTGACCGTGCTTGATGATCGTCTCGGAGCAGCCGAGCAGCGCCAAGCCCAGGCCAAGCCCAAGGCTGAGCAAGACCGTGAGTCGCGCCTGCCGCTGCACGAGCCGCAGAGCCTGCGCTGGCTTCGCCTGACCTTCTGCCACCGTGGCGTCGTTAAGCTTGCGCGCGTCCATTGCCAGGCGCATCATTTCGGAGCTTCCCCACGCGTAGCTGTAGCTGCAGCGTCGAGCGAGATAGCAGATTCGCCACACACCATCGCGAGGTCCCCACTGTTCGCCCCTCGATACCAGACCGTCGTCCCACACGCCCGGAAGCATCCATGCTGACGCGGCTGAAAATGTGGCAGGACCGTCGGCGACAAGCACGCTCACTTTATGGCTCGATTGTGACGCAAGCGCGCTCGCACACCCCCTATACGCGCCTGGGCGTGCCCGACAGCCCGGAAGGGCGGTTCGAGATGATTGCACTGCACCTCGTGGTCGTGCTGGATCGGCTGGGCCGCGCCGGCCAGCAAGGCCAGCGCCTCGCGCGGGCGCTGACCGAGACCTTCGCGGTGGACCTTGACGACAACTTCCGCGAGATGAGCGTGGGTGATCTGGCTGTGCCGCGTCACGTCAAGCGTGCGGTCGCGGCCCTGTACGAGCGCTATGGCAGCTACCTTGCCGCGCTTGCCGCGCCCGAGGACGCCCCCCTGACTGTGGCAATTCAAGCGCGGCTCGCCAGCGTGGGTGCAGGCGAGGGCTTGGATGCCTCCGGCATTTGCGCCTACATAAGGCGAGCGAAGCATCACCTCGATCTGCTGCCAGACGCCGAGGTGATTGCCGGGCGCCTCGCGTGGCCGCAGATCGAGGCCGCCGAGCCCGAAGCGAACTGCGTCCGGGATGACGGAGGAGAACATGCTCGGTGAGCTGGCCTGGAAGCATGAGGTCCAGGACATTCCCGAGGAAGGCCTGTCGGTCGTGCGCACGGCCACGCCGGAGGAGTGCGACGCCGTGGCTCGCTCGCTGGACCTCCTTGCCTGCCGCAGCCTGACGGCACGCTATGCGCTGAAGCCGCGCGGCGGCGGGCATATCCAGCTGTCCGGCACTGTCGAGGCGCAAGTCGAGCAGAGCTGCGTGGTGACCCTGGAGCCGCTTCTGAACAGGGTGGCGGAGAGCTTCACGGTGGATTACTGGCCCGAGTCCGAGATGCCGGAGCGCGGCGGCGGCGTTGTCGATATGCACGACGAGCCCGATCTGGAGCCGATCGTCGCGGGTCGCATCGAGGTGGGGAACGTGGTGTATCAGGCGTTGGCGGGCGGCATCGACTTGTTCCCGCGCAAGCCGGGCGCCGAGTTCGAGCCGCCGCAGTCGACGGAAGGCGACGACGCGTCTCACCCCGAAGGGCCATTTGCAGCTCTGGAAAAGATAAAGAACAAGCGCTAAGCCGAGCCGGCCATGGCTTGCAAAGCGGGTAAAAACAGGTTGTTTGGCAACGCGCTCAGGCTATGGTCTGGCGTTCTCGGGGGATGCTGCGGGGCCGACGTTCGGGTGACCGATCGCGCTGGCAAAGCTCGCGGCTGAAGGCTCACCGCTTTTGGCTCACACAAGGCAAAGCGCCATGGCACGGCTGCGCACGATATCGCTCGATGCCATGGGCGGCGATCGAGGCCCCGCTGCTGTGGTGCCGGGCGCCGCCATGGCGCTGCAGCGGCACCCGGACGTGACGTTCCTGCTGTACGGTGACGAGGCCAGCATCCAGCCCTTTCTCGACAACGAGCCGAGCCTCGCCGGGCGGGCGCGCATCGTCCATACCACCACGGTCATCGGCGGCGAGGACAAGCCGAGCCAGGCGGTGCGGCGCGGCAAGGGCACCAGCATGTGGCTGGCCATCGAGGCGGTGCAGAAGGGTGAGGCCCAATGTGCCGTCTCTGGCGGCAACACCGGCGCCCTGATGGCGATCTCCAAGCTGCTCCTGAAGACCATGCCTGGCATCGAGCGGCCGGTGATCGCCGGGCAATGGCCGACCGTTCGCGACAACTGCATCGTGCTCGACCTCGGCGCCAATATCGGCGCCAGCGCCCGCCAGCTCGCCGATTGCGCCTTGATGGGCGCGGCCATGGCGCGGGCGCTGTTTCAGTTGGAACGGCCGCGCGTGGGGCTTCTCAACATCGGCGTCGAGGAGATCAAGGGCGTCGAGGAGGTGAAGCAGGCGCACGCCTGGCTCAAGGAAACGGACCCACCCTTCGACTACCATGGATTCATCGAAGGCGACCAGATCGGCCAGGGCATCGTCGACGTGGTGGTGGTGGAAGGCTACGCCGGCAACATCGCCCTGAAGACCGCCGAGGGCACCGCCAAGCAGATGGCCACCTATGTGCGGCAGGCGCTGACCAGCTCATGGGCGGCCAAGCTCGGCGCGCTGCTCGCGGCCGGCGGCCTGCGCGCCTTACGCGACCGCATGGACCCGCGCGGCTTCAACGGCGGGACGTTCCTGGGGCTAAATGGCATTGTGATCAAGAGTCACGGGGGCATGGACGCATTCGGCTTCGCCAGCGCCATTGGCGTCGGTTACGAAATGGCTGGGAGTGACTTGATCGCCCATTTGGCGGCAGACTTGGCGGCGCTCCACGGCAAGATCTCCGAGGACAAGCCTCCAGAGGCCAAAGCCGAAGCCAAGACTGAGGCTGAAACGGAAGCCAAGCAGGCATGACAGGCCGACTCTGCACAGCCGGCCAAGGAGGAGGTGCAAGGTGGCAGTCATCAGGTCTGTGATCCGCGGCGTCGGTGCTTATCTGCCCAAACGAGTGATGACGAACGACGATCTGTCCCGGCTCGTCGACACCAGCGACGAGTGGATCAGGGAACGGACCGGCATCGAGCAGCGCCACATCGCGGAGCCCGATGAGATCACCTCGGATCTCGGCATTGCTGCATCCAAGCAGGCGCTGGTCCGCGCTGGCATTGACCCGGTGGACATCGACCTCCTCATTTGTGCCACCGCCACCCCAGATCGCACCTTCCCGGCAACCGCCGTCAGAATCCAGGCCGGTCTCGGCGTGACCAAGGGTGCCGCCTTCGATGTGCAGGCGGTCTGCTCGGGCTTCATCTATGCGCTGGCTGTCGCCGACAACTTCATCAAGGCCGGCCAATCCCGGCGCGCGCTGGTCGTCGGTGCCGAGACGTTCTCGCGCATCCTCGACTGGGAGGATCGCGGCACCTGCGTTCTGTTCGGTGACGGGGCGGGCGCCGTCGTTCTGGAGGCGCAAACGCAGGTGGGCGGTCGTGAAGACCGCGGCATTCTCGCCACCCGTATACGTTCAGACGGCCGCTATGAGGATCTGCTCTATGTCGACGGCGGCCCGAGCCTGACCAAGACAGTCGGCCTTCTGCGCATGAACGGGCGCGAGGTATTCCGCCACGCCGTGCAGAAGATCTCAGGCGTCATCGAGGAGACCCTGGTCGCCTCCGGCTTCGCGCCCGACGAGGTCGATCTCTACATTCCACACCAGGCCAACAAGCGCATCCTGGACGGCATCGCCAGAAAGCTCGGCATCCCTCCGCACAAGGTGGTGATGACGCTCGCCAAGCACGGCAACACCTCGGCGGCATCGGTGCCTCTGGCGCTCAATCAGGCGTTCGAGGAGCATCGCATCCGCGAGGGAACCATGATCCTCATGGAGGCGATGGGCGGCGGTTTCACCTGGGGTGCTGCCCTGGCTCGCTGGTAGCTTCGGCCGCAAGCTGTTTAATTGTGTAATTTCAGCCTGTTGTTGTTGACCCTCCGATAACCGGAAGTTAGCATTGCGACCATTGCCAGCAGGGGAGGGGCAGTAGGCGAATGAGTGGCAAGACGCTGACGCGTGCGGATCTTGCGGAAACGGTGGTCCAGAAGGTGGGACTGCCACGCAATGAGTCGCAGGAGATGGTCGAACTCGTGATCAAGGTGCTCTCGGAGCGCCTGGCGGAGGGCGAGGCGGTCAAGCTGTCCTCGTTCGGATCATTCAATATCCGCCAGAAGGGTGAGCGGGTGGGCCGGAACCCGAAGACCGGTCAGGAGGTGCCAATCACGCCGCGGCGCGTGCTGGTCTTTCGCCCCAGCAACATTATGAAGGACCGCATCAACGCGGGACTCGCGCGGCGCCGGGCTGCGGAGTAGCCTGAGAGTCGTTTTGGATCGTGGTGGCTCGCGCTGGTGGGCGTGGCTGTGCGCTGCGTTAAGTCGCGTGGGTTGTCGTATCGAATCGTCTTGCAGAATCTTCCAATCGAGCGGGGTTGTGCCTTGCCAAAGGCCATGGAGGCATTTCGCAACATCAGCGAGGTGTCGGAGGAGCTTGGCGTAAAGAAGCATGTGTTGCGGTTCTGGGAGACCAAGTTTCCCCAGCTGAAGCCGATGAAGCGCGGCGGCGGCCGGCGCT
>DASURA010000368.1:0-12908 GCA_036280295.1 Hyphomicrobiaceae bacterium
AGCGCAATGCCGAGGCGGAAGCCTCCATGGTTCGCGTCGCAGCTCTGCGCATTGCCGAGTTCGAGCGTGCGCGCAACGCCGAGATCAGTCTTTCGCTCGACCGCGTCGCCGCCCATCGGGCCGCGATCGACGAGGCGCGGCGACGCAACGCCGAGATCGACGCCTCCCTCACGCGCGTGCGGCTGGCCCGTGCCGCCGAGTTCGTGCGTGAGCGCAATGCCGAGATCGATGCCTCCATCGCCCGCGTGCAGACCGCGCGTGCCGCCGAGTTCGCCCGCCAGCGCAACGCCGAGATCGACGCCTCCATCGCCCGCGTGAAGGCGCGCCGGGTTGTCGAATACATCAGCCGGCACAGCCGCCCGACCGCCGCCTCTGTGCAGATCCGGCGTCGCGATCCGATCCTGCTGCAGGCAGCCGAGAGCAGTCCCCTGCCGGCCCATTGAGCGCGCCAGCGCTCGCTGCCATCGGCATGCGGGGTGTCGTGGCGAGAGGCCGCCGGCGGGCAACCGCCACGGCCTCTCGCAGTATCTCGATCCGCATGTCAGCCCGAGGCCGGAGCCCGGCCTATGCCTCCGCCCGATAGCGCGCAATGTGGGTCGCGAACGCCGCCAGCTGCTGTTTGACGAAGTCGCGGGTGGTCGCGTCCGTGATTGCCCCGGTCTTCTCGTCGAATTTGGCGGCACAGCTGCCTACGAAGATCTCCGGCTTGCGCAGGACCGGCACGTCGAGATATTGCAGGATGCGGCGTAGATCGTATTGCATGCGCGCCCCGCCGAGCGGTCCCTGGGACGCCGATTGGATCGCCACCGGCTTGCCGGCAAACGGCTGGCCCGGCATGCGCGAGACCCAGTCGAGGACATTCTTCAGCCCGCCAGGCACCGAGAAGTTGTACTCCGGTGTACAGAAGATCACGCCGTCGGCAGCGCGGATCGCCTCGGCAAAGGCCGTCGCCGCAGCGGGAAAGCCGGTCTCAGCCTGAAGGTCGCCGTCGTAGAGAGGAATGTCCCGGAACGGCGGAGCCTCGGTGAACGTCATGCCTGGCGGTGCCAGCTCGGGCAAGGCCCTCAAGAGCATTCTATTGTAGGAGCCCTTTCTAAGGCTGCCGCAAATGCCGACGATGCTCGCCACTGCTTTCGATCCTTCCTGCTTGGAGTCGACTGCGCCCAAGTTTGCGCCTCCCGCGTACTATGGGCATGCGGGAGTCCTTAGTCACGCATCTCTCGGTCCCCGATCTCCTGGTGAATGGTGGTGAACGGCCGGCACACAACCGCAGCCGTTGCACCGACATTGTCTTTCCCGTTGCCCTGCGGCAGATTGAGCGCCCGGCGATATCAGTGACAGGCAAGCCTTTGAGTAGCGCTCCGGCGGACGCCACGCTGAAAATCCTCGTGATTGACGAGAACCCGATCCGGCGGGCGATCCTGGATGCGGGCCTGCGCGAGGCAGGCTTCACCAACGTCATCCTGCTTGGCGAGACAACGGGGCTCCTCGACCGCATTCACAGCATCGAGCCCGACGTCATCCTGATTGATCTGGAGAGCCCAAGCCGCGACATGCTTGAGCAGATGTTCCAGGTTTCCCGCGTGGCGCACCGGCCAGTCGCCATGTTCGTTGACCAGTCCGACCGGGACACTACCAAGGCAGCGATCGAGGCCAGCGTGTCGGCGTATATCGTCGACGGGCTGAGGAAGGAGCGCGTCGGAGGCATCGTGGATCTGTGCGTCCTGCGCTTCAACGCGATGGCGCACCTGCAGGACGAACTCGAGCGCGCCAAGACGGCCTTGGAGGAGCGCAAGATCATCGATCGCGCCAAGGGCATCCTCATGCGCGCCAAGGGTCTCACCGAGGAGCAGGCGTATGCGCTCCTGCGCAAGACGGCGATGAACGAGAAGCGCAAGATCGCCGAGGTATCGCAAGCCGTCATCACGGCGGCGGAGCTTCTGAAATGATGCGCGCAACCCGGCTTATTTGATCATCGGCGATAGTCCGATCGCCGGCACCGGTGCCGGCGTTCGCTCGTCTTCATCTGTGCGCTGGGCCGCGGTTGGCGCTGTGTTTCGAGATGTTGCCGATCTCGGCCGCGCTCTGGCTGGGTGCGAGGCGGCTTGTGCGAGACGGATGCATGCAGTGCACAAATCCTAGCCGCCCTGCCTTGATGCATAGCAGCAAAGCGGTGCGAAAGGTTCGCTGACTTCGCGCAAGGCGCGGCATTGCCTTGGTTTTCTCGTCCTCTTCGGGTTGGCACGATGCTTGAAAACTGTCCGCGCGCCGGCCGGTCATCAATGCGGATTGCCTGCCGGTGCCCCAACGCAGGGGCAACAGGGCACCGCTGCCAGCTCTGACTCCTGATGGAGTCCGGAACGAGCGGATTTGTCGTCTCCAGCCACACCCGGCGCCTGCTCCGCAAGGCAGGGGCCGGGACTGGAGCGACGGAACGAACGCGTCCCCGAGGAGGACACCGATGGACTACAACAAGCCGGCCGACCTGGTCGCCAACATGGTCGAAGCCGGCCGCGTGAAGCTCGGCCTGCCCGTTCGCGACCTTCTCGTTCGCGGCATGCTGGGCGGCGCCATACTGGCGACAGCCACGAGCCTGGCCTTCACGGGTGCGCTCACCACAGGGCAGCCGCTGGTCGGGGCGCTCATCTTTCCGGTCGGCGTGATCCTCATCACGCTGCTCGGGCTGGAGCTGCTGACCGGCAGCTTCGCTATCCTGCCGCTGGCGCACCTTGAGCATGGCATCCCCCGCGATCGCATCCTGGTCAACTGGGCGTGGGTTTTCCTCGGCAATCTCATCGGCAGCGTCGCCTACGGCCTGCTGCTGATCGTTTCACTGACCAAGATGGGCGTGCTGGAGCCGGCCGGGATCGCCGCAATGATCGTCAAGGTGGCGGAAGCAAAGACCAACGGCTACGCGGCACTGGGTGCGGCTGGCATGGCGACGGTGTTCGTCAATGGCATCCTTTGCAACTGGCTGGTCTCCCTGGGGGTCATCATGGCCATGTCCTCCACGTCGACCATCGGCAAGATCGCCGCCGTCTGGATGCCGATATTCATCTTCTTTGCACAGGGCTTCGAGCACACGGTCGTCAACATGTTCCTCATCCCGACCGGCATGATCCTGGGCGCCAAGGTGACGGTCGCGGACTGGTGGCTGTGGAACCAGATCCCCGTCACGCTCGGCAATCTCGTCGGGGGCTGCCTTTTCACGGGACTGGCCCTCTATCTCGCGCACAAGCCGGCGCCGATGGCGAAGCCTGCTGCCAACGTGCCCCCCGTGCCGGCCGAGTAGCGGCCGACTCATCAACCGCAACGGGTGGAGCCTCCGACGATGGGAAATGCAGTGAACGGCGAGCTGACCGAGGAGCAGAAGCTCTACCTGGAAGGGTTCACGTCCGGCCTGCAGGCCGGACGCACGGCGCGAAATGACAACGGTACGCTGCCGGGTACGACGAGCGAGCCGGTTGGCCCCGACGCCGCCGGCCTCAAGGCGCAGGACCGGTTCATGGCGGCCGGCAAGAAGCTCTCCGACCCGGAGAAATTCAAGCGCGAGCTCAATCCGTTCGACGGCTACGAGAAGCTCAAGGCGCAGGCCGCCAGGAACGAGCCGCCGAAGGCGGACGACAACTTCCGTTGGCGTTTCCACGGCCTGTTCTACGTCGCGCCGAACCAGAAGAGCTACATGTGCCGGCTGCGCATCGCCAACGGCATCCTCAAGCACTGGCAGCTCACCGGCCTCGCCGATCTGGCGGAGTCCCACGCCGGCGGCTACGCCCACATCACCACCCGCGCCAACCTGCAGATCCGCGAGATCGAGCCCAGGAACGCCGTCAGCCTGATCGAGGCGATCCAGGATCTCGGCCTCTGCTCGCGCGGTTCGGGCGCCGACAACATCCGCAACGTCACCGGCTCGCCCACCGCCGGCATCGATCCACAGGAATTGCTCGACACGCGGCCCTACGCGCGGGAATGGCACTTCCACATCCTCAACGACCGCTCCCTCTATGGCCTGCCGCGCAAGTTCAACGTCGCCTTCGACGGGGCGGGCACGGTTCCCGCGCTGGAGGATACCAACGATATCGGCTTCCAGGCCGTCGAGGTGGCGGATGGCTACGGCGCGGCACCGGGTATCTGGTTCCGCGTGCTGATCGGCGGCATCACGGGGCACAAGGACTTCGCCCGCGAGACCGGTGTGATCTGCACGCCCAACGAGGCGACCGCGATTTCCGACGCCATCGTGCGCGTGTTCATCGACCACGGTGATCGCGGCGACCGCACCAAGGCGCGCCTCAAGTACGTGCTCGACCGCCTGGGGCTGGAGATGTTCCTTGGCCTCGTCGAGGAAAAGCTCGGTCGCAAGCTGACGCGTGTTCCCGCCGAGGCCATCCTGCCCCGTCCCGACTTCAACCGCAGTGCCCACATCGGCGTGCACGCCCAGAAGCAGGCCGGCCTCAACTGGATCGGCGTTGCCACTATGGTCGGCCGGCTGAGCCCGGAGCAGATGCGCGGCCTCGCCAGGATCGCGGCCGACCTGGGCGACGGCGATATCCGGCTGACCGTGTGGCAGAACCTGCTGATCTCCGGCGTGCCCGACGACAAGGTTGTGCTCGCCCGCGCCGCCATCGGCGCGCTGGGCCTCTCCACCGAGGCAAGCTCGGTACGTGCCGGCCTCGTTGCCTGCACCGGCAATGCCGGCTGCAAGTTCGCCGCCTCCGACACCAAGCGGCACGCCGAAGAGATCGCCCGCCGGTGTGATTTCCGCGTGCAGCTCGACAGCCCCGTCAACATCCACCTCACCGGCTGCCACCACTCGTGCGCCCAGCACTACATCGGCGACATCGGGCTGATCGCCTGCAAGGTGGCGGCTCCGGCCTCCGACAATGACGACGGTGACCAGGTCGAGGGCTACCACGTGCTGGTCGGCGGCGGTTTCGGCCCCGATGCCGGGCTTGGCCGCGAGCTCGTCCGTAACGTAAGGGCGGAGGACGCGCCCGGCGTGGTGGAGCGCCTGTTGAAGACCTACCTCGCGCATCGCGCCTCGCCCGAGGAGCCGTTCTTCGCCTTCACGCGTCGGCATGAGATTCACGAGCTTGAGAGCCTGCTCGCTGCGACGGAGGCCTCGGAAGCGGGCCCGTTGCCGCCAACGCATGAGAACGAGGGCGAGCCGCCGCGAAAGGCGTCTGAGCCTGAAAGAGTGGGGGCCGCGAAATGACCGAGATGACGCCCGTCGTTCTGCCGCCGATGCTGGAGCTGATCCCGGAGACGGCGCCGTTCTCGCGCGAGCAGCGCCGCTGGCTCAACGGCTTCTTCGCCGGCCTTCTCTCTGCGCAGGCCGAGGTCGGCGCCGCGATGGTCGAGCCGCCTCCCGCGCCGGTGGCAAGCGAGGACGATGCGGCGCCCTGGCATGATGCGGCGATGCCGATCGGGGAGCGCATGGCGCTCGCACAGAGCAAGCCGCTGCCGCGCCAGCTCTACGCCGCCATGGCGCAGCAGGACTGCGGCCAGTGCGGCTACCTGTGCGAGACCTACTCCAAGGCCATCGCCGATGGCAGCGAGACCAAGCTCAACCTGTGCATTCCCGGCGGCAAGGACACCAGCCGCATGCTGAAGCGGCTGCTGGAGGGTGTCAGCCCGCGTCACAGCGTCCCCTCCCCCCTTGTGGGGGAGGGACAGGGTGGGGGGGATTGCAGAACATCGAAGGTCGGGGTTCCCCCCACCCCTAACCCCTCCCCACAAGGAGGAGGGGAATCCGCGCGGCGTCTATCCGAGTCCCAGACACCGGCGCGCGGCAGCCGCGAGGCGCCGGTCGAGGTGATCTTCCGCTCCGCCACCCGTCTCAACGGCAACGGCTCGGACAAGGACACGCGTCATGTCGTCATCGACATCGCCGGCAGCGGCCTTGAGTACGTCCCCGGCGACAGCTTCGGCATCTATCCCAGAAACGACCCGGCACTCGCCGACGCCGTGCTCGCGGCGCTGGGCATACCGCCGGATTTCCCCATCGGCGACAC
The DNA here is from genome assembly GCA_036280295.1 of Hyphomicrobiaceae bacterium. Taxonomy (GTDB): domain Bacteria; phylum Pseudomonadota; class Alphaproteobacteria; order Rhizobiales; family Hyphomicrobiaceae; genus AWTP1-13. The sequence goes on from DASURA010000368.1 coordinate 6,012, forward strand.
GTCGATCCGCACCACCCTCATCGACGACAGCTCGCTTGGCCTCGCCCCCGACATGCTGTTCGAGCTGATGAGCTATCTCGTCGGCGGGGAGCGGCGCGAGAAGGCGAGAGCCCTGGCACGGGGCGAGGATCCGGACGGCGACGCCGCCACCCTCGACGTGCTGGCCGTGCTCCAGAAACTGGGGCCGGTCCGTCCGGATCCGGAGGCCTTCATCGAATGTCTGGAGCCGCTGCTGCCGCGTCTCTACTCCATCTCCTCCTCGCCGCTCGCGACGCCCGGCGAGCTGCACCTGACGGTCGACGCGGTCCGCTACGGGATCGCCGGCCGTCAGCGGCTGGGTGTCGCCTCCACCTTTCTGGCTGACCGAGCCGCGCCCGGCACCGGCATGCGGTGCTACATTCAGAAGGCGCACGCTTTCGCCCTGCCCAAGAACGCCAGCACGCCGATCATCATGGTTGGGCCCGGCACCGGCGTGGCCCCGTTCCGCTCGTTCCTGTGGCATCGCAAGGCCATGTGGGCGAAGGGCAAGGCATGGCTGTTCTTCGGCCACCAGCATGCGGCCACCGACTTCCTCTATCGCGACGAGCTCGAAGCCTTCCTCGGCGACGGCACGTTGACGCGCCTCTCCACCGCCTGGTCGCGTGACGGCGAAGCCAAGGTCTACGTGCAGGACCCCATGCTTGAGGCCGGGCCGGAGCTGTGGGCCTGGCTGCGCAACGGCGCGCATTTCTACATCTGCGGCGACGCGAAGCGCATGGCCAAGGACGTGGAGCAGGCGCTGATCGAGATTTCCTCCAGGGCCGGCCAGATAAGCCGGGCCGGCGCCCGCGACTTCGTCGCCGAGCTCAAGGCCACCGGCCGCTACCAGGCGGATGTATACTGATGGAAAGGCCTGACATCACGAGGCTCCCCCGCGTAGAGCGCCCGCGCCGCATGGGCCGGCTCGCGACATTGCCGGTGTTCTTGCGCCTGCAGGGCCGGCGCGTCGTCGTCATCGGCGGCAGCGAGGCGGCGGCCTGGAAGGCCGAGCTCATGTCTGCCGCGGGTGCCCACGTGCAGGTGCTGGCGCCGGTGGCCTCGGCCGAGATGACGGCGCTGGCGGCCGATCCACCCGGCGGCAGCGTGCATCTTGCACGCCGTGCCTGGTCGCCCCCGGACCTTGCCGGTGCCGCCCTGGTTCTGGCCGCGGCCGAGGACGACGCCGAGGCGGCGGCGGTGTTCGGTGCAGCGACCAGCCTTGGCACGCCGGTCAACGTGATCGACCGCCCCGCCTTCTGCAGCTTTGAGCTCGGCGCCATCGTCAACCGCTCGCCGCTTGTCATCGGCATCTCCACCGATGGCGCCGCCCCGGTGCTGGGCCAGGCCATCCGCTCACGCATCGAAGGGTTGCTGCCGGCCGGCCTGGCGCGCTGGGCCGCGGCTGCCAAGCGCTGGCGCAGCGAGCTGTCGGGCCTCGGCGTCGGGCCGCGCCGGCGCTTCTGGGAGGCCTTCGCCGCCCAGGCGCTGCGGACGCCCGACCGTGCCCCTGGACGCCAGGACTGGGAGCATCTGCTCGGCGAAGCGCGCGCCGGGTGCAGCGCTTCCGCGCCGGAAGGGCACGTCAGCCTGGTCGGTGCCGGGCCCGGCGATCCCGAGCTGATGACCCTGAAAGCGGTGCGCGCTCTGCGCACCGCCGACGTGATCCTGTTCGACGATCTGGTTGCACCCGATATCCTGGACTTCGCCCGCCGCGAAGCCAAGCGCCTGCTGGTCGGCAAGACGGGGCATCGTCCTTCGTGCCGGCAGGACGACATCAACGCGATGATGGTGAGCCTGGCCAGGTCCGGCAAGCGCGTGGTGCGGCTCAAGGCCGGCGATCCGATGATCTTCGGCCGTGCCGGCGAGGAGATCGCTGCCCTTGAGGACGCCGGCATCGCCTTCGATGTGGTGCCCGGCATCAGCGCGGTCCAGGGCGCCGCCGCCAGCCTGAAGGTGTCGCTCACCCATCGCAGCACCGCCCGCCGCCTGCAGATCGTCACCGGCCATGCCCACGATGGCTGCCTGCCGACGGACCTCGACCTCGCGGCGCTCACCGACCGCGGCGCCACGACGGCCGTGTACATGCCGCTTGGTACGCTGCCCGAGCTGATCCGGCGCCTCAGGCAAGCCGGCGTTGAGCCGGAGCGGCCGGTCTGCGCCGTGTTCAATGCCACGCGGCCCGACGAGCGGATCGTTGCCGGCAGCGTGGGCAGCATCGTCGACAGCCTTGACGGGCTCGGCATTGCGGGGCCGTGCCTGCTGATCGTCGGCTCGGTGCTCGCGCCGCTCTCCCGCCCGCGCGTGCAGCGGCAACTCCTGCCGGACTCACCCGCCACTGGATTGATCGGCAACTGAAGAGCTGAATGCGGAACTGATCCGGCGCAGCGGCGTTTGAGGTCTTGATGAGGCGGCGGCGCGCGGCTGCAGCGCACCCGTCGCAGCATCGTCTGAGCGGCCTTGGTCTGGCCTGGCCAAGGCCGCTTTCCTTTGCAGCTGCGCCTTCTCTACGACTCGGCCTGATCGCCGCGCTTGACGAACGTCGAGCGCAGCACCCGCCCTGCGTTGACGGCCTGGGTCCAGATCGACGACCAGCTTGACGCCCCCTTCACATCGGTCAGCACCCGTACCAGCCGGGCGCGCTGCGCTTCCGGCATCAGCGCGATCACTTTGGCCCACACGGCATCGACGTTGTAGGCCGCCGCAGCCATGTCGGTGCGCACCGGCACTACGTCGTCGCGGGCGAAGCCCAGCTCCTCGCTCACCGCTTCCACCGCGGCACGTATAGACGTGGCCTTCTCGCCGTCGCTGGCGCCCAGGTCGTAGGGCGGCGCCCACTCCTTGAACGGGCGAAGCTTGTCGATATGCGTCAGAACCACGAGCATCGGCGGCCGGTGCCGGTTCGGCTTGGCAGCGAAGTGCTCGCGAATGGCGGCCAGTGCCTGCCGGTCAAGCTCGCGCGCGGCGCGCGTCGCCGCCGATACCCACAGCACCATGTCGCAACTGTCCGCCGCTGCCACCAGGGAGGCAACCGCCTTTGGCGCATTCAAGCCCGGGCTGTCGACGATCAGGGCCGCCGGCAGCCCGTCGCGCGTCAGCTTGTAGGTGGTGAACGACCTGGTCGCAGGCACGGTGTCAACCACCGCCTCCACCTCGCCTGCCAGTGCATTGACAAGGCTCGACTTGCCGGCCCCCGTCTGCCCGACTACCAGGATGCGGACCGGCTCGGCGGCGCGGCTCTCCAGCGCCGCCATGTCGCGGCGCGTTGCTTCCGACAGGTGGTCGGTCAGCTGCCTGCTGGTGACGCGCAGGTTGCCGCCGTAGAGGTCGATCGCCGCGCGGCCCACCTCCTTGACGTAGGCGTGCGCCAGCCGCTTGGCGATGTGCTCGCGCCCAAGCTGGTAGATCTGGCGCGTGAAGCGCTCGCGCACCTCCTGAGTCGCCGCCGTCAATGGATTGAACAGGCGGATGACGCGCCACAGCGAGTAGCCCTTCTCGGCCACGTCCACCGCCCCGCGCCACCGGTATACCCACATCAGCTGCGCCACGGTGATGCGGTCGCCCAGGGGGAAACTCGTCAGGATGAACTCGCGCAGGCCATCGGCGGTGCGCTCGATCAGCGCCAGCGCCTCGGGCACGGTGAACTGCAGGAGCGGGTCCTTGTCCTCAGGATGCAGCCGCTTGGCGACCAGCTCGATGGCCTCCAGTCCCAGGTTCAGGAGCGCATCGCGGCTGGTAATGCGGTCAGCCGGCACCCCGGCCGCCAGCGCCTGCACGTCTGCCCAGGCCTCCTCCTGGCGCGGCGTCCATGTCCGGTCGCCCGGCTCCGGCCCCTCCCCTTCCAGCGGCTTGGCGTTCTCCGCAGCCTCCGGCAGCGGCACCATCAGCCGCCGCTCGATGGCGTAGGCGGCGACCACCACGATGCAGGTGGCTATGCCCCAGTAGAGCACGTAGCCGTTCTGCCACAGCCACAGGGAGCCGAGCAGGATCAGGCTCACCGTGGGCAGGATGAGGGCCACGGCCAGCAGGGCCATGCGCAGGTGCGCGCTCGACTTGTTGCTCGTCTCAGTCACGACGCTTATCCTGGGCCATCCTCAGTTATCGCGTCCGGGTTGCGCGGGGCCGGTATTGCTCGCACTGGCTTGGCCAGCCTGATAGGGCAATACTCTACCGCGAGCGGTCTCACAACGTCAGGATGAAGATCGCTTGCCGTTGTTGCCCTGCAACTCGAGCCTCGCCGGTGGGCGCCGGCATGTGGGGGGCAGGCGCAGCGGGCCGCGAGGATTCAACAGCCTGTTGTAACGTATAACGTTCTGCGTTATATGGCAGGGATGATCGCGGATTTTCGCGACAAGGAGGCTGAGACGATCTGGGAGGGGCGCCGAAGTCGGCGTCTGCCCGGAGAGATTCAGGCAGTGGCATTGCGCAAGCTGCGTTTGCTCAACAATGCCCGCCGCTTGGAGGATCTCCGCATCGCGCCAGCCAACCGCCTGGAAGCGCTGAAGGGCGATCGCGCTGGCCAGCATTCGATCCGCATCAACGACCAGTGGCGGATCTGCTTCGCTTGGAGAGAAGGCCATGCACACGCGGTCGAGATCGTCGACTACCACTGATCTGCTTCCGAACCCGCATCCCGGCGAGATTCTGCAGGAGGAATTCCTGACGCCGATGGGGTTGTCGCAAACCGCGCTCGCCAACGCCATCGGCGTGCCGCCACGGCGCATCAACGAGATCGTGCTCGGCAGGCGCGCCATCACCGCCGATACGGACCTGCGGCTCGCCCGCTACTTCGGAACGTCGGAGGGCTTCTTCCTCGGCCTGCAGACCGACTACGAGCTGATGGCCCGCCGGCGCCAGATCGGCGACCAGCTCAAGGCGATCCGGCCGCGGGCAGCGTAGATTCTTTGCGTCGGGTCAAGCGAGGCGCAACCTGACACGATTTCTCTTATTCTCCGAAGAAGTCCTCATCCAGGCGCTTGATGATAACCGTCCGATCCTCGCGAACTCCGATGTTGTATTGCAGCATGAGGCGTGCGAGCTCCTCAGCATCAATAAGGACAATCTGCTTTTGGATACTCTGGACGTAGCGACGGGAAGGCTCCGAAAAGCGCGCTGTAGTAATAAATACCCCGCGAGTAGTCTTTCTGGTGTCGAGACTGCCTGAAAAGTCGCGAACTTGGCTTTCCTGAACGGACGCATTCCTGTCGTAGCACTTGGCCTGAACATAAACTCTGTCGATGCCTAAGGCATCAAGATGGATCACACCATCAACACCGCCATCTCCCGTACCGCCGATGCGCCGGCCAGCTCCCTGGAGACCCTTCCCATAGCCCATCGCCATCAACAACTCTACGACGAGCTCTTCAAAGAAGGCGGCGCGGCGCGTTGTGTCCTCGATAGCGAATATACGGGCTAAGATCTCGTCGCGGACCTCGGCCTCGATATCATGAATGGCGGCATCGATCCGCTCGGCTGGTGTCTCCCTTTCTTGCGCTAAGGTCTCCACGGGCACACCGGCATTATGGGTGTTGGCTACGCGCCGGCCGGCGAACGATCGGAACTCCGCGAATTGAGCCAAGGTCCGGTTGTCGATTCGAGTGGGACTGCTCGCCAACAATTGTCGCCCACGGTCGGTTGCTCGAAACACTCCCCGGCGGACCTGTTCAACCAGCCCAGCCTTGATCATGTATGTCTTGGCCCAATGGATGCGGTTATTGAAAAGAGGAAAGCCGCCACTTGGGATACGCTGAGCCAGCTGCTCCGGCGTCAGTTGGAAATCCGCGGCAAGCTCGCCAACGATTCCGGGTACTGTGACCTCACCTTTCGCCGCCAACCGGAGAACAGGAAGCATAAGCGTCTGGTAATCTGGAATATCGGGCATCGCACATCGCCCTCCCTTTGCTCAGGCGTGCCGTACTGAAAAGGCTATCTTAAATGTGACAATCACATCCTGAACACGCCCCACCGTGGCTCCGGGATCGGCGCGTTGAGCGCGGCAGATAGCGCCAGCCCTAGCACACGCCGCGTCTCCTGCGGGGTGATGATGCCGTCGTCCCAGAGGCGGGCCGTCGCGTAGTACGGGTGCCCCTCGCGCTCGTACTGGTCCAGCACCGGCTGCTTGAACGCGGCCTCCTCAGCCGCGCTCCAGGACTTGCCCTCGGCCTCGATGTTGTCGCGCCGGACGGTCGCCAGCACGCTCGCCGCCTGCTGGCCGCCCATCACGGAGATACGGGCGTTGGGCCACGTGAAGAGGAACCGCGGCGAATACGCCCGGCCGCACATGGCGTAGTTGCCCGCCCCGTACGACCCGCCGATGATGATGGTGAGCTTGGGCACCTGGGCACAGGCCACCGCCGTCACCATCTTGGCGCCGTCCTTGGCGATGCCGCCGGCCTCCGCCGCCTGCCCCACCATGAAGCCGGTGATGTTCTGCAGGAACAACAGCGGGATGCGACGCTGGCAGGCCAGCTCGATGAAGTGCGCGGCCTTGAGCGCAGTCTCCGAGTAGAGGATGCCGTTGTTGGCCAGGATCGCCACCGGATAGCCCTCGATGCGGGCGAAGCCCGTCACCAGGGTCTGGGCATAGTTGGCCTTGAACTCGTCCATGTCGCTTGCATCGACCAGCCGGGCGATCACCTCTCGCGCATCGTACTGCGTCATCAGCGAGGCCGGCACCACGCCGTCCAGCTCCGCCGCGTCGTAGGCCGGCGGGCGCGGCGCGCGCAGCGCGATGTCCACCCGCTTCACCGTGTTCAGGTTGGCGACGATGGCGCGCACGATCTCCAGCGCATGCGCATCGTCCAGCGCATAGTGGTCCGCCACGCCGGACTTGCGCGTGTGCACCTCCGCGCCGCCGAGGTCCTCCGCACTCACCGTCTCGCC
>DASURA010000369.1:0-82125 GCA_036280295.1 Hyphomicrobiaceae bacterium
CGCCACCACCGCCGCCATGGCCAAGTGGTGGCCGTCCGAGCTGGAGGGCCGGGTGCTCGACACCTGCCTGCAGCTGTTCGGCGGCTACGGCTACATGCTGGAGTACCCGATCGCCCGCGCCTTCGCCGACGCCCGCGTGCACCGCATCTATGCCGGGACGACGGAGATCATGAAAGAGCTGGTGGCGCGGTCGCTGTGACGGTGTCAGATCCGGAAGACTGGGGGTTCACCCACCGCGCACCAGCCCACTATGAGCACAAGCATGGCTGGCCTGTGACTGCGGCCTGGTGGACTTGCCGAAGCAGCCGCCGCGTGTCGTTTAGTGTCCTTACGGACCTCAGCAAGGACACTAAGGCACATGGGCTCCGGGGTTGCCGAGCGGCGGCGACGCTGGCCGAGCGAGACTCGGCTGGGCATTCGATGAGGTGCTGCAGCCTGGCGCCTCGGTAGCGGTGGTGGCGGACCGGCATGGCGTTGCGCGTGGGCTCATCTATCAGTGGCTTCGTCCGGCGCGCGAGGGCCGGACGCCGGGGTGCCGCTCGACAATCCCGAAGCAGTCAGTGGAGGTGGTGCCAGCCGACCAGCCACGCGCTCATGGCCCGGCTCGTTGGCGATGGCGAGCATGCGGATGGCCGCCCGCCTATCGCCGTCTTTGCGCGCCAGTGAGCGAAGCTCATTGGCGCTCAGCTTCGTCAGGAGCTCTAGCGGCCGACCCATGGCATACCCCGAAGCAACCTGTCGGTAGATCGCCATCGTAGCCGCGCCCGACCTGGAATCCCCTCAGTCACAACATCACGGGGACAGCATCACTCACGTGAACTACGTAGACGGCGGTACTGCTCCGTCGCGGCGGCCGGGTCCCGGCCGCCGCCGGCGCACCCGCCGCTTTACCACCGTCCGCAACCATGACGCCACAGGCAGCGGCGAAAGCGGGGATTGCCCCAGCCCCACCGATCTGCGCACTCGTGGCGCCAGTAGCGGCAATGACGACGCCCCCGCCAGTCCACCTGCTGCACCATCGCGTCCTTGGCCACGGGTGTCGGTGTCGCCAGTGTTGCCGCGGATACCGGCGCAAAGTAAGCGACTGCGGCGATCCCGGCCGCGGCAAGGGCAAGCCTTGTAAACATTTTTCGATGTCCTCTGTTTAAACACCCATTCGCACAGCCATTGATGCACGGCGGAACTGAACTGAACCTCAACGGACTATTCAGCTACAGTTCACTGTTATTCGGACAATGGCGTCATGGTCGAACCAGGCCGGCGGGTTCGTACGAATATCAGTGTTCCTGGGTGACCGCTTTGGATCAGAAGCGGTAAATTGCTGACAGTCAACATATTTCCCGCTCGCACCGGCCAACAGACCTGGGCGCAGCGCGTCGGTCACATCGCCATCCAGCTACCTCGGTCGCTTTGCGCCCGCCTACGCCGGCCCGGCTGCGCACGACCTACCCCGAAATCCCCACCATGCCTGACATGCGTCGCACCAGACCGCAGCGACTCCGCGACATCGACTCGAGCCTGCGCCAGGCCTACCGGCACTGGCAGGCGCCGACCCTGCACCCGTCCGTACACGCACCGCACCAATCTCGACCACGACCACCAACGAGGACTCCCATGGCATCCCCCCGCCGCTTCCCCAGCACGTCACCGCTACAGCGAGCTGCCGCCCAGATTCGGGCCGCTCTACGAGTCGGCCGACTCCGACGATGAGTTGTCCGTTCCCGGCAAGGTCTTGGCTGGCTACAGGCTCGAGGGCGCCAACAATCCCCACGCCAGCGCGCAGGCCACGCGTTTGACGCGCTCTGTGGTCGCTGCTTGTGAGTTGCGCCACGTCCGGTGCGGAACGCGAAGCGCAAACGCTGCGAGGCTCAGAGTCGTGGCTCAGAGCCCGACGCAGCATCGTCGCCGCAATGGCGCGACCAGCATCTTGCGTGGTCCCGCTCACATCGTAGACGCTCGGTGCAATGCGCTTCGCTTATTGCACCCTACACAGAGCACTCTACGGATCAGAACCGCTTCAGCAGCCGCTCCAGGTACTCCAGCTCGAGCGGCGGTCGCGTGGTCTCGCCGAGACGACGGCGCAGCTCTTCCAGGATTTCGCGCGCCCGCTGCACGTCGATCTCGTCCGGCACCTTGACGGTGCTGCCGGGATCCTGGCCGTCCGTATGCTGCGGCGGCCGGCCCATCGGGTCGAGCTCGGTGCGGCCGCCCGTCATGCCGTAGCGCGACGGCATCTGCTTCAACATCTGCTGGGCCATGTCGCGGGCACCCTGGCGCAGCTGCTCCAGCGCCCTGGTCTCCTGATCCGCCCCACCGCCCAGATCACCGTTACGCAGCGACCGCTGGGCCCGCCCCATCGACCCTTCGGCACCACCGAGCTGCCCCGGCGGCTGCACGCCCAGCTCCCTGAGCTCCTGCTGCAGGCGGCCCAGCCGCTCGCGCAGCGCGCGCTGGCGCTCGCTGAGCCCGCTGCCATCCTGATCGCCGGAGCCGCCTTCGCCCTGACCCTTCTTCTGCCCTTGGCCCATCTGTCCTGGGCCCTTCTGGCCCTGGCCGTCCTTCTGGCCGCCCCTCTGGCCGCGCTGGCCGTTCTTGTCGCGCTGCTGCTGGCCGAAGGTATCGTCAAGCAACTTCTGCTGCTGGCTGACGATATCGCCGAACTCGTCCATCATCTTGCCGAAGCGGCGGCTCTGGCCCTGGTCCGCCATCCGACCCGACTGCAGGCGGTCGAGCAGGTCGCGCAGATCGCTCAGCATCTGCTGGGCCATGTCGCGATTGCCGGAGCGGGCCATGTTCTCCAGATTGCGCAGCATCTGGTCCAGGTCCTGCTGCGTCAGCATCTCCATGTTGCGGTTCATGCCCTGCATCGGCTGCTGGCCGTCGGCCTGCCTGGCGAGCTGGTCCATGAACTGCGCCAGCGCCTGGCGCAGCTCCTGCATCAGCCGCGCGATCTCCTCCTCGCTGGCACCGTCGCGCAGCGCCTCCTGCAGCCGATCCTGTGCGGCGCGCAGCGCCCGTTCGGCATCCGACAAGTCGCCGTCCTCGATACGCAGCGCCACATGCCAGAGCTGCGCCATCACGCTGCTGCGCGTCTCGCGCGTCAGATCACCGAGGAGCAGACGCCGGTCGGCCGAGCGCAGGCCGAGAAACACCTTGAGGTCATCAATGAAGCCTTCCGGCTCCATGGTGAGCCCGTCGATGGCCTTGGCCACCAGCAGCCGATTGCGCGAGTCCTCTCCCAGGTGGCGGCGCTGCTCCACCACGGCCCGTGCCAACGGCTTGGTGAAGCGCCGCTCCGGCAGCGTGATCTCGATGGTCTCGCTCTTGCCCACCTGCCCGGCTAGGTCGCGCGCCACCAGCGTGAGCTCAACCCGCATGCCGGCCCAGGGGTGGTCGCCGATCTCATGCAGCGTGTGCCCCTCGACCCGTTTCGGGTAGGAGCGCTTCAAGTTCAGGGACAGCACCGGCGGCCGCTCGTAGGGCAGCCGCGGGCCCTCGTTCGGCGGCCGCGCCCAGGCGGTCGAGGACGTATCGGGCTTCTCCGGGATGCGCCTTATCTTTGCCTCGGCCGAGGTGATGCCATAGTCGTCCTCGGCCTTGTAGAACACCTTGAGGCCACCGCGTGGCGTCCGCTCGGGCGGCTTCACCAGCGTGATCTTGGGCGCATGGTCGGGCGTGACGGCAAAGCTCCAGGATGCCACCTCGGTGTCGCTGCTGAAGGCGCGGATGGTGCCGGATTTCCTGACCTCCAGCTTCAGCTCAAGCGCCTCGGCCGGGTTGGCCGCCACCGGCGCCTCCAGCCGTCGCGGCGCGTCGCCATCCGCATCCGGCACCTCCAGCGCCAATCCGTGCATGCCGGCCCCGCTGGCGCGGACGATCAGCACGCTGCGGTCGGGCACCTCGATCGTTCCGGCCGGGCGGTTCTCCTGGTTGCGCGCGAGCGACAGCCCGCCGTCAGCCAGCATCACCGGCGGCTTGCCGGTGTAGGCGGGCGGCGTGATCCAGGCATCAAGGCGCGCTTCCGCCCCCTTGGCCAGCGGGCTCAGGCGGAAAGCCGACCACAGCCGGTCGGCAGCGCTGTCGCCCACCACAACGGTCAGCACCAGCACCGTCAGCAGCAGCAGGGCACGCAGCGCCAGGGGATCATGCCGGTCGGTGCGCGGCGTCGGCGTGCCGACGCGCAGCCGGGCCAGGGCCTCCGCCAGCCGCCGCCGGTGCACCGCCCACAACGCCGCGGTGCGGGCGTCTCCGCCATCCTGGCTCAGCGTGTCCTCATAGGAAGACGCCGGGCGGTGCCGGACGCCTGAGACACTTTCAACGCGCCGGATCGCCTCCGCGCGCGTCGGCCAGCGCACCCGCGTGAGCGCGATGACGCCCGCCGCCGCGGCGAGACCAAACAGCCCGAGGACAATCTTGTGCGGCAGCTCGGGCAGGCGTGGCCACAGGCCGACAAGCGAGACCAGAATGAACAGTCCGGCGATGCCCAGCAGCAGCCAGATGCGCGGCCACAGCCGCTCAAACAGCAGCGCCAGCTTGCTCAGCAGCACCTTGCGCTCGAACGTGCGCTCCGGGCCGGGCTCGATGATCCTGTGTCGTCCTGACATGGCTGTCACTCTATCACGGCAGACTGTCGGCGCAGCGAGATTTTATCGGCACTTCAACGCCAAGTGACCGAACGTTGTGCGAGCATTGCGGCACGGCGACGGCGCAGATTCGCTGCCGGGCGTTGGATCGCCGCTCTCGGCGTCACCGCGTGTTCCGCCCTGGCGACTGCACGGATAACTGGTTTCCGAGGAAGTTCATCCTTTGTTCTTGACCATCCGCAGGCCAAGTATTAAGCCTTTCTGCAGCAGGCGGGGAAGGCAGATGTACGGCCAGATCTCTACCGTTGCGTTTGTCGGCATCGAGGCCAAGCCGGTCGAGGTGCAGGTACGCATCAGCGGCGGCAAGCATGTGTTCGCCATTGTCGGCCTGCCCGACAAGGCGGTGGCGGAAAGTCGCGAGCGCGTGCGCAACGCCCTGCACGCCGTCGGTCTTGGCCTGCCGTTCAAGCACATTACCGTCAATCTGGCACCGGCCGACCTGCCAAAGGAGGGCAGCCACTTCGACCTGCCCGTCGCGCTGGCCATGATGGTGGCGATGGGTGCGATCTCGCCCGACGCCATCGAGGGCTTCGCCGCCATCGGCGAGCTGGCTCTCGATGCCGCGGTGCGGGCAGTGCCGGGCGCGCTGCCGGCGGCGATCGGCGCCAATGCCCTGGGCAAGGGACTCATCTGCCCAGCCGCATCGGGGCCGGAGGCGGCCTGGGCCGATGCAGACATGTCGGTGCTGGCGCCGCCGCATCTCCTCTCCCTCGTCAATCATTTCAAAGGGTTGCAAACCCTGGCGCGGCCCAAGCCATGCATGGACGCGGATGACGAGGCGCAGCCGGATCTCGCCGATGTGAAAGGCCAGGAGAGCGCCAAGCGCGTGCTTGAGGTCGCGGCGGCCGGCGGCCACAACCTGCTGATGATTGGTGCCCCTGGCGCGGGCAAGTCGATGCTGGCCGCCCGCCTGCCCTCGATCCTGCCGCCGCTCAGTCCCGAGGAGATGCTGGAGGTCTCCATGGTGCACTCGCTGGCGGGAGAGCTGCTGGGCGGGAGGATCGCCACCCGGCGCCCGTTCCGCGCCCCGCATCATTCCGCCAGCATGGCGGCGCTGGTTGGAGGCGGCTCCAAGCCGCGCCCGGGCGAGGTATCGCTCGCGCACCTGGGCGTGCTGTTCCTGGATGAGCTGCCGGAGTTCCAGCCGAATGTGCTCGACGCCTTGCGCCAGCCGCTGGAGGCTGGCGAGACGGTGATCGCCCGCGCCAACCACCGCATCTCCTACCCCTCGCGCATCCAGCTGGTCGCGGCCATGAACCCCTGCAAATGCGGGGCGAGCACGCCGGGCCAAAGCTGCCGGCGCGGCCCGCGCTGCGCCGATGATTACCAGGCGCGCATATCCGGCCCGCTGCTCGACCGCATCGATCTGCAGATCGAGGTGCCATCGGTCTCGGCCGCGGATCTGGTGCTGCCTGCGCCCACCGAAGGCAGCAGCGAGGTGCGCGCCCGCGTGATCGCCGCCCGCGAGCGCCAGCGCGCCCGCTTCGCCGCGCTCGGCGCCAAGGGCGTGCGCACCAATGCCGAGTGCTCAGGCAAGCTGCTGGAAGCGGTCGCCATGCCGGAGCAGGACGGCGTCGCCCTGCTGCGCCAGGCATCGGAAGCGCTGGCGCTGTCCGCCCGCGGCTTCCACCGCGTCCTGCGCGTGGCCCGCACGCTGGCAGATCTCGACGGCGTGGAAAAGGTGCTGCGCGTTCACGTCGCCGAGGCACTGAGCTACCGCGGCGAGACATTGCGCCAGCAGCGGGCAGCGTGAGACCCGGTGTTTCAGTCGCGTGTCCGGAATGATGATATGATTATTTGGGAGGGAAATTGACCGAGCTGGAGCAGAGAGTTACCCGACTGAAGCGGGATGAAGTCGATCCCCGAGATCATTGATCTACAAGCTCGTGCGAACGAATCGCGGTTCATCGCGCTGTTCGCCGAACTCAATACGATCAAGTGTGAGGTGAAGGCACTGCCACGTATTCTCGCCGAGACGTTGGCGGAGCGTGGCAAGGAGGGCTGAGCGTTGTTGTCTTGCGCTACCCCAGCCCCCCGGCCCGCTCAACGAACGCCGCCACCTCCGCGGCGCCGTCGCCCGACTTGAGGTTGGTGAACACGAACGGCCGCACGCCTCGCATGCGCCGGGTATCCGCCTCCATCACCTCCAGCGACGCGCCAACGTGGGGCGCGAGATCGGTCTTGTTGATGACAAGCAGGTCCGAGCGGGTGATGCCGGGGCCCCCCTTTCTGGGGATCTTCTCGCCCTGGGCCACATCGATCACATAGATCGTGAGATCGGCCAGCTCGGGGCTGAAGGTGGCGGCGAGGTTATCGCCACCCGACTCGATCAGGATCAACTCCAGCTCCGGAAAGCGCCACTGCATGTCCGCCACGGCGGCCAGATTGATCGACGCATCCTCGCGGATCGCCGTGTGCGGGCAACCGCCGGTCTCGACGCCCATGATGCGCTCAACGGGGAGCGCACCGGCGCGCGTCAGGATCAGCGCGTCCTCCTTTGTGTAGATGTCGTTGGTGATGGCGCAGATGTCGTAGCGGTCACGGAACGCCTTGCACAGCGCCTCCATCAGCGCCGTCTTGCCGGAGCCGACCGGCCCGCCGATGCCGACGCGCAGCGGACCATTGGGGGAATTGCTCATGCGCGTGCTGGCTCCTGCCTCGCTGTCGAATGGGGCATGCCGCCAGCGGCGGCCCTGCAGGCAGGGACATTAGAGCGTGATCGCCGGAGGTGGAACCACCGCAGGCGTGATTCACGCGGCCAAACAGAAACTGGAGCATGAACCGAGAACGCAAGCGAACGGATCGCGCTCAAGCGATTGCTCCACGCGCCCGCAAAGGGCGGACCAGCGAAAACATGCCCGGACCGCACGCACGGCAAGCAAAGACGGCCCGCAGCGCGCCGTCGCACACCGCAGGCTGCCCGGCAGATCAGCGTTGCGCCGCCGATCGTGCGGATGACGCCTGGCTCGCGACCAGGCTCTTGAGCGAGTCCCAGATGCTGTGCAGACCGGCACCGCCCGCATCAGCCACCAGGCCGTTGCCGGCGGCACCGGCGGCTGCGTCCACCGAAATCCGCGGCGCTGCGACCGTGGCCGCCGTGATCTCCTTTGAACAGCGCCATCTGTGCCAGCGTCGCCGGGCCGGCAACGCCGTCGGCCGTCAGGCCGTTCCTCTTCTGGTGCTCGCGCAGCGCTACCGCCGTACCGGCGCCGAACACCCCGTCGGCTTCGACGCCAAGCCTTTCCTGCAGCTTCTTGACGGCGTTGCCACGCGCGTCCTGCTGCAACAGCACCAGCTCATGGAGGCCGATCGTCATGAAGGTAACCGGGCCGGCGACGCCGTCCGCAGCCAGACCGTTCCTGGTCTGCCAGTCCTTCATCGCCTTCTCCGATATCCATTGGGCACGCTCCCGGATGGGCCGGCTGCAACCAATTGAGCCGCAGCGGCGACGATGACTGCGGAACTACTCAGTCTTATCTCCCCGCCCGGGGCCTATCCAAGTCTAAGCGCGTCTGAAGGCATTGCGGCTGTGCGCGACGCCGGAAGCCGTGCCGCCGTGTCGTGCAGCCATCACCGCCGCCGCAACCTCCACCCAGTCGCGTTACGACCGGAACAGCCGCGTATACTGCGTTTCATGCCGCATCGAGGCGATGTCCGCCATCACCGCAGCACCGCCGACATCTTCAACGCTGGCCTCCAGCGCACCGGTCACGATCTCCGGGAACAACGGCTCCAGCCGCGCCAGCACCCGCAGCCCGTCGGTCTGCCCCAGCGGCACAAGCCGCACGCCGGCCGAGACCAGGTTGGCGGCGAACGCCTGCACGAACGCCTGCGCCGTCGCCGCCAAGGGCAGGCCATGCGCCGCCGCACAGGCGCCGACGGCGATGGGATAGGCGATGTCCGGCGCCATCACCGTCAGCCGCTCGAGCGCCGGCACCGGCCACACGGCCCGTGTCGCGGAAAGAAACGCCGCTCCCTGCGCCAGCGTTTCCAGACGCCGCTCTGCCGACGAGGTGAAGGCCGCTGCCAGCTCGGCAACCTCGGCGAGGCGGCGCTCGTCGCGGGCTTCAGTTGCGCGCCAGGCCTCGGCCAGCAGGATGGCATCCGACCGGCCGGTGCCGTGTCTCAGGATGTCCTCGATCCAATCCCCAAGGGTGGTGGCGTCGCGTATCCTGCCGGCCTCGACGATCCACTCCTGTCCGTGCGAGTAGCTGAAGGCGCCCACCGGATATGCCGGCGACAGCCAGATCATCAGTCGGCAAAGGGATGCCGAGCCCACAGGGTCCGACACAGTCCGCGGCGTGCCCTGGTCAGACGACATCGGCTCTAGTGGCTGTGATCGTGGTCGTGGCTGTGATGATGCAGATGGCCATCGCCGTGGTCGTGGCTGTGCCCGTGCGCATGCCCCCGCACCGCACCCTGACCATAAGCCCCGCCCTCCGGATTGAATGGCCGCTCTACGCTGTGCACCGCCGCCCCCAGGCCCCGCGCCATGTCGGCGATGACGTGGTCCTCGCGGATGTAGACGACGCGAGCGCCGATCTCGGTGGCGAGGTGGCGGTTGCCGAGGTGCCAGGCGATGCGCGCCAACGCGCGCTCGTCGGCGCAGCCGATCTCCAGCAGCCGCTCCCGCGCCGCTTCCACCGCGACGACGCGGCCGTCCTCCAGCTTCAGGCCATCACCGGCAAGCAGCACGGGCGTCTTGGCGAGGTCGAGCAGGAACTCCAGGCCGCCCACCGCCCGCAACGCGATGCGCCGCCTTGTGCGGCGGTCGTAGTCGAGTCGCACGACATCGACGGGTGTCGCATTCCAAAGGCCGGCACGGACGATTTCGGTGGCTCTCAGCATCGCGGGGTCTCGTACGGTGGGTTAGCCGCGCAGCGGCGTAACCCACCGAGTTCGGGGCGTCCGTGGTGGGTTACGGCCCTGCGAGCCTAACCCACCCTACATCAAAACAAAAAATACCGCTGCGCCATCGGCAGCACCTTGGCGGGCTCGCAGGTGAGGAGCTCTCCGTCAGCGCGCACCTCGTAGGTCTCGGGATCCACCTCGATGTCTGGCGTGGCGTCGTTGAGCAGCATCGATTTCTTGGAGATGCCGCCGCGAGTGTTCTTTACCGCCAGCAGCGTCTTGGCGATGCCGAGGCGCTGCGCCAGCCCGCCGTCGATCGCCGCCTGGCTGACGAAGGTCACGGTGGAGGAGGTGACGGCCTTGCCGTACGACGCGAACATCGGCCGGTAGTGCACCGGCTCCGGTGTCGGGATCGACGCGTTGGGATCGCCCATCGGCGCCGCAGCGATGCTGCCGCCGAGCAGCACCATGTCGGGCTTCACGCCGAAGAACGCCGGGCTCCACAGCACCAGGTCCGCCCGCTTGCCCACCTCAAGCGAGCCGAGCTCGTGCGCCACGCCGTGCGCGATCGCCGGATTGATGGTGTACTTGGCGATGTAGCGACGGACGCGGAAGTTGTCTTTGCCCGGCGCGTCCTCCTTCAGTGACCCGCGCTGCACCTTCATCTTGTGCGCGGTCTGCCAGGTGCGGATGATCACCTCGCCGACGCGGCCCATGGCCTGGCTGTCGGAGGAGATCATGGAGAGCGCGCCGATGTCGTGCAGGATATCCTCCGCGGCGATCGTCTCGCGGCGGATGCGGCTCTCGGCGAAGGCGATGTCCTCGGGGATGTTGGCATCGAGGTGGTGGCACACCATGAGCATGTCGAGATGCTCCTCCAGCGTGTTCACCGTGAACGGCCGCGTCGGGTTGGTGGACGACGGCAGCACGTTCTTCAGGCCGGCTACCTTGATGATGTCGGGCGCATGCCCGCCGCCGGCGCCCTCGGTGTGGAAGGCGTGGATGGTGCGGCCCTTGAAGGCGGCGATGGTATCCTCCACGAAGCCCGACTCGTTGAGCGTATCGGTGTGGATCATCACCTGCACGTCGTGATCGTCGGCCACGCTCAACGCGCAGTCGATCGCGGCGGGCGTGGTGCCCCAGTCCTCGTGCAGCTTGAGGCAGGAGGCGCCGGCCATGATCTGCTCGATGAGCGCCCTGGGCTGCGAGGCATTGCCCTTGCCGGCAAAGGCGAGGTTCATGGGGAAGGCGTCGGCCGCCTCGATCATGCGCGCGATGTGCCAGGGGCCGGGCGTGCAGGTGGTGGCTGCTGTGCCCACCGCCGGACCCGTACCGCCGCCGATCATCATGGTAACGCCGGAGTTGAGCGCCTCCTCGATCTGCTGCGGACAGATGAAGTGGATGTGGCTGTCGATGCCGCCAGCCGTGAGGATCTTGCCCTCGCCGGCGATTACCTCAGTGCCCGGCCCGACGATGATGGTGACACCGGGCTGCACATCCGGGTTGCCGGCCTTGCCGATGCCGGCGATGCGGCCGTCGCGCAGCCCCACGTCGGCCTTGTAGATGCCGGAGTGGTCGATGATCAGCGCGTTGGTGATGATCGTATCGACCGCGCCGTCGGCCCGGGAGACCTGCGATTGCCCCATGCCGTCGCGGATCACCTTGCCGCCGCCGAACTTCACCTCCTCACCGTAGACGGTGAGGTCCTTCTCCACCTCAACGATGAGCTCGGTATCGGCGAGCCGAACCTTGTCGCCCGTCGTGGGCCCGAACATGTCGGCATAGGCGGCGCGGGTAATGCGGGTGGGCATGGGTCTTCTTCCCTATCTAGAATCGGCAATAGCGGGACGCGGAAAGAGGCCGGACCGGGAATTGTTTGCCACGCTCGCAGCAGGCGCGGCAGGATTCCCCTCCCCCCTTGCGGGGAGGGTTGGGGGTCGGGGGTTTCGCGACCTTATATGTTCTGCAATCCACCCATTTCGACGTCCTGCAAGCCTCCCCACCCTGTCCCTCCCCCACAAGGGGGGGAGGGAACGATGTGGCAGACGGTTCGCTCCAGACCGCCCCCAGATGCGCTCCCGCCGCCATCACAACCTCCCCATCACCTCCTGCCGGAACCCGTACACCTCGCGCTTGCCGGCGAACGGCACGAGCTGCACGTCGCGCGTCTGGCCAGGCTCGAAGCGCACGGCCGTGCCGGCAGCGATGTCGAGGCGGTGGCCGCGGGCTAAAGCGCGGTCGAACTTGAGCGCCGGGTTGGTCTCGGCGAAGTGGTAGTGCGAGCCGACCTGGATCGGCCGGTCGCCGGTGTTGGCCACCGTGAGGGTGATGGCGGAGCGTCCGGCATTGAGCTCGATGTCGCCGTCAACAGTGATGATCTCACCTGGGGTCATTGGTCTTCCTTGTCATCCCGGCGCTTGTCGCCGGGATCCATCTCGCAACTCAGGCCAGCGCATACTGATGGCTGGATGCCGGGGACAAGCTCCGGCATGACGACCTAACGGATCGGCTTATGCACCGTCACCAGCTTGGTTCCGTCCGGGAACGTCGCCTCCACCTGCACGTCGTGGATCATCTCGGCGATGCCCTCCATCACCTGGTCGCGCGCAATCACATGCGCGCCGGCCTCCATCAGGTCGGCGACGCTGCGGCCGTCGCGGGCGCCTTCGACGACGAAGTCTGTGATCAATGCCACCGCCTCTGGATGGTTGAGCTTGACGCCGCGCTCCAGCCGGCGCCGCGCCACCATCGCGGCCACGGAGATCAAGAGCTTGTCCTTCTCGCGGGCGGTGAGGTTCATCAGCTCCTCTAAGCGTTTCCCATGCAGGTGTCAGACCCTCAGGGTCTGGCACCATAGCTACAACCGTTCTGCCTTGGTGTCGGATTTAGCACCAACTCAGCATTGCCACACACGCGGCAGCGGACGGCCGGTGAGAGCGGCGATGAGCGGCTCCAGCGCCATCTGCAGCGTGCGCCCATTCTGGGCCACCAGGCGGGCTACCAGCAAGCCGTTCCAGGTGCTTGCCCCCGCCGCGCACGGTGCCGCACCCAGAAGACCTCGCACCTCATCGAGCCGCGAGGCCGCATCCGGAGCGACCCAGAGCAGCATGGCAACCGCCCGTGCACCGTCCAGGGTTGCACCGCGGTCGAGAATACTGGCAACGGCGCCATCAACGCGGAAAGTATCGGCGAAGACCAGCCGGCCGTCACGGCGTATGCGCCAGGAGTCACGGCAGACACCGCGGTTCACCTCCTCGCCCATGGCGGAACGGCCGAACACCAGGCTCTCCACCGCCAGGAAGGTGGCAGTGCCGGCCAGGGCAATATCGGTGCGGCGATCGAGCTTGGCCTTGTCGAAGACGATGGTGGGCTGCGGCAGCCAGGCGAGGCGGGCGTGCTCATCCAGCTCGATGCGCACCCGGATCTCGGCTGCACCGTCAAGCGCGCGGTAGATCTTCTCGGCGGCGGCGGAGGTCAAGGTCGCCCCCGAGCAGGCACCGAGTGCCACCTCCATGTCGATGTGGTCGCCGCCGGTAAGCCCGCCGGCCGTATTGAGCAGCACCGCCTCGGGGTCCTGGCCGCCGGGCGGCTTCGGGAAGCGCACCCGCGCGGCACCGGATTGGCGCAAGCTGGCAAGCGCCGTTTGCCCCGCGGCCCGCACGAAGCCGAGCCGAACCGAGCCTTCGGTACGCGGCAGCCTGGCGGGCGGCATGCAGGTCTCCTATGTAAGGCAGGCTTAGCGCGCAGTGCGTAACCCACCGATTGCGCTCCACACAAATGTTGGGTTACGGCGCTTCGGGCCTAACCCACCCTACGTCTACACCGTCAAGTACCGCCTAACGTCCGGCTCCACCATGTCCCTGCCGTTGCCGGCCAGCACCACCTCGCCGCGCTCCATGACGGCGTAGGTATCTGCCAGCTCGCGCGCGAAATCGAAGTACTGCTCCACCAGCAGGATCGCAATTCCGCCTTGGTCACGCAGATAGCGGATGGCGCGGCCGATATCCTTGATGATCGAGGGCTGGATGCCCTCGGTGGGCTCGTCGAGCACTAGCACGCCGGGCCTGGTGACGAGCGCGCGGGCGATGGCGAGCTGCTGCTGCTGACCGCCCGAGAGATCGCCGCCGCGCCGGCCCAGCATGGTCTTCAGGATCGGGAACAGCTCGTAGAGATCCTCCGAGAGCTTGCGCTCCCCGGCCGGCAGCCGGGCGAAGCCGGTTTCCAGGTTCTCGCGCACCGTCAGCAGCGGGAAGATCTCGCGGCCCTGCGGCACGTAGGCGATGCCGCGGCTCGCCCGCTCGTAGGCCTTGAGGCCGGTGATGTCCTCGCCGTTGAGCAGCACACGCCCGTTGCTGGTGGGCTGGTGGCCGACGATGGCGCGGAGCAGCGAGCTCTTGCCGACGCCGTTGCGCCCGAGCACGCAGGTGATCCTGCCCGGCTCCGCGCTTACCGACACATGCCGCAGCGCCTGCGCCGCGCCGTAGTGGAGATCGATGGATTCGACTTTCAGCACGACACCGAGCCCTCGTGCTTAGCGTCCCCTTCCCCCTTGTGGGGGAGGGACAGGGTGGGGGGGATCGCAGAACGTCGAAGGTCGGGGTTCCCCCCGCCCCTGACCCCTCCCCACAAGGGGGAGGGGAATCCCGTCGGTGCTTTCGACAAGGACATCACCTCACCTTCCCAGATACACCTCGACCACACGCTCGTTGGCGCTGACCTCGTCGATGGAGCCTTCGGCCAGCACCGCGCCCTCGTGCAGCACCGTCACCTTCACGCCAAGCCGGCGGACGAACTCCATGTCGTGCTCCACCACGATCACCGTGTGGCTGCGGGCGATGTCCTTCAACAGCTCTGCCGTCGTCATGGTCTCGGCGTCGGTCATGCCGGCCACCGGCTCGTCGACCAGGAGGAGCTTGGGGTTCTGGGCGATCAGCATGCCGATCTCCAGCCATTGCTTCTGGCCATGTGAAAGCGCGCCCGCGAGGCGGGCGCGATGCGGTGCCAAGCCGATGGTGGCGAGGATCTCGCCGATGCGCTCAGCATCGCCATTCGGGCGCCAGAACAGGTTGCGGCGAACCGAGCGCGCGCCTTCAAGCGCCAGCAACACGTTGTCCTCGACCGTATGGTTCTCGAACACGGTCGGCTTCTGGAACTTGCGGCCGATGCCGAGCTGGGCGATCGCCGCCTCGTCCTCCCGAGTGAGATCGATGCTGCCGTTGTTGAACAGCACCTCCCCCGCATCCGGCCGGGTCTTGCCGGTGATCACATCCATCATCGTCGTCTTGCCGGCGCCGTTGGGGCCGATGATGGCGCGCATCTCGCCGTGCGAGAGGTCGAGCGCCAGGTTGTTGAGGGCCCGAAAGCCGTCGAAGCTGACGCTCACGCCGTTGAGATAGAGCAGGCTCTGCGTGACCTCGCGCGGCCTGGCGATGGCGGGGTTGGACATGGCTCTCACTCCGCGGGTTGGGTCGCTGAACGATGGAGAGAAGCGAGACCCTTTCCGCCCGGCGCAACCGGTCCCCCTCCCCCTTGTGGGGAGGGGTTAGGGGTGGGGGGACTCCCGACCTCGAACGTCCCGCCGTCCCCCCCGCCCTGTCCCTCCCCCACAAGGGGGGAGGGGACCCCTGAACGAGCGATTGACTCGTCTCGCCGGCCTGAAAGCAGGCCGAGAACACCCTTCGGCAAGAAGATCGTCACCAGCACGAAGATGGCGCCGAGCACGAACAGCCAGTAGGGAGCGAGCGCGCCGATGGTGAAGATGGTCTTGAGGTAGTTGACGATGATGGCGCCGAGCGCCGCGCCCACCAGTGTGCCGCGGCCGCCGAGGGCCACCCAGATGACGACCTCGATGGAGTTGGCAGGGTGGAACTCGCTCGGGTTGATGATGCCGACCTGGGGAACATAGAGGGCGCCGGCCACGCCCGCCATGCAGGCGGACAGGGCGAAGACGCAGGTCTTGTAGGTCTCGACGCGGTAGCCCAGGAACCGCGTGCGGCTCTCGGCATCGCGGATGGCGATCAGCACCTTGCCGGCCTTGGAACGGACCACCGCCTGGGCGATGAGATAGCCCAGCGCGAGAGCGATGGCCGAGATCGCGAACAGCACAGCTCGCGTCTCAGGCGCACGAACGGAGAAGCCGAGGAGATCGTAGAAATCGGTGAGGCCGTTGTTGCCGCCAAAGCCGAAATCGTTGCGGAAGAAGGCAAGCATCAGCGCGAAAGTGAGCGCCTGGGTGATGATCGACAGGTAGACGCCGGTGACGCGGCTGCGGAAGGCGAACCAGCCGAACACGAACGCCAGCACGCCAGGCACCAGCACGATCATCATCACGGTATACGGAAAATGGTTGAAGCCGTACCAGTACCAGGGCAGCTCCTTCCAGTTCAGGAACATCATGAAGTCGGGCAGGATCGGATGCGCGTAGCTGCCGCGCGTACCGATCTGGCGCATCAGGTACATGCCCATGGCGTAGCCGCCGAGCGCGAAGAACGCGCCGTGGCCGAGCGAGAGAATGCCGCAGTAGCCCCACACAAGGTCGAGCGAGAGGGCTAGCAGGGCGAAGCACAGGTACTTGCCCCACAGCGCCACGGTGGTGGTGGTGATGTGGAACGGAGAGGTCTGCGGCACGAAGATGTTGAGGCACGGCACGATGGCCGCCGCCGCCAGCAGAATGCCGAGAAAGACCCAGCCGCGGCCGTCTGTCGCCTCGAAGAGCTTGCGTGTGATCATGCCTCGACCGCGCGGCCCTTGAGCGCAAACAGCCCGCGCGGCCGCTTTTGAATGAACAGGATGACGAGCACCAGCAGGGCGATCTTGCCCAGCACCGCACCGGCATATGGCTCCAGGAACTTGTTGGCGACGCCCAGCGTCAGGGCGCCGACCAGCGTACCCCAGAGATTGCCGACCCCGCCGAATACCACCACCAGGAAGCTGTCGATGATGTAGCTCTGGCCGAGGTTGGGCGAGACGTTGTCGATCTGCGACAGCGCCACCCCGGCGAGGCCGGCGATGCCGGAGCCGAGGCCGAAGGTGAGCGCATCGATGCGTCCCGTGTTGATGGCCATCGAGCTCGCCATGCTGCGGTTCTGGGTGACGGCACGCATATGCAGCCCGAGGGTGGTGTATCGAAGCGCGGCCAGCAGCGCGGCGAACACCGCGCAGGCGAAGACGATGATCCACAGCCGGTTCAGCGTGATGGCGAGTCCGCCCACCTCAACGGTGCCCGACATGAAGCTCGGCGTGCCGACCTCGCGGTTGTTGGCGCCGAACGCCGTACGTACCGCCTGCTGCAGGATCAGGCTGATGCCCCAGGTGGCGAGCAGCGTCTCCAGCGGCCGGCCGTAGAGGAACTGGATCACGCCACGCTCGATGACAATGCCGACGACGCCAGCGACGAGGAAGGCGAGCGGAATGGAGATGGCGAGGGAATAGTCGAACAGGCCCGGCGCCCAGCCACGGATCGCCTCCTGGACAACGAACGTGGTGTAGGCGCCCAGCATCACCATCTCGCCGTGCGCCATGTTGATGACGCCCATCACGCCGAAGGTGATTGCGAGGCCGATGGCGGCGAGCAGCAGCACCGAGCCGAGCGACAGTCCGTACCAGGCATTCTGTGCACCGGCCCACATGGCAAGGCTGCTCTTGATCTTGGCAATCGCAGCGGTAACCGCAGCTTGAACCTCGGCCGGCTGGCCTGCCGGCAATCCTTCGAGCAGGGACAGCGCGTCGAGATCGCCGCGCTCGAGGATGGCGCCCACTGCCTTGATCCTGTCCACGGGGTTCGCGTCTGCCTTGTTGAGGATGACCGCGGCGCGCGCTTCGGTGAGGGCGCGCCTGACCTGCAGGTCTGTCTCCGCGCCGAGGGCCTTCTCCAGCGCGGGAAGCGCGTTCTCTTCGTGCGATTTGAAGACGGCCTGGGCGGCCCCGCGGCGCCGGTCCGGGTCGGGCGCCATCAGCATCAGGCTGCCAAGGGCGGCATCGATGACGATGCGCAGCCGGTTGTTGACGCGCACGTTGTCGATGTCGGCGGGCGCCTCGCCTGCGATCTCCTTGCCGGTGGCTGCGTCCGTGAGCTTGCCGGCCTCGGACTTGATGTAGACTTTCTTCTCGGCGGCGCTGAAGAGCAGGCGCGCGTCTCTGAGGGCCCCGAGCAGCGGAGCAGCCATCGGGCTGCCGCTGGCCGCTACCTTGTCTATGGCATCGCCGGTGTCGCTCAGCGAGTCCTCCGCAAACCCGGGCAGCGCATCCTCATAGGGGCCGGCGTAGGCCCGGCTTGTGACAAGGCCTATCGCCGCCAGGCCGATGCCGAGCGTGCAGAGGAGCACGGCGATGCAGTGTGAGATCCTACGTAGCACAAGCAATGTAACCGAGCCCCGGCATGGCGTTGAGAGGTGGGAGGCGGCGAAACCGTGCCGCCTCCGGACCATGTTGCGCACTCGTCGCAATCGTTCATCCGACTGACCGCCAGCGTGCTTCAGATCGAGAAGTGCGCTTCTCCACCCAGTCGCGCGCGATGGTGCGAACTTCTCGAACATCGCACTAGCCGGCGCCACCGCACTTCGTGGTGGCCTTGTTGTAGTTGCCGCACTTGAGCTTGACCCAGTCGGCCTCCAGGTCCTTCGAGCCGGGCAGGAAGTCGGACCAGGCATCGCCGGGGACCAGGCTCTTCGTCTTCCACACCACGTCGAACTGCCCATCGGCGCGCACCTCGCCGATCAGCACCGGCTTGGTGATGTGGTGGTTGGGCAGCATCTCCGACGTGCCGCCGGTGAGGTTGGGCGCCTTGATGCCGGGCAGCGCATCGATCACCTTGTCGGGGTCGGTGGTGCCGGCCTTCTCCACCGCCTTCACCCACATGTTGAAGCCGATGTAGTGGGCTTCCATAGGATCGTTGGTGGTGCGCTTCGGGTTCTTGGTGAAGGCGTGCCACTGCTTGATGAAGGTGGCGTTGACCGGCGCCTTCACCGACTGGAAGTAGTTCCAGGCCGCGAGATGGCCGACCAGCGGCTTTGTGTCGAGACCGGCAAGCTCCTCCTCGCCGACCGAGAACGCCACCACCGGGATGTCGGTGGCCTTGATGCCCTGGTTGCCGAGCTCCTTGTAGAAGGGAACGTTGGCGTCGCCGTTGATGGTGGAGACCACGGCGGTCTTCTTTCCGGCCGAACCGAACTTCTTGATGTCGGACACGATCGTCTGCCAGTCGGAATGCCCGAACGGCGTGTAGTTGATCAGGATGTCGTCTTCCTTGACGCCCTTCGCCTTCAGGTACGCCTCGAGGATCTTGTTGGTGGTGCGCGGATAGACGTAGTCAGTGCCCGCCAGCACCCAGCGCTTCACCGAGCCGCCGTCCTTGCTCATCAGGTAGTCGACAGCAGGGATCGCCTGCTGGTTCGGAGCGGCACCGGTATAGAACACGTTGCGCTCGCTCTCCTCGCCCTCGTACTGCACCGGATAGAACAGGACCGAGTTCAGCTCCTTGAAAACCGGGAGCACGGACTTGCGCGACACCGAGGTCCAGCAGCCGAACACGGCCGCGACCTTGTTCTTGGTGATGAGCTCGCGCGCCTTCTCGGCAAACAGCGGCCAGTTCGAGGCTGGATCGACAACAACCGGCTCCAGCTTCTTGCCGAGCAGGCCGCCCTTCTTGTTCTGATCCTCGATCAGCATCAGCATCACGTCCTTGAGCGTGGTCTCGCTGATGGCCATCGTTCCCGAGAGGGAATGCAAAATACCGACCTTGATGGTCTCCTGCGCCCGGGCTTGTCCGCCAAGCGGCGCCACGGCCAGCACGAGCGCGGCCGCCGCAATCCTGAGGAAGTTGCGAGTCATGAGAGTGACACCACCTTTTGATGCGAAAGCAAATTGCGGGTGCACCAGGCCCCCGGCAGTGCAAGAGCAATCGACGTGCCATGCGGAAAGCACGCGAATAACGCGCTGATAACAAAGGCAAATTATCTGCAGCTCACGACATGCCACCTGGCAACGATGCGAACCTGGCGCCTAAATTTTGGGCGATTGACCGCGCTTGCAGCGTGGGGCGCTCACAAAGTTTGGGCATATGGCGCGCACCTGGGCGCCGGCAACTTGGCAGTTGACCAAGGTTCCGGCACCGGCTCATGTGCGTATCGGGAAAACGCGCAAACGCCCTTTTGAAGGGTGCACGAGGAGCGGGCAGCCTGGCCGCTCCAACGATAGCGATGAGCGTTCCCGAGGGATGGAGGGAATGCTGAAGGTTTCGCATTTGTCGGTCAGCTACGGCAAGCATCTGGCGATCGACGACGTGTCTTTGCAGGTCGGACGCGGCGAGATCGTTGTCATGCTTGGCGCCAACGGTGCCGGCAAATCGTCGTGCCTCAAGGCGCTGGGGGGCCTTGTTCCGCACCTCGCCGGGGCGCGCATCGCCTTGGGCGACACCGATCTCACAGCGCTGCCGCCGCACATGCTGGTCGACGCCGGCTTGGCCCTGGTGCCTGAGGACCGAGGCATCTTCCCCGAGCTGTCGGTGCGCGACAACCTTGAGCTCGGCGCCTTCCCAGCCAGGGCCCGCCCCCGCGCCGGGGAGAATCTGAAGCGCGTCGTGGCGCTGTTTCCGCGCCTCGCCGAGCGCATGAGCCAGGCTGCAAACACGATGAGCGGCGGCGAGCGCCAGATGGTGGCCGTCGGCCGCGCGCTGATGTCCGACCCGGATGTGCTGCTGCTCGACGAGCCGTCGCTTGGCCTGTCGCCGCTGATCTGCAGCGAGCTGTTCCAGGCGCTGGCCAGGATCAAGGCACTGGGCGTGGGCGTGCTGCTCGTTGAGCAGAATGCCCGCCAAGCCCTGGCGATCGCCGACCGCGGCTACCTGTTGGAGAACGGCCGCATCGTCGGCGAGGGCTCATCTGAGGGCTTGCGCAACGACCCGGCTGTGCGGCGCGCCTATCTGGGCGGCACGGCGGAAAGCGGCAAGGGCCGGCGGCCCGGGCAAATTGCCAGCGCGGAGCCCATGCGCGACGGCGATGCGCTGCCACAAGCTGCTTGCGGGCATCTGCCGGTGAACGGCAGCCCGGTCTTGCGGCGAGCCGTGACAAGACAGATGGCGGCAGAGGCGCAAGCGACTGGAACGGCGGTTGCGGCTGGACCGCAGCCGAACAACAAGTCCCTGGGGAGCAAAACGATGATTGCAGTCGACCTGTTGATCAACAACGCCGACGAGAGCGCCGCCGGCAGCGCCACCTTCGATCGTCTTGACCCGATGACCGGCAGTACCGCCACCCGCGCCGCCGCCGCCAGCGCGGCCGACGCCAGCCGCGCCGCTGACGCTGCCGCGGCCGCGTTCCCGGCATGGTCGGAGATGGCACCAGCCGCGCGCCGCGCCCTGCTTAACAAGGCTGCCGATCTGATCGGCGCCGCCGGCGGCAGGTTCGCCGCCGTCATGGCCGGCGAGACCGGTTCTACCGCCATGTGGGCCGGCTTCAATTGCATGCTGGCCGCCGGCATGGTGCGCGAGGCGGCGGCCATGACCACGCAGATCGCCGGAGAGATCATCCCCTCGGACGTGCCCGGCAGCCTGGCCATGGGCTACCGCCAGCCGGTGGGCGTGGTGGCCGGCATCGCGCCGTGGAACGCGCCGGTAATCCTCGGCGTACGGGCCATCGCCATGCCGCTGGCGTGCGGCAACACGGTGGTGCTGAAAGCCTCGGAGATGTGCCCCGGCACGCACCGGCTGATCGGCGCGCTGTTCCGCGAGGCCGGCTTCCCGCCCGGCGTCGTCAACGTCGTCACCAACGCGCCCAAGGACGCCGGCGAGGTGGTGGACGCGCTGATCGCCCATCCGGCGGTGCGGCGCGTCAACTTCACCGGCTCCTCGCGCGTCGGCAAGATCATCGCCAGGAAGTGTGCGGAATACCTGAAGCCCGTGCTCCTGGAGCTGGGCGGCAAGTCTCCCCTGGTTGTGCTCGATGACGCCGACCTCGACGAGGCGGTGAACGCCGCCGCGTTCGGCGCCTTCGCCAACTCGGGCCAGATCTGCATGTCGACCGAGCGCATCGTCGTCGACGAGGCAGTGGCCGACGCGTTCGTGGCCAAGCTTGCCGCCAAGGCCAAGTCGCTGTCGGTCGGCGACCCGCGCGAAGGCAAGGCGATCCTGGGCTCCGTGGTGGACCACGGCGCCGCCGAGCGCGTCACCGCACTGGTGCTCGACGCCGTCGCCAAGGGCGCCAGGCTGGTGGCCGGGGGCGAGATCAAGGGCACGCTCATCGGCGCCCACGTGCTCGACCACGTCACCCCGGCCATGCGCATCTACGAGGAGGAATCGTTCGGGCCGGTGACCACGGTAGTACGGGCCAGGGGCGTCGACGATGCGGTGCGCATCGCCAACGACACGCCCTACGGTCTCTCCTCGGCGGTGTTCGGCCGCGATATCACCCGCGCGTTCGCGGTGGCGCGTCGGCTGGAAACCGGCATCTGCCACATCAACGGCCCGACCGTGCACGACGAGGCGCAGATGCCCTTCGGCGGCGTGAAGGACTCAGGCTACGGCCGCTTCGGCGGCAAGGCGGCCATCAACGAGTTCACCGAGCTCCGGTGGATCACCATCCAGTCGGGGCACCGGCATTATCCGTTTTAATCGAAACGCGCGGCCGGGACCCAGGGCAGTCCGGGGGGAGCGGGGCAAAGCCCGTGGGTCCGGAGCAGCGGCGGGTTCACCGCGCTCCCGGAAGACAGGTGCGTGTCTGTCATCCGCGGCCAGTCGCGTTGCTATGAAGATGGGATGAAGCGCGAGCGTTGGAAGGGGTGCTCGCGCAGGCGTGACCGGCGTTGATCGACATGAACAGCCTGTTATTTCAGCCAGATAAGAACACCGCTCGGCGACAGCGACCGTGCGCACCATGCTGAGCGCCATGAGCATCACCCTGTCACCCGAGTAGCAGCAGGAGCTGGAGCCGCTGTTGCCACCGGACGGTTCCCGTCGGTCGAGGAGGCGGTCCGCTTTTCTGTCGGGCAGCTCTTGCTGGAGGAGGAGGAGGCGAAGCTCGGTGACCTCTCGTGAGTCAAGCCGTACCTCGACGAGGCACGCGCAGAGATTGCGCGCGAGGAGACGATTTCACTGGAGGCGTTCAACGCGCACGTTGAAGAGCACGTGTCGAAGCTGCGCTAATGCATGGAGCCCTTCGCGTTCTTGACCGCCCGCCGTAACATCGCGGCCAAGATGATCGCGCACGGCCGCAAGCCGCAGGCCGTCTGACCCTCAATGGATCTCCGGCTCCGGCACGGGGGCGCCGTGCTCCAGGAAGTCGAAGTCGCACCCCGAATCGGCCTGGCCGATGTGCTCCTGGAACATGCGGCCGTAGCCGCGCTCATAGCGCGGGGCGGGCGCCACCCACGTCGCCCGGCGGCGCGCCAGCTCCTCATCCGACACATGGAGGTGAAGGCGGCGCTGCGCCACGTCCACCTCGATCACGTCGCCTGTCTGTACAAGTGCCAGCGGGCCGCCGACGAAACTCTCCGGCGCCACGTGCAGGATGCAGGCGCCGTAGCTGGTGCCCGACATGCGTGCGTCCGAGAGGCGCAGCATGTCGCGCACGCCGGCGCGCACCAGCTTGCGCGGGATCGGCAGCATGCCCCATTCCGGCATGCCCGGCCCGCCCTTCGGCCCGGAATTCTGCAGCACCAGCACGTCGTCGGCCGTCACCTCGAGGTCGTCGCGATCGATCTCCGCGGCCATGTGGTTGTAGTCGCGGAACACCACGGCACGGCCGCGGTGCTGGCACAGCCGGGGCTCCGCGGCCGATGGCTTCATGACGGCACCGCCGGGCGCCAGGTTGCCGCGCAGCACCGCCGTGCCGCCCTCGGCGTAGATCGGCTTGTCGAGTGGGCGGATGACATCAGGGTGGAACACCTCGGCGTGGGCGATGTTTTCGCTGAGTGTCCGGCCGTTCACGGCCACCGCCCGGCCATCCAGCCGGTCCGCCAGCACCTTCATCAGCGCCAGAATGCCGCCGGCATAGAAGAAGTCCTCCATCAGGTGGGCCCCGGACGGCCGCACATTGGCGATCACCGGCACCTTGCGCGAGATGCGGTCGAAGTCGTCAAGGGAAAGGGCGATGCCGGCCCGGCGCGCCATGGCAATCACATGGATCATGGCATTGGTGGACCCGCCCATGGCCATGTGCACGGCAATGGCATTCTCGAACGCCGCCGGAGTCAGAATGTCGGCCGGCTTGACGTCCTCCCACACCATCTCGACGATCCGCCGCCCGGCTTGGCCGCACATGCGCGGATGACCGGCATCGGCAGCGGGGATTGACGAAGCGCCGGGCAGCGCCAGTCCCAGCACCTCGGCAATCGCCATCATGGTGGCGGCGGTGCCCATCGTCATGCAGGTGCCGAACGAGCGTGCCACGCCGCCCTCGATCGCCGCCCAGTCCTCCTCCGAGATATTGCCCGCACGCTTCTCGTCCCAGTACTTCCAGGCGTCAGAGCCGGAGCCGAGCGTCTGGCCGCGCCAGTTGCCGCGCAGCTGCGGGCCGGCCGGGACGTAGATCGCCGGCAGCCCCATGGAGATGGCACCCATGATGAGGCCGGGCGTGGTCTTGTCGCATCCGCCGAGCAGCACCGCGCCGTCGATCGGGTGCGAGCGCAGCAACTCCTCCGTCTCCATCGCCAGGAAGTTTCGATAGAGCATCGTGGAGGGCTTCACGAACGGCTCCGCCAGGGAGATCGCCGGCAGCTCCATGGGCAGCCCGCCCGCCTGAAGCACGCCGCGCTTAACGTCCTCGGCGCGGTCGCGCAGGTGGGCGTGGCAAGCGTTGATGTCGCTCCAGGTATTGACGATGCCGATCACCGGCTTGCCCTGCCAGTCCTCGGCGTCGTAGCCCATCTGGCGCAGGCGGGCGCGATGGCCGAAGGCGCGCAGATCCTGCACGCCGAGCCAGCGATGGGAGCGCAGCTCCTCGGGGCGTTTACGCATGGGGCCTTTGCGGCTTTCCTGCGGCCGCAGCGCCGACCGAAGCCGGGACCGGGGCGGGACCGGCACGAACAAGGAGCTCGAAAACGATCACCGCCGCCATGATCGCGAGGCCGGCCAGATCGGCCCACAAGGTCGGGACGACCAGCAGAATGGCGCCGAGAATGGCAACGCCGCGCTCCCACATCGGCATCCATCTGAGAAAATAGCCGTGCAGGCCTCCAGCCAGCAGCGCGATGCCGACGCAGGAGAGCACCAGACGCCAGACGATATGCGGCCAGTCGCCGATCATCAGCAGCGACGGGTCGTACACGAACATGAACGGCACGACGAACCCGGCCGCCCCCACCTTCACGGCGGCCAAGCCGGCCTTCCACAAGTCCGCCTTGGCCAGCCCGGCCGCGGCGAACACGGCAAGCGCCACCGGCGGCGTGATGGACGAGAGGATCGCGAAGTAGAACGCGAACATGTGCGCGGCGGGGATGATGACGCCCAGCTTGATGAGCGCCGGCACCAGCAGCGAGACCATGATGATGTAGGCGGGCGTGGTCGGCATGCCCATGCCGAGGACAATGCCGGCCATCATCGTGAGCACCAGGGCCAGCAGCAGCACGTTCTGCGAGATGTCGACCACCCATTGCGTGAAGGTGATGCCAAGACCGGTCAGGATGACGATGCCGATGATGATACCGGCGGCGGCGCAGGCAAGTGCCACGGGCAGAGTGTTGCGGGCGCCATCGATCATCGCGTCGACAATCGGCCGCCCTTCGATCTTGAGGTAGATCGTCTTGCCCTGCACCGCCCACAGCCAGAGCCCGATGATTGCCGCGAAGATGGCCGCCTCGATGAGCGGGTGCAGCCCGAAAATCGCCGGGATCAGCGCCGGGAATCCGTGCCACACCACCGGCAGGGCCGTCAGCACTGGCAGGATGAGCGTAACGGCCGGTCCGAACCAGGCGGCAGGGAAGCACATCAGCGTTCCCGTCAGCGCCGCCAGCGGCGCGCTGTAGCCCGAGTACATGACGAACAGGATCGAGCAGACGGGGATGAACAGATGCCCGCGTGCCGCGAGCACGTCGCGCAGCACCGGCAGCTCGTTGCGCGGTACGCCCAGCAGCCCCTGGCGCTTGGCCTCGAAGTGCACCGCGGCGAAGCAGGCGACGTAGTACAGCACCGCCGGGATGGCAGCCCAGATCACCACCTGGGCGTAGCTCACGCCCTGGAACTCGGCCATCACGAACGCCGCGGCGCCCATGATCGGCGGCATGATCTGGCCGCCGGTGGAGGCCGTCGCCTCCACTGCGGCCGCGAAGTGCGCCTTGAAGCCGGTGCGCTTCATCAGGGGAATCGAGATCGGCCCGTCCACCATCACGTTGGCGACGGCGGAGCCGGAGATGGTGCCGAACAGCGACGAGGATACCACCGAGACCTTACCGGGGCCGCCGGCGGTGTGGCCGGTGATGCCCATGGCAAAGTCCATGAACAGCTGGCCGGTGCCAGTGCGCTCCATGAAGGCGCCGAACAGCACGAAGATCATCACGTAGGATGCCGACACCGCCAGCGGCTGGCCGAAGATGCCCTCGGTCGACAGGTAGAGC
The DNA here is from genome assembly GCA_036280295.1 of Hyphomicrobiaceae bacterium. Taxonomy (GTDB): domain Bacteria; phylum Pseudomonadota; class Alphaproteobacteria; order Rhizobiales; family Hyphomicrobiaceae; genus AWTP1-13. The sequence continues at coordinate 26,037 of DASURA010000369.1, forward strand.
TGATCGACAAGGCTCAACGGCTCGACCTGCGTGAATCCGAAGGCGTAAATGACGAATACCAGGCAGGTGATCGGCAGGGCTGGCCCGAGCACGCGGCGCGTGCCTTCAAGGACGAGCAGGATCAGGACCACGCTGCAGGCGATGTCCGACCACGCCATTTCATCGATGTAGATGATGCGGTTTATGATGTAGTCGTAGTTCCAGAAGATGTAGCCGATGCACACCACGCTCGCGACGACCAGCAGCAGGTCGAGCCACGATGGCGTCCGGTACCTGCTTTCCACCTCGGCCCGCGCGTCCGGCTTCAGCATCGCAAGGTCGTCGTCGGTCGGCGACTTCAGGCGGAAGTAGAGAAAGGTGAGGACCAGCGCGAAGCCCAGGTGAAGGGCGCGGAACAGGTAGTCGGTGAGCGGCCCACGGAACACCTCGCGCAGGGACGGCGAGATGAAGTCGAGCGGCGGTACGGTGACGTAGAGGTGGTAGAGCGCCATGGCCAGGGCGACAGCCGCCGCGACATGGCGCAGCCAATCGCGCTTGGTAGTATTGCTCGTCATGAGATGCTTTTCCTGCCCTAGGCACTCGGTTCTTGGGGTGTCAGACCACTGGGTCTGACACCAATTTCCTAGGACCTGCGTAGATCCAGGATGTCAGACTCGGAAGGGCCTGACGTCCGCGTCGCTTCGAGCGACCTATTTCACGGAGATGCCCTTCTCCTTGTACCACTTGGCGGCGCCGGCGTGGAACGGCACGCCGATGTCCTGCGCCATGATCTCAGGCGTCATCTTGGCCAGCTCCTTGTAGACCGCCGCCATGCCGTCCTTCTTGTCGTAGATGGCCGCCGTCATCTTGTAGACGGTGTCCGCCGGCAGCGAACAGGCGGCGATGACGTGGGTGTAGTAGCCGATCACCTGCACGTCCTTATCCTGCTTGGGGTAGGTGCCCTTGGGGATCGTGACCAGCTTGTAGGCCGGGTTGATCTTGCGCATCGGCTCGTAGATCGCGGCCATGTCGAGCAGCTTCATGTCGCGCGCCGACGCCAGGTCCATGAGCGAGCTGGCCGGGATGCCGGTGCCCAGCCCGAACGCGTGCATGCGGTTGTCCTTCAGCTGCTCGACGCTGTCTGTATAGCTGTTGGTGAAGCTCGCCTTCACGTCGTTGTAGGTCAGGCCCACCGACTTCAACACGTGGCGGGTAATGAGCTCGCCGGTGTTGCCCTTGACCTGGGTGGCGACGCCCTTGCCCTTCAGATCCTTCAGCGAGTTGATGCCGGAATCGGCGGTCACCACGAGCTGGAAGTATTGCGGGTAGAGGGTCGCGACGTTGCAGACCTTGTCGTGCTTGGTGTTGAGCGGCGGCTCGCCCGTGCCCGCCACGGCATCGGCCGTCGAGATGGTGTTGGCAAAGCCCACGTCCGCCTTGCCGGTCTGGATGGCACGCACGTTGGCGATGCCGGCGCCGGGGAGGTTCTGCACCTTGAGCCCCGGAATGGTCTTTTCCCAGCCATCCTTGAGCTGGCCGCCCAATGGCACCCAGAAGCCGGCCTGCGGGCCGGTCATAAACTTCACGTCCATCGCGCTCGCCGCTCCGGCAAGGGCGAAGGCGGCAGCAATGACCGCGCCCCGCAAAATCGTTCCCTTCATATCATCCTCCCTGCTGGGTTGGGTTTTCTCGCTAGAGCCCGGCACGACACTAGCGTCCCGTGCAGCGATTGGCCAGTCAACGCAGACGCCGCCGCCAGCCCACTTGGTGTTAAACTGATCCGGCCGCGCGCGGACCCCGACGTTGGTCGCAAGCACGATCCATCGCGCATCGTCCAGCCTGCGCCCGTGCATTTCGCGATAGTGAAAGAGGAGCCTGCCAGCCATGCGCATCGTCAAGATCGAGGACCTGCACGCAGACGGTGGCTGGCGCACCACCTCGTTCCTGAAGATCACGACAGACGAGGGGCTGACAGGCTGGTCCGAGTTCTATGACGGCTTCGGTGCGGGCGGCATCAGCGATTTGATCCGCCGCTATGCGGGCGTTGTGCAGGGCATGGACCCGCGCGATGTCGGGCGCCTCAGTGCGTCGCTGCACGCGATCTCGCGCATGGCTGCCGGCGGTGCCAACCACCAGGCGATCGCCGCGATCGAAAATGCCTGCCTGGACGTGAAGGCGAAGGCCCTCGGCGTGCCAGTCTATGCCCTGTTCGGCGGCGCCATGCGCGACAGGCTTGACCTCTACTGGTCCCACTGCGGCAGCTTCCGCGTCTGGCAGCGCGATTTTTTCGAAAATGAGCTCCGCCTGCCTCCCTTGCGCACGCTTGACGACGTGAAGGACCTCGGCCGGGAAGCCGTGCGCCGCGGCTATAAGGCGCTCAAGACCAACCCGCTGCAAGTGGGCGAGGGTGCGCGGCCCTTCAATCCCGGCTTCCGCATCGTGCCCGGCCTCCTCGACCGCAAGGCTGACGCCGCCTGGATCGGCCAGATCAGCGACGTGCTCGCCGCCTTCCGCGAGGGTGCCGGCCCGCAGATGGGCATCATGTTCGACCTGAACTTCAGCCAGCGCACCGACGGCTATCTGCGCATCGCACAGGCCGTCGAGCCGTTCAAGCTGGCGTGGCTCGAGGTTGACATCCACGACGCCGATGCGCTTGCCCTGATCCGCCGCTCGACACGCACGCCGATCGCATCGCTGGAGTCGCTCTACGGCCTGAAGCAGCACCGGCCGTTCCTGCAACAGTACGCGGTCGACGTTGCCATCGTCGATGTGCCGTGGAACGGCCTATGGGAGTCGATCCGCGTCGCAACCCTGGCGGATGCGTTCGAGATCGATGTTGCCCCGCACAACTACTATGGCGATCTGGCGACGCTGATGAGCGCGCATTTCTGCGCCGCGGTGCCCAACTTCCGCATCATGGAGTACGAGGGCGACGACGTGCCTTGGCGCGGCGAGTATCTGACGCATCCACCTGTGGTGGAGAACGGCCAGCTCGTGGTGCCGACGCGCCCGGGCTGGGGCAGCGACATCAACGAGGAGGCGATCCGGGCGCGGCCGCCGCGCCAGCGCCGGACGTGACGGCGTCGATGGCGGCGCAGGAGGACACGACGATCACCGGCGCCGGCCCTGGCGCGGGTGCCTGGGCACTTTCCCGGGGCGGGGCGGGCGCTCTGCCGGCGGCACGGCAGGGAGGGCCGCCGTGGAGAGAGGCTCGTCAGGCAGAGGCTCGCCATCCGCCACCGTGGCCTGCATGCGATCGATCAGCGCCGTGAACAGGTCGATCTCCACCTTGGTCAGGTCGGCCACCAGGTCGCTCTGCCGGTCGAGCGCGACGGGCACCATCTCATCGTGCAAGGCACGCCCCTTGGCGGTCAGGGTGATGTTGTTGCGCCGATTGTCGATGCCGTCCTCCTCCACGCTGACCAGGCCCATGCGCTGGAGGGTGTTGAGGCTGCGGCTCACCGCGCCCTTGTCGAGGTCGGTTTCGCTGCAGATGCGATTGGCGCGCGTCTCCACCGCGTGGCCGATGAACATCACCAGCCGCCAGTCGACGACACCGATGCCATAGCGCTTGCGATAATAGCGGGAGGCGGAGCGCGAGAGCCGATTGGCGAACACCGCCACCTTGGTCGCGATATGGCTGTTGAGGTCAAGAACAGGACCGCAGGACGCGGTGTCGCCTCCTGCGCGACGCTTTTTTCGAGGCCGCGGCATTGCGAGGCTGCTCCCCTCAGGGACCGATATCAAATTGCGCATAGCGGATTTTGGGCACATCGAGCAAGCCCCAATGCGGTCGCGCAATACCACATATTTCGCCAAATGAGCTCGATGGCCGATGCGGCCTCAAACATGCTGGATCTTTGCTGGTGTCCTGATCGCGAAATTCGTGCTCATCGTGCCGCAAGGTTGGAACGAATTTCGCAATCTGAAGGACACGAGCCAACTTTATGATGGCTAGTGCGATTCAGACCAAGAAGTCCGCTTCGCCACCCAGCCAAACCGATGAAGTGGGCTTCTCGATCATCGCACTAGCGCCATCCGACCTACTCCGCCGCCGCGCGATCGGGCGCCTCCTGCTCCACGCGCCGCGCCGCCCCGCCGCCCATCCAGCTCGCCAGCCGGTCCAGGTAGACGTAGATCACCGGCGTCGTGAACAGGGTGAGTGCCTGGCTCACCAGCAGTCCGCCCACCATGGCGTAGCCGAGCGGCTGGCGGATCTCGGCGCCGGTGCCGTGGCCCAGCATCAGCGGCACGCCGCCCAGCAGCGCCGCCGCGGTCGTCATCATGATCGGCCGGAAGCGGAGCAGCGCCGCCTTGCGCACCGCATCCACAGCGGAGAGATGCTCCTCGCGCTCGGCGGCGATGGCGAAATCGACCATCATGATGCCGTTCTTCTTCACGATGCCGATCAGCAGGATGACGCCGATCATCGCCACCAGGCTGAAGTCGAAGCCGAACAGCATCAGCGTGGCGATCGCCCCGGCGCCGGCGGACGGCAGTGTCGAGAGGATCGTGAGCGGGTGGATGTAGCTCTCGTAGAGAATGCCCAGGATCAGGTAGACCACGAGCAGCGCCGCCAGGATCAGCAGCGGCACCGTGCGCAATGATTCCTGGAATGCCTGCGCGTTGCCCTGGAAGGTGCCGATCAGCGAAGCCGGTGCCTGCATCTCGCGCTCGGCCCTCCGGATCGCGTCCGTAGCGGTGCCGAGGGCCACGCCCTGCGCCAGGTTGAAGCTGATGGTGATGGCGGGAAACTGGCCCTGGTGGCTGATCGACAGCGGCACGGTCTCGCGGGTCGTCCACTTGGCAAAGGCGCCGAGCGGTACCTGCTGCCCGGTAGTGGGCGAGGTGATGTAGATTTTGTCGAGGCTGGCCACGTCGCCCTGCAGCTCGGGCAGGATCTCCATCACCACGTGGTAGCTGTTCTGCTGCGTGAAGTACTGCGCAACCTGGCGCTGGCCGAAGGCATCGTAAAGCGTGTCGTCGATCAGCTGCGGCGTCAGCCCATAACGGGCCGCCTGGTCGCGATCGATATCGAGCGTCAGGGAGGTGCCGGAGATCTGCTGGTCGGAGGCCACGTCGCGCAGCTCCGGCAGTGCCTTCAGCGTCTCCAGGATCTTGGGCGCCCACTTGTTGAGCTCGTCGAGATTGGCGTCCTGCAAGGTGTACTGGAACTGCGTGCGCGCCAGCCGTGCGCCCACGTTCACATCCTGCGACACCTGCAGGAACAGGCGCGCGCCCTCCACCTTCTCCAGCTGCGGTCTGAGGCGCGCAATGACCTGGAACGCGGAGACGTCGCGCTCTTCGCGCGGCTTCAGTGTAATGTAGAAGCGGCCGGTGTTCAGCGTCGACGTCGATCCGCCGACGCCGACAGACATGGCGTAGGCAGCGATGGCAGGGTCCTTGCCGATGATGGCGCCCAGCGCCTCCTGGCGGCGCATCATCTCGGCGAACGAGACATCCTGCCCGGCCTCCGAGATGCCGGTAATAAGGCCGGTGTCCTGCTGCGGGAAGAAGCCCTTGGGGATGATGACGAACAGCCAGACGGTGACGGCGAGCGTCGCCAGGAACAGGCACAATGTCATGAAGCGGTGCCGGAGGAAGAAGCCGAGCCAGCGGGCATAGCCGGCGAGCAGCCGGTCGAAGCCGCGCTCAGTCCAGCGGTAGAACCCACCGTGCCGCACCTGGCCGGCGGGACGCAGGAACCGCGACGCCATCATCGGTGTCAGCGTGAGCGATACGAACGCCGAGACGGCAATGCACAGTGCCACCGTCACGGCGAACTCGCGGAACAGCCGGCCGATGATGCCGCCCATCAGCAGCAGAGGGATGAACGCCGCCACCAGCGAGATCGAGATCGACAGCACCGTGAAGGCGATCTCGCCGGCGCCCCGGTAGGCCGCCTGCAGGGGGCGCATGCCAGCCTCGACGTGGCGCACGATGTTCTCGAGCACGACGATGGCATCATCGACGACGAAGCCCACCGAGATGGTCAGCGCCATCAGCGAGATGTTATCGAGGCTGTAGCCCAGCTGGTACATGAGCGCGCAGGCGCCGAGCAGCGACAAAGGCACCGTGACGCTCGGAATGACGGTGGCCCAGAACGAGCGCAGGAACACGAAGATCACCGCCACCACCAGCGCAACCGTCAACAGCAGGGTGAGCTGCACATCCCAGATGGAAGCGCGGATGGTCTGGGTGCGGTCGCTCATCACCTCGACTCTGACGGAGGGCGGCATGGACGCCCTGAGGCGCGGCAGCTCGGCCTTGATGCGATCAACCGTGGTGATGACGTTGGCGCCCGGCTGCTTGTACACCACCAGGAATACGCCGCGCTTGCCCGAGGCCCAGGCTGCCTTCTTGGCATCCTCGGGGCCCGCCACGGCGCGGCCGATGTCGCGCACGCGCAAGGGCGCCCCGTTGCGGTAGGCGACGATGACATCGTTCCACGCATCGGCGGCGGTGAGCTGGTCGTTGGCGTAGATGGTGAAGCTGCGCGTCGCGCCGTCGATGCTGCCCTTGGGAGAGTTGACGGTGGTGATCGCAAGCTTCGCCCGCACGTCCTCCAGCGACAGGTTCTTGGCCACCAGCCGCGCCGGGTCGATTTGCACGCGAATGGCGGGCTTCTGCTCGCCGCCGATGTTGACCTGCCCGACGCCGGAGAGCTGGCTGATCTGCTGGGCAAGCTTGATATCGGCGTTGTCGTTGAGCTCCGTCAGGGGCAGTGTGTCGGAGGTTACGGACAGGATCAGGATCGGCGCATCTGCCGGGTTCACCTTGCGGTAGATGGGCGGCGACGGCAAGTCGCTCGGCAGCTGGCCGGCGGCGGCGTTGATGGCCGCCTGCACGTCGTTGGCGGCAGCATCGATGTCGCGGTCGAGCTCGAATTGCACGGAGATGCTGGTGGCGCCCTGGCCGCTGTTGGAGGTCATCTGCGCCACGCCCGGGACCTGCGCCAGCTGCCGCTCCAGCGGCTGCGCCACCGACGAGGCCATCGTCTCAGCGCTGGCGCCGGGGAAACGCGCCGACACCTGGATGGTCGGGAAATCCACGCTCGGGAGTGCCGCAACCGGCAGGTTGAAGTAAGCGGCGATGCCGACCAGCAGGATCCCCACCATCGCCAGCGAGGTGCCCACGGGATAGCGGATGAACGGCGCCGAGAGGTTCACGGCCGGGCCTCCCTCCGCGCCGGCGACTTGCGGGCAGGCTTGGCTGAAGCGGGCCGGCGCGGCTTGGGCGGGCTGCGCGCTTTCGCCGGTTCTGCCTCCTCCGCCACGGCGGCAGGTGATGCCAACGATACCGGCCGGGCGGCGCCGCCGACGATTGCGACCGGCGCGCCGGGCTGCACCCGGTAATGGCCGGCGGTGATGACCCGATCGCCCGGCGCCAGGCCCTTCTCGACGAGTGCCATGCCCTCGGCGATGCGCTCCACCTGGAGATCACGCAACTCGGCGTGCCGTTTGTCGGTCACGACGTAGGCAAACAGGCCATCGGGTCCGCGCTGCACGGCGCTGTCCGGCACAACCACCGCATTCCGGACGGTGCTCACCAGGAGCCGTGTGGTCACCGAGAGGCCGGGCCAGAGCGCATTGTCGTCATTGGGAAAGCTCGCCTTCAGCTTGATCGTGCCGCTGGCGGTGTCCACCTGGTTGTCGACCAGCCGCAGCGTGCCGTCGCCGAGGCGTTTCTGGCCGTCGGAGGCGAATGCCGTCACCTGCAGCGGACCCGACTTGAGCGCCTCGTTGATGGCGGGAAGCTGCTGCTCCGGCGCCGTGAACACCACCGAGATCGGCTGCAGCTGGGTGATGGTGAGGATGCCGGTCTGGTCGCTGGCATGCACGATGTTGCCAGGGTCGACGAGACGGAACCCGGCGCGCCCTGCCAGGGGCGCCTTGATGGTGGTGTAGTCGAGCTGCACCTTGGCGCTCTCGATCGCTGCCTGGTCGGCCTGCACCAGCGCCGTAAGACTGGCGACGGCAGCCGTGCGCTGGTCGAGCAGTTGCCTGGTGGACACGCCCTGCTTGGCGAGCGGGATCGTGCGCTCCAGGTCCTGCCTGGCATTGGCGAGGCTGGCCTGATCCTGAGCCAGCTTGGCCACAGCCTGTTCCAGAGCGGCCTTGAACGGGGCCGGATCGACCTGCACCAGGAGGTCGCCCTCCTTGAGCATCTGTCCCTCCTCGAAGGCGACCTTCACGATCTGCCCGTCGACGCGGGAGCGCACGGTCACCATGTTGGTGGCCTGGACGGTGCCCAGCCCGGTCAGGACGATGGGAAAATCCTTGCGGCTCACGGTTTCCACGCGCACCGGGGCCGGCGCTGGCTTGGCGGGCGAAGGCGATGCTGGCTGTTCGAGCCTGGCGGAGAGCGCCGCCCAGCCCCGTTGCGCCTCGCCGGCCAACTGGCGCAACTCCGGCTGGCGGTTTTCCCAGAGCCAGTAGCTGCCCGCGAGCAGGCCTGCGACCAGCAGAATCCGGCGCAAGCGGCGGAGGAGCGTCCTGAAGGTTGAGGGTGGAGTCTCTGTGCGCGGCGCCATGCGGTCCTGCTTCCCGCGTGCGACACTGCACGCGCGAGGTCCGCCCTCCGCTCTATGCGCCATAACGCCGGTGCTCCTTTCGGCCCGTCGCGTTCACTGGCGCATACTAAGTCTGTGGCGGACGGGGTTCGGCCGCTCCTGGCGCGGTTGCTAAAGATTCGTCGTTAACGGCAAACGGGGCCAAGCCATGGAAAAGGATCAGACCCCTCGTCAGAGGGGTCTCACTCCGCCTAAAGCCCCGGTTGAAAGCCCGCCTCGTTTGACCGCGGTCAAGGCGAGCCAGCTCATGCGCCAGCTAATGACTTCCAATGCAGCTTGGCTCTGACGCGAGGCGGCGATATGTCGTACAAGACCATTCTGATCCACTGCAATGACAAGCGCCGCATCGACGCGCTGCTGGCGCCGGCGGTGCGGCTGGCTGAGACGTTCCAGGCGCATCTGATCGGGTTGTCGGTGGTGCCGCCGATCGCCGTCATGGGCGGCGGCGTGCCGGGTGCCCCGCCGATGGTGGTCGATGGCCACTGCCAGCTCTATCGCTCGGAGAACCCGGCAATGCGCGCGGCCTTCGATGACGCCGTGCGCGGGCGTGGCTTCGCCGCGGAATGGATCGATGACGACGCCGGCACCTTCAATGTCACCGACTGCGTTCTGCCTCACGCCCGCACCGCCGATCTTGTCGTCGCCAGCCAGACCGATCCGGAATGGCCGGGATCGGACCGGCTGGACATCGCCGACCGCCTCGCCATGGAGAGCGGGCGCCCGGTGCTGATCCTGCCCAACGCCGGGGTGCGCGAGCAGGTGGGCCAGAAAGTCGTCGTCGCCTGGAACGGCCGCCGCGAGGCCGCGCGGGCCATGTTCGATGCGCTGCCGCTCCTGCAGCGTGCCGACGCCGTCAAGGTGATCTGGATCAACCCTCAATCATGGCGCGAAGCGGCGCCCACGATGCCCGTCGGCGAGGTCTGCATCGCACTCTCCCGGCACGGGGTGAAATGCGAGGCCACCGAGGAGGTCCCGCCCAGCGGCGGCGTCGGCGAGACGTTGGTCCGCTACGCCAAGGACTGGGACGCCGACCTCGTCGTCATGGGCTGCTACGGCCACACCCGCTTCCGCGAGCTGGTATTTGGCGGCGCCAGCCGCTATCTCCTCGCCCACATGTCCGTCCCGGTGCTGATGTCGCATTAGGCAATCATATTCATCCCCGTCGCCGTTATGCTCATGCCGCCGAGATCTTGCCGCTGTTGCCGACTAGACGGCGTCGGGCGCGTCGCATGCGCGTCGCGCCCAATCATGTAAGCGGGCAAGTCTAGAGACGGGAGCGGGCCGATGCAGACGGTCGAGTGCAAGGATGCTGTCATCGAGAGCACGATGGCAGCAGGTGGAGCGGTGCGCCGGCGAGCTGCGCCAGGGTTGCATTGGGCGGGCATCCCCTGCGCGCTGGCGGCAATGCTCTGGCAGGCTCCCCTGGTCCACGCCGACACGTTGTTTGACAGTTTGCGTGGCTCCTGGTCCGGTACCGGTCACATCCGCTACGACAACGGGCAGTCGGAAGGCATTCGCTGTAACGCCTACTACACGGGCGAGGGCGCCAAGCTGCGCATGGCCATCCGCTGCAACAGCGGCAGCACCAAGGTCGAGATCCGCGGCCAATTGACGGCGCAGGGCAAGCGGCTCACCGGCACGTGGGAGGAGCGAACGTTCAACGCCAGCGGCCAGGCCACGGGCAGCGTCAGCGCCGACAAGATGAAGCTTTCCATCAGCGGCGGCGGCTTCAAGGGCTCCATGCAGGTTGCATCGGCCGGCAAGAAGCAGACGGTGACAATCTTGACCGAAGGCATCAGGATGAAGAGCGTCACCGTCACGCTTGGCAAAAGCTGAGGCCGGTGCCCTTGCCCCGATCGGCGGCGGCGCGAGGCTGCACTTGATTGCGGTCGACACGACGTTTATCCAGACGCCGCGGGCACGGTCGCCGAGTCGGAGGGGGAGCGTCAGGCGTGAAGCCTCTGTTGAATGGCCGCATCGTCGACGGGCACCTGACGCTGACAGCAGAGGGCGCCTGGACGGCGGCGCATGCGCGTGCGCTTGAGGCGCTGATCGACGGCGTGCAGTCGGAGGGCGCAACAGCCGGCTCCCTGGCACTCGATATGAGCGGCGTGCAGGCGCTCGATACCTTTGGCGCCTGGTTGGTGGAGCGCCTGGTGCGGAACTGGCGCAGCCGCAACCAGGACGCGCAGGTGGTCGGTCTCGCCGAGCCCTATCGCGGCCTGCTCGATAATCTTGAGGCCGCCAACAGCTGGACGCCGCCACCGCCCGTGCGCGAAAATCCTGTGGTCGCTGCTCTCGCAGCGCTCGGCCGCAGCGTGGCCGACAGCGGACGCGGGGCGATTCCGTTCCTCGACATGCTCGGCGCCTTCGGGGCCGTGCTGGCGCGCACCGTGCAGCGCCCGCGCAGTTTCCGCTTCACCTCGTTCGTGCACCATCTCGACCGCGTCGGCCTGCAGGCGGTGCCGATCATCCTGCTCATCACCTTCCTGATCGGCGGCATCATCGCCCAGCAGGGCATCTTCCACTTCCGCAAGTTCGGCGCCGATGTCTACGTAGTCGACATGGTCGGCATCCTGGTGCTGCGCGAGATCGGCGTACTGATCGTCGCCATCATGGTGGCCGGCCGCTCGGGCAGCTCCTACACCGCCGAGCTCGGCTCCATGAAGATGCGCGAGGAGGTGGATGCCCTGCGCACCATGGGCCTCGACCCGGTGGAGGTGCTGATCCTGCCGCGCATCCTCGCGCTGATGGTGGCGCTGCCGCTGCTCACCTTTTTGGGCTCGATGGCGGCGCTCTACGGCGGCGGCCTGGTCGCCTGGCTCTACGGCGGCATGAGCCCAGACATCTTCATCACCCGCCTCAAGGAGGCGATCTCGCTCACCCACTTCAAGGTCGGCATGATCAAGGCGCCGTTCATGGCGCTGGCGATCGGGGTCGTCGCCTGCTCGGAGGGGCTGCGCGTGAAGGGCAGCGCCGAGTCGCTCGGCACGCAGACCACGACGTCGGTGGTGAAGTCGATCTTCCTGGTGATCGTGCTCGACGGCGTGTTCGCCATCTTCTTCGCCTCCATCAACATGTGAGCGGGTGAAAATCGTGGCTGAAGCCGTCATCCGCGTGCGCGATCTGGTGGTGGGGTTCGGAGCCCACGCCGTCCTCGACGGGCTGTCGCTTGACGTACGCCGTGGCGAGATCCTGGGTCTCGTCGGCGGCTCCGGCAGCGGCAAGTCGGTGCTGTTGCGCACCATCATCGGGCTATTGCCGAAGCGGCGCGGCAGCATCGAGGTGCTGGGCACCGATCTCGACAGCGCCGACGATGCCACGCGCCGAGGGGTGGAGCGCCGCTGGGGCGTGCTGTTCCAGCAGGGCGCGCTGTTCTCGTCGCTGACCGCGATGGAGAACATCGAGCTGCCGATGCGCGAGCACCTCGAGCTTTCCGACCGGCTGCGCCGCGAGGTGGCAACCGCCAAGCTGGAGATGGTGGGCCTCAAGGCCGCCGACGGCACCAAGATGCCCTCCGAGCTGTCCGGCGGCATGGTGAAGCGCGTGGCGCTCGCACGCGCGCTGGCGCTCGACCCGGAGATCGTGTTCCTGGACGAGCCAACCTCGGGCCTCGATCCAATCGCGGCCGGCGACTTCGACGCCCTGATCCAGACGCTGCAGCGGACCTTGGGGCTGACCGTCTTCATGGTCACCCACGACCTGGAGAGTCTGTACACGGCGGCGGACCGCATCGCCGTGCTGGCGGACGGCAAGGTGGTGGCCGACGGACCGATCGCGGCGATGCTCGCCTCGGAGCATCCCTGGGTCAGGAGCTACTTCCGAGGCAAACGGGCCCGCCTGCTCGCCGAGCGGCTGGCGCAAGCTGCAAGCTGAGCTGAGGCGGATACCCATGGAAAACAAAGCGCGTTACGCTGCCATCGGCCTGTTCACGCTCGCCGTGATGCTTGCCGGCTTCCTGTTCGTTTACTGGCTGCAGAATGTCGGCGGGCTCGGGCAACGGGCCATCTATCAGGTCCGCTTCCAGTCGCCGGTATCGGGGCTCCTGAAGGGCGGGGCCGTGCTGTTCAACGGCATCCGTGTCGGCGAGGTGACGGAGGTCGGCCTCTCGGCGGAGAACCCCAAGCAGGTGATGGCCACGGTAGCCATCGATCCGGCAACCCCGGTGCGCGCCGATACCCATGTCGACGTCGAGTTCCAGGGCCTGACGGGCGCCACCGCCATCGCCTTGCGCGGCGGCAGCGCCACGGCGCCTGCCCTCGCCGCCGGGGCCGGAACGCCGCCGCTGCTGGTTGCCGACGATGCGGCCACCCAGAGCCTCACATCGGCCGCGCGCGAGGCGCTGCGGCGGCTGGACATGATCCTGGTCGAGAATGCCGAGCCGCTGAAGAGCACGCTCCAGAACCTCAACACCTTCTCCGGCGCGCTGGCGCGCAACTCCGACAAGCTCGACGGAATTGTCGCCGGGCTGGAGCGGTTCACCGGTGGCGGGGTGAAAGGGCCGGTCACCACCTACGACCTGACGGCGCCACGCACCTTCCCACCCGTTGATAAGGTGGCGCCGGTGCAGATCGCGGTGCCGGACCCGGGCGCGCCGATATCACTCGACAACCAGAAGGTCCTGCCGCCGTTCGAGGGCGCCGAGGGCTTCGGCAACGCGCAGTGGGCGGATTCGATTCCGAAGCTGGTGCAGGCCAAGGTCATCCAGGCCATGGAGAACGCCCACTACGTGAGCGCCGTGAGCCGTCCGCTGGATGCGCTCAACGCCGACTATCAACTGCTTATCGACATCCGCACCTTCCGCATGCCGGCGAAGCCCGGTGGACCAGCCGAGGTGGAGCTCAGCGGCAAGGTGCTCGGCACCGGCGGCCGAATCCTCGCCAGCAAGGTGTTCGCCGGCAAGGCAGCGCGGGACGGCACCGATGCCGCCGCCATCATCGGCGCCCTCGACACCGCCTTCGGCCAGGCGGTGACAGAGCTGGTGCCCTGGGTGGCCGGCGTGGTGCGGAACGCCCCGCCACCGGCGCCGCCCGCGGCCGTTCATCAGCAGTGACATGGTGGCTTGCCGGAAGGCGGATTAGCGGAGCGCAATCCGCTGCCTCCGCCGCGACAGATCGCGGATTGCGGGCTGCGCGCTCGTCCGCCTGCCGACCCGGCGTTGACGCCGGTCAAGGCTGACGCGCAGCGTGGCGCTAGCTTCCTGCCATCGGCGTCAGCGCCGGGTCTGGAGGCCATAAATGTTCCAGCATATTCTGATCGCAACCGATGGGTCCGAGCTGGCGGAGCGAGCCGCGTCGCAGGGCATCGCGCTGGCCCAGCGGCTCAAGGCCAAAATAACTGTGGTTCACGCCACTGATCCATGGGTTGCCGTGGTCGCCGGCGATGCGGCCATCGGCTTCCCGTCCAGGGACTACGACGAGAGCGCCGCCAAGGCTGCCGCCGCCATCCTGGCGCGCGCCGCCGACAAGGCCAAGGCCGCCGATGTGCCATGCACGCTCGTCCACATGAAGGACTCGTTCTCGGCGGACGGCATCCTCGCGGCGGCGAAGGAGCACGGCTGCGACCTGATCGTCATGGGCTCGCACGGCCGGCGCGGGCTCGCCAAGCTGCTCCTCGGCAGCGTCGCCACCAGGGTGCTGACGCTGAGCCCGGTGCCGGTGCTGATCTGCCGGTAGCCCGGTCCGCTGCCCCAGGCACATCGTTCGATGCGGGCCAGCAATCCGCTCAAGGCCCGCCCATAAGCCGCGCCAGGGTGCCGGACTGCACCAGCCACATCACGCCGATCAGCGTCGGCACCGAGAGCATCGTGCCGATCAGTACCACGCTGGAGGCCTGCTCAATCCAGATGCCATACTGGCGGGCGAAGACGTAGGCGGTCAGCGCCGGCGGCAACGCGGCCATCAGCACGGCCGTGGCGATCCACACCGGATCGAACGGCCCGAGCAATTGCAGCAGGGCCAGCACGACCACCGGATGCACGATGAGCTTGATCGCCGCCAGCACCGGCACGTCCGGGAGCACGCCACCGACCGGCCGCAACGCCACCGTGACCCCGAGAGCGAACAACGCGCACGGGGCAGCCGACGTGGACAGGAACTGCAGCAGCCGGTCGATCCCTTCCGGCGCCTCCAGGTGCAGCGCGGCAGCGACGGTTCCGAGGGCGGCCGCGATCAGCAGCGGATTGACCAGCACGCTGCGCACCACGTCCTTGATCGCCCGCCGCAGACCTGTGCTCGATGCGCCGGCGAGTGCCATCATCATGGGCACCATGAGAAAGAACATCAGCGCGTCAAAGCAGAACACCAGCGCCACCGGCGTAGCGGCTTGCGGCCCGAGCAGGGCCAGCGCCAACGGCGGCCCCATGTAGCCGACATTACCGAAGCCGCCGCCCACGCCAGAAAGCACCGCCTCGCCGAGCTTGCCGTGCCGCAGCACGAGGCCAGCGATGAACGCCAGGCTGAAGACCGCCACCGTCGCCAGCACGGTCGCCGCAATGAAGCTCGGCTGGGCCAGCTGCTCCAGCGGCGTCCTCGAGAAGGTGCGGAAAAACAGAGCCGGCAGAGTGACGAAGAGAACGAAGAAGTTGAGCCACGCCAGCCCCTCATCGGGCAGCCGCTGCCACTTGCCGCAGCCAAAGCCGATCAGGATCACGCCGAAGAACGGCAGTGCCAGATTGATGATGTCGAGCATATGCGGGCGGGCTTGGGGTGGCGGGCGGAATGTGGAGCCACCTCACCTAGCACGCAGGCGCATGCTGCGGTTGCAACCCAGCGTCGCAGCCGGGCGGCGAATTGCGAATGGTCAATCGAAATGCGGTCAGCCATTCGCAATTCACCATTCGCCATTCCCGTTTTCTCAATCGTCCAGATCTCGCACCATGACGATGCGGAAGGTGCGCATCTCGCCGTCTCGCTCCTTGATGGACACATACTCGCCCGGGGCGAAGCGGTGGCGATCGAACTTGAAGCCGGGCTCGTCATCGTCGGTGGACTTGGGGTCGTAGTCGAACGCCCAGCCGCCGCCGCGGTGCACGAGATGCCCCACCTCGTTCTTCGCCCCGGGCCAGAAACGGATGACGCGGCAGCGCTCGCGCTGCTTGCGCCACTCGTCGTGGACGATATGACCGGCATCGTCGAGCGGCGCAGCGAACTCGTAGCCACGCTCGCTTGAGCCATTCGGGAACTGGCGGTCGCGCGCCAGCTCGATCTTGATGCGCTTCATCGTCATTTTTACGCTCCTGCCGGCTTATCGGGATCCGAGATGCCCGCATGGGGCGTCACTCTCATTGACGGCCATCAAAGAGTGGCACAGTGAGAAGCGCCAAGGTTGGCGAATGTCCCGCTGTTGGTTAGCGGTTAGCGGCGTCTCCTGATGCGGTCAGCCCCACGCCGCTGCGGCCGTGCGTCAGGCAGATGTCTGGTGCAAGGGTCTGCCCCCGCAGGAAGCCTCTTGCGAAGCCGTTTGCAGGGTGGTGCCACTCATGACCGTCCGCAATCTCGATCACCTGTTGAAGCCGCGCTCGGTGGCCTTGATCGGCGCCAGCGACCGGCCCGGAAGCGTCGGGCTGATTACCGGGCGGAACCTGCGCGCCGGGGGGTTCTCCGGCCCCATCCGTCTGGTCAACCCCAGGCATGCCGAGATCGACGGCAGCCCCTGCTACCCGAGCGTGGCGGCGTTGCCCGAGACGCCCGATCTCGCCGTCATCGCCACGCCGCCGCAGACTGTCCCGGCCCTGATCAGTGAGCTGGGTGCCACGGGCGGGCGCGCGGCGGTGGTCATCACCGCCGGCATTCGCGGCGAGCTGAAGCAGACCATGCTGGATGAGGCGAAGCCGTATACGCTGCGCATCCAGGGGCCCAACTGCATCGGCCTGCAGCTGCCGCGCATCGGCCTCAACGCCAGCTTCGCACCGAAGCCACTGCCCGGCGATATCGCCTTCCTTTCCCAATCCGGCGCGCTCATCACCGGCATCGTCGACTGGGCCACGGGCCACAACATCGGCTTCAGCCACGTCGTCTCGCTGGGAGACATGGCCGACGTCGACTTCGGCGACATGCTCGACTACCTCGCGGTCGACCCGCAATGCCGCTCCATCGTGCTCTATATGGAATCGATCACGAGCGCGCCGAAGTTCCTGTCCGCCGCCCGGCGCGCAGCGCGGTCGAAACCGGTCATCGTGGTGAAGGCCGGACGCAGCACCACCGGCGCCAAGGCGGCGCTCTCGCACACGGGCGCGCTGGCCGGCGCCGATGCGGCCTATGACGCCGCCTTCTGCCGCGCCGGCCTGCTGCGTGTGCGCGAGCTGCATGACCTGTTCAGCGCCGCCGAGATGCTGGCGCGGCATCCACGCCGGCTGGCCGGCAACCGGCTCGCCATCCTCACCAACGGCGGCGGCGCCGGCGTGATGGCGACGGACAGACTGGGCGATCGAAACGGCACGCTGGCCGTGCTCGCCGATGCAACGCGGACGTCGCTCGACTCGGTGCTGCCGCCGACCTGGTCGCGTGGCAATCCCATCGACATCATCGGCGATGCCGACGCGGCGCGCTACCGGGCGGCGCTGGAAATTCTGCTCGGCACCGACGACTGCGATGCCGTTCTCATCATGAACTGCCCGACGGCCCTCACATCGAGCACCGCCATCGCCAGGGAGGTGGTGGCGGTGGCCGAGGAACGGCGGGCGAGTGGCCGGCCGGTGAAGCCGGTGCTCGCAGTCTGGCTCGGCGATGCGGCAAGCCATGATGCGCGCCAGCTGTTTGCCGCCAAGGGCATCGCCAGCTTCGAGACACCGGACGACGGAGTCGACGGCTTCATGCAGCTGGTCGATTATGCCCGCGTGCAGGAACAGCTGATGCGCACGCCGCCGTCGCTGCCCGGCGGTCTGACATTCGACGATGCCAAGGCTGCCGCCATCATCCAGGCGGCGCTCGACGCCCGACGCCCGGTGCTTTCCGAGACCGAGGCCAAGGCGCTGCTGGCTGCCTGCGGCATCCCGGTGGTGCCCACCGCCATCGCCACCACCCCGCAAGAGGCGGGGCACCTGGCGCGGAGCATCATTGCCGAGCACGGCGCCTGCGTGATCAAGATCCTCTCCGACGACATCCCGCACAAGTCGGACGTGGGCGGCGTACGGCTCGGGCTGGAGCGCCCCGAGGAGGCCGAACGGGCCGCGGCAGACATGCTGGCGCGCATCGCCCACAACATGCCTGACGCGAAGATTGCAGGCTTCACGGTGCAGCCGATGATCCGCCGCTCGCGCGCGCATGAGCTGATCCTCGGCATGTCGGTCGATCCCACCTTCGGGCCGCTGATGATGTTCGGCGCCGGCGGCACGGCGGTCGAGGTCGTACGCGACACCGCGCACGCCTTGCCGCCGCTCGACATGAACCTGGCGCGGGACATGATGCAGCGGACGCGGGTGTGGCGGCTGCTGCAGGGCTATCGCGACCGCCCTGCCGCCGATCTCGACGGCATCGCCGAGGTCCTCGTGCGGCTGAGCTATCTGGTGGCACGCCACCCCGAGATCCGCGAGATCGACATCAATCCGCTGCTCGCCGATCACAGCGCCGTGGTCGCGGTCGATGCCAGGGCGCGGGTGGCAGATGCCAGCGCCGAGCCGCGGGTGCCGATGTCGATCCGGCCGTACCCATCGCAATACGAGCTCCAGACCGATGTGGCCGGCCTGGGCAAAATCTGCATCCGGCCGATCCGGCCCGAGGATGAGACTCTCTACCAGGAGTTCTTCGCCGCCGTCACCATCGAGGACCGCCGCCTGCGCTTCTTCGGCGCCGGCCCCGACATCTCGCACAGTTTCCTGGCCACCCTGACGCAGATCGACTATGCGCGCGAGATGGCCTTCGTGGCCGTGCTGGAGGCCACCGGGGAGCTGCTGGGCGTCTCCCGCTTCATCGCCGATCCTGACTACACGCGCGGCGAGTATGCCGTCCAGGTGCGATCCGACCTCAAGGGCCTCGGCCTGGGATGGATGCTGATGCAGCATCTGATCGACTATGCCAGGACAGAGGGGCTGAAGGAGCTGTACGGCAGCGTGCTGGTGGACAACGGCACGATGCTCAGGATGTGCCGCGAGCTCGGCTTCGCCATCGAGCCCGCCCCGGAGGACGTGGGCGTCCGGCGCGTGGTGCTGAAGCTGTAGTGCGCATCGCCTCAAGGGACCAGATTGACGAGCGGCTCTCCCTGCATGAGCCGTGTGAGATTGCCGGTGGCGCTCTCGGCCAGCCGCACGAGGCTCGGCAGGCTGCCGCCACCGGCGAAGTGCGGCGAGACAATCAGGTTGGGCGCGGCCCACAGCGGATCGTCCGGCGGCAGCGGCTCGGGATCGACGGCATCAAGGCCGGCTGCGCTCACCCGCCCGGACGCGAGGGCATCGGCCAGCGCCAGCTGGTCGACGAGCCCGCCACGGGCGACGTTCACCAGCACCACGCCGGGCTTGCAGGCGGCCAGCCGGCGACGGTCCAGGAGATGATGCGTCTCTGCCGTCAAGGCGATCGTCAGCATGATCACGTCGGCGCGTGCCAGCACGCGATCGAGCTCGTCGAGCGGATGGCACTCGTCGAGAAGCGCATCGACCTTGCGCGTGCGCGAGATCCCGATTGTCCTGATGCCGAACGCCTTGGCGCGCTGCGCCACCTCGCGGCCGATCTGTCCGTAGCCGACAATGGCCATCGACTTGCCTTCGACAGACATAGCCTTGGCCGAGACGCCGATGCGTGACCAGTCGCGCCTGGACTGATGGTCGAGCATGTCAGGCACGCGGCGCACCAGCGCCAGCAGCAGCGCCATCGCATGCTCGGCGACGGTCGGAGCCACGCATCCGGCCGGCGTGGTAACCGCGACACCGCTTGGCAGGCCGGCCGCCTCGAACCCTTCGCGCCCGGCGGTGAGGAAATGCATCCAGCGCAGCGCATTGCCGGGTGCTGCCAGCGCCTCGACAACCTGTCGGGCCTGCGCGGCGGGCGCGTCGTAGAGGATCAGCGCCTCCGCGCCCTTTAGCGCCGCGAGCAGATCGGCGACCTCCTCGACAACGACAAGCTCCACGCCGGGAATCGCCTGCAGCCCCGCAATCACCTGCTTCCGGGCCAGCTGCATGCGAGCCCAATAGACAACGCGCATTGATGCCTTCCTTGCCAAGCCTGCCGTCGCGACGGAGAGAGCCCATGTGTGCCCTCCGTATCGGTCCTTCACGCCAAATGGTCCTGGTAGGTGGCCGCGGGCGCCGGGATAACCGTGCCGTAGACGGCGAGCAGCTTGCGCAGGACGTTGAAGGTGACGCGGCGCTCCTCCGTCGTGAGTGCCCGCAACAGCTTCAGCTGCTCGGCAACCGCCTCAGGGAACACCGCCTCGGCAAGCGCGCGCCCGGTGGGCGTGATGTCGACGATGCGTCGGTGCCGGTGTGCGGAATCGACGCTGATCCAAACGAGCCCACGCCCGCTCAGGCCGCGCAGGACGCGGGTCGCCTGTGCCTTGTCGAAATTGGAGATCCGGCACAGCGTGGTGAGCCCCATCGGTGCCGACTCACTGAGCCGTCCGAGAATCCGCCACTCCGGCAGGGAAAGGCCATGCCGACGCGCGTAAACCGCGGTGCTCTCCTGATGAATGACGTTGGCAACCCGCAACAGCAGTGCACTCGGGTATTCGGCCAGATCGAGCTGGCACCCCTGCTCAACGGCGGCATTCCAGGGATCGGCACCGGTGCCATCCGGGCGAGGCGCCGGCTTGGCGGCCAGCTCCGCTTGGCCCCTGCCCGGCGGGCGCTGCATCGACATGGCGTTCTCCTACCCCAGGTGACGAGAGCGGCCTTGGATCACCTGCTGCAGACAGTCTAGGCCGGAATGTAGACAGGTCAACTTCTCGGTCTCATTCGCATGCTGCTTCAGTCGAACGGGTAGACACCGGGCTGCGGCTCGTAGGCCTGTTTGATGCCGCGGATGCCCGAGCGCAACATGGCCTCCCAGGATTCGCGGGTGGTGGCACCAATGTGAGGCGAGCCAAAGAAGTTGGGCACGTCGAGCAGCGGATTGCCATTGGCCGGCTCGACCGCAAACACGTCGAAGGCGGCACCGGCGATATGGCCGCTCTCCAGCCGCGCCTTCAGCGCCACCTCGTCGACCATGCCACCGCGCGCGCAATTGACCAGGACCGCGCCGGGCTTCATCCGGTCGAGCACCTGCGCCGAATACATGCCGATGGTGGTGGTATTGCGGGAGAGGTGGATGGTGAGCACGTCCGAGCGCGCCCACAGCTCGTCGGCGTCGACCTTCTCGACGCCATACTGCCTGTAGAAATCGGAATAGTCGACACGGTCGCAGGCAAGGATCTTTACCCCGTATGGCTGCAGCAGCTTCACCACCTCCTTGCCAATGTGGCCGCAGCCGTGGATGCCGACAGTGCGGCCCCTGAGATCGGTGCCGAAGCCGATTGGCCCCTTCCACTCGCCGCGTGCCAGCACGCCGGAGAAGACGTGCAGCCGGCGCACGGCCAGCACCATGTAGCAGACGGCCAGCTCCGACACGGAGATCTTGTTGATGCCGGCTGCCCACCACATGCGCTTGCCGTGCTTCTTGAGGATGGCGGGATCGATATGGTCGACGCCGGCCGAGCACAGCGATATCACCTTGAGCTCCGGGAGCGCGGCACAGACCCGGTCTGAGAAGCGGTCCAGCCCGATGATGGCGGTGTCGCAGCCGGCGACGTACTCGATCAGCTCATCCTCCGTTAGCGGGCGCCGCTCGGTGCGGAACCTGGTGTCGGGATAGGCGGCGGCCAGCTCGGCCTTCAGCTCGGGGAAGAAGTCGAAATAGGGGGTGGTGACGGCGATGCGAGGCATGCGGGCGTATCCGGGATGAGCGATGAAGGTGGGAGAAAGCCTGGGCGAAGCCGCACGCTAACAGGGCACCGAAGCGATGAAAAGCGATGCGGCTATGGGCATTGGCAGCCCCAGTTGGCCGGGCGCCGGAAATTTTTTCAGGTCGGTGTCGGCATCGGCTACCCTGGTCCGTCCTTGACACGACCCGTGACAGCCGACCGTACCGAAGGAGCCCCGATGCAGTACGCCATCCTCTGCTATAACGACGAGCGGATTACCTGTGCCTGGTCGAAAGAGCATGACGACGCCGTCGTGGCCGCACTTGGCGCGGTAGCGGAGAAATACGCGAGGGCCGGCAAGCTCGGCCCGGTTGCGCGCCTGCTGCCGACGACGGCGGCGACGACCTTGCGCAAGGATCGCGAGCCCGCGCTCGTCATCGACGGCCCGTTCGCAGAAACAAAAGAGCAGCTGCTCGGCTTCTACCTCATCGATTGCGACACACTCGATGAAGCGCTGGAGTTCGCGCGCGAGCTGGCGGCCGTGAACCCCGGCGGCGCGTACGAGATCCGCCCGGTGGCCACCTACATTCCTGGGCGAGCCGTGTCGTGAGCGAGCACGACTGGATCGGCAGCGTAATCGCCGCGGCGCGGCCCCAGTCGATGGCGGCGCTGCTGCGAGCCTTCCGCGATCTGGACGCGGCGGAGGAGGCCTTTCAGGAAGCGTGCCTGCGCGCACTGCGGCTCTGGCCCAGAAACGGCCCGCCGCGCGATGCTGCCGCCTGGCTGATCATGGTGGCACGGAATGCCGGCATCGACACGGTGCGCAAGCAGAGCCGGCTGCAGCCCCTTCCCCCCGACGAGCTCATCTCGGACCTGACGGATGTAGAGAGCGCCGAGGCCGAGCGCATCGACGAGGCCGACTATCGCGACGACATCCTGCGGCTGCTGTTCGTGTGCTGCCATCCCGGACTGCCGGCGACGCAGCAGATCGCACTCGCCCTGCGCATCGTCTCCGGGCTCTCCGTGCCCCAGATCGCACGCGCATTCCTCGTGACCGAGACGGCGATGGAGCAGCGCATCACGCGGGCGAAATCGCGCATCGCCGGCGCACAGGTTCCATTCGAGACCCCTGGCGCCGTCGAGAGAAGCGAGCGCTTCGCTGCGGTGGCCGCCATGATCTACCTCGTCTTCAACGAGGGCTACACGACGAATGTGGCCGAGCACGCGGCCAAGGCCCCGCTGTGCGAGGAGGCCATACGTCTGGCTCGCCTTCTGTTGCAGTTGTTCCCGGCCGAGCCGGAGCTGATGGGGCTTGCCGCCCTGATGCTCCTTCACCATGCCCGCGCGGCAGCGCGCTTCGATGCCGACGGTGCTGCGATTCTGCTCGAGGACCAGGACCGCACGCTCTGGGACGGGCGCCTGATTGCCGAAGGCCTCGCCCTTGTCGACAAGGCGATCCGCCACCGCCGTCCCGGCCCCTACCAGGTGCAGGCGGCGATCGCGGCGCTGCATGCCCGCGCCGCACGCTCTTGCGATACCGACTGGGCCGGGATCGACCGCCTCTATGCAACGCTGGAGCGCATGCAGCCGTCGCCGGTGGTTACCCTCAACCGCGCGGTTGCGGTGTGGAAGGTGCGCGGCGCGGCCGAAGCGCTCGCGATGATCGAGCCGCTGGCGGCAAAGCTCGCCAGCTACTTCTACTTCCACGGCGCCCGCGGCGCGTTCCTGAAGCAGCTCGGGCGCAGCGAGGAGGCCCGCGTCGCCTTCGACCGCGCCATCTCCCTTGCCAACACGCCTGCGGAAGCCGCCAATATCCGCGGCCAGATCGAGCGGCTGGCGGGTGCCGGGCCGCAGTCGTGATACAGGGCGCCTGCCGGTGTACCTGTCGTATCGCAGAGCCCCCGTGCGGGCCTGCTGCCGGAGGATGCGAATGGGCGGGCGCGAGCGATCGCTTGGATGTTTGCCGCGCTCAGCGCCGACTAGCGTGCTTTCGACGCGCAATTGCCGGTTTTCACCGGCAGGCTATAGGGCCGGGCAGTCGTCGAACCCGGCGGGAGCTTGGAGGTCAGGTCAGTCGAAAAATGTTTCGACCCGGTGTCGGATCCAGAGCTTGCCGAACGTCCTTGCCGCAGACAACGACGAGGAGCACATCATGTCCCAGAAGGCACAATCAAAGTCGGCCAAGCCGAGCACCAACACGGTCCGGCTGCACCGCGTGCTCGCCACCAGGCCCGAGAAGGTCTATCGCGCGTTCCTGGATGCGGGGGCAATGGCCAAGTGGCTGCCGCCCAGCGGTTTTACATGCAAGGTCCACCATTTCGATGCCAAGGTGGGCGGCACGTTCAGGATGTCGTTCACGAACTTCACGACCGGCAACAGCCACTTCTTCGGCGGTCAATTCCTGGAGCTTCTTCCCCAGGAGCGCATCCGCTACACGGATCAATTCGACGATCCGAACCTTCCGGGCGTCATGGAGGTGACTGTTTCACTCAAGTCCGTTTCCGTGGGCACGGAGATGGAGATCGAGCAGGCAGGGATCCCGGCCGCCATCCCGCTCGAAGCCTGCTATCTGGGTTGGCAGCAGTCGCTGCGTCAGCTCGCCGAGCTTGTTGAGCCGGCGATTGCCGAAGAGGCCAGCCAGGCCGAGCCAGCTCAGGCGGCAGATCGCCAGCAGGCGAGTGCAGCCACCCCCACGAAGATCACCGTGGAGACCACAGTCGCCGCGCCCATCGATCGGGTCTGGCACGCCTATACGGCGCCCGAGGACATCATGCGGTGGAACGCGGCATCGGCCGACTGGCACACGACGGCTGCAAGCGTGGACCTGCGCGAAGGCGGCGCCTTCTCGTCGCGCATGGAGGCCAAGGACGGCAGCATGGGGTTCGACTTTGCGGGAACCTATACGAAGATCGTGGCGCACAAGCTCATCGAATATTCGTTCGGCGATCGCGCGGCGCAAATCACCTTCACGCCAGGCAAGAAGGGCGTCTCCGTCCGCGTCGCCTTCGACAGCGAACCGACCCACTCCATCGAGCAGCAGCGCGCGGGTTGGCAGGCGATCCTCGACAACTTTGCGAGGCACGTCGAGGCAAAGCAGGCCAAATCGTAAGCCCGCATCGATCCGGCCATGCGCGCCCGGCTGCCGGACAACAGTACCTTGACCGATGTCGATGCATCTATCGGGGGTGCCGGTTGCTGCGCGCATGTTGCGGCGCCCCCTCGGCCGGATCCGAACCGATACGGTCTTTAGGTAAACTGAAGCCGGCGTGAGCCGTCCGGCTTCTCACCTGCGCACGAGAGTGCAATGGTACCCCGAAAGCCTCCTTGGAGGGGTGCGATACGTGGCGGACGCAGGCAAATCCCGGCTGCCGACCTGTATTCTTGCTGGCGCCGCACTCGGGCTCATTGTCGGCCTCGTCGTGGGTGAGCGCGCCGCTGTGCTGCAACCTCTTGGCATTGCCTATGCCAAGATGCTGGAGATCGCGGTCTTCCCCTATCTCATTTGCTCCCTCTTGGTTGCATTGGGCGGGCTTACGCGAGAGCGGGCGGGCCGCCTGTTGCGCTCGAGCTGGTCGGTCTATCTCGTCCTGTGGGGGCTGGCCTTTCTCACCATTTTCCTGATTGGCACCTTCATCCCTCCTGCACCCGCGCCAAGCATCCTCACCGCCGACTCGTCACGCGCCGCCGCGAGTCTTTTCGATCTGCTCATCCCCGCCAACATCGCCGTCGCGTTGGAGCGAAATTTCGTGCCTGCTATCGTGGTGTTCGCGGCACTTTATGCCGTAGCCATCCAGGAGCTGCCGAAAAAGGCGGCTTTGCTCGACATCATGGAGGTTCTGCGCAAGGCCAGTGTCGTCATTTGGAGCTGGATCGTCTATTTTGCCCCGCTCGGCGTCTTTGCGCTCTTCGCGAGCACCGCGGGAACGGTCGATGCGTCCGGCGCCGGCCACCTTGCCGTCTATGCGGCGCTGTTCCTGTTCGGCACGGTCGTGCTCGCCTTCGTGATATTGCCCCTGCTGCTCAGTTGGCTGGTACCGCAGGGCTACGGTGCCATCCTCGCCGAGTTGCGACCGGCGCTGACACTCGCCCTCGTGACCACGCTGTCCGTTGCGGCTCTGCCGTTCATCCAAAAGGCCGCGGACGAATTGTGCCGCCAACAGAAGATAGCAGGCGGGGAGGCCAGCGACGTCATCAATGCCAGCCTCTCCATCGGCTACGTGCTCGCCCAGCTCGGCAACTATTTCATTGCGCTCTTCATTGTCTTCGCCGCCTTTCATCAGCGGATTGCGCTCACCGGGACGGAATGGGCCCTGCTGCCCTTCATGACCTTGCTCTCCGGCATCGGCTCGCCGAGCGCGTCAGTGGACGCCGTCGCCTTCCTCGCAGGATGGCTGCGGCTGCCGGTGGAAGCGACGACGAACCTCTATGTCGAGACCATGACTGTCACGCGCTATGGACAGGTGGCGCTTTCCGTGATGGCCTTTGCCTTCGTCACATTCGCCGTGACAATGGTGTATTTCGGCCGCGCCAAGGTGGCGCTGCGTCCGGTCGCCATCGCTTTCGCGCTGACCGGGGTGGTGTTCGGCGCATTGGCCGTCGGCGGCCGCATGCTGTCCAATCGCCTCTTCCCGGCGCCGACTGACGCGGAGATCATGGCGCGCACGCTCGATCCAGCCCTTGTGAAGGCGGTCGATGTCGTCATCCATCGTGATCGGCCGGCCGGACTGGAGCCGCTCTCCGGCGTCGCGACCCTGGAGGGTATCCGCGCACGGGGCCGCCTGCGCGTCGGTTATGGCAAGAACATCCTGCCGTTCAGCTATTTCAACGGGGCCGGAAATCTCGTCGGTTATGACGTCGCGGCTGCCTATCGTCTCGCCCGCGACTTGCATCTCGGCATTGAATTTGTGCCTGTCAGTTGGTCTGGCCTCGAAGAGGACCTCATCGCTGGGCGCTTCGATATCGTGATGGCGGGCGCCTATGCGACCCCGGAGCGGCTGCGGATGCTCAGCGTTTCTGATTTCTATCTGGTCAATCCTGTCGCGCTCATCGTCCGATCCGGAGATGTAACGCGCTTCATGTCCTATGGCGAGATCGCCGCACAGCCCGGCGTGCATATAGCGGTGTTCCGCGATCCGGTTCTTGAACCGCTGGTCCAAGGGCTGTTTCCCAAGGCGAAACTCACAGTGCTGGAAAGCTATGACGAGCTGCCCGCCCGCCCGGATATCGATGCTGCAATCTGGACCCGCGATCAGGCGGCGGCGTGGACGGGGGCGCGCTCCGGCTTTACGGCGGTGGTGCCGTCAGACATGGGCGGGCCGCTGCCTTTCTCCTATCTGCTGCCGCCGGACTCGCACGACATGCTGCGCTATGTGAACCTGTGGATCCAGCTCGAACAGGCCCGGGATATCCGCCAGCGGGCGTTCGATTATTGGGTCAAGGGCAAGCCGCGTGAGGCGACGCGCCCGCGGTGGACTCTCATCGACAACGTTTTGCTTCCGATGTTTGGGCGGTGATGCGCGCGAGGGGCTCGATATGCCGGCCGATTGCTCCGATGGTGGCGCCAACGAAAATCGGCGCGTCTTCCTGGCCTAGACTGTCGCTGTGAAAAGGTAGTAGCCGATGCTGCAAAACAGCCGGCGGCTCCTGTGTCGCTCGGCGATCGCTTCGGTCCACGCGGAGAGCTCGCTTGCACTGATTGCGGCAGCCACGTGCGCGTTGCGCCCGAGCCGGGTGAAATAGTCCGCAGGAGATTGGGCTCAAACAGCACGATACGGGTCACAATCTCGATACGATCAAAGCCCTCGTCCTCAAGCATCCCTCTCAACGAGCGCACCAGCCAGCCCTGGCGGACCCCAACGTCACATTCATGCTGGAGAATGCGTCGCGTCAGCGCGCGATCGGCGGCATTGATCGCGTTGGTTTCGAAATCAGGCTCGATCAGCGCGATCGAGCCTCCCGGGCGCACGACGCGCTTGAGCTCGGACAGCGCGGCGCCCGGATCGTCGAGATAGATCAGCAACCGCTCCGCGCGGCCGATATCGAAGCTGCCAGCGTTGAAAGGCAGCTGCGCAGCGTCGCCTTGCCGAAAGTCGATGGAGAGACCCGTCGCCTCGGCTCGCCGCCGCGCCTCCGCAATAAAGACGGCACTCGCATCAAGGCCTGTGACCGATCCGGTCGGGCCAACGCGCTTCGCCAGACGCAAGGTTTCAAGCCCAAATCCGCAGCCGACGTCCAGCACGGAACGGCCAACCGTGACTCCGGTCCGTTCCAACGCGATCGCCTTGAGATCTTGGATCTCCTTCTGTGCATCGAAGGTCTCGAGAGCGCGGACATAGGCGGCGGCGTCCGTGACATCATCCAGATGCTCGAAGTTCTGCAACGAGACACCGCCTGATCCGGTTGCATCGGTGGGCGTCATATTCGCCTCCGTGGAACGGCAACTCGATCGCAGTTCGTTACCGCCCCTGTTCAGGCTGGCCTGATCCATGCATCAGGCGTTGAGCCTTGGTTGAGGGGTGTGGCCAAGATCGCTGGAACGCGCAGCAATTCCTTGCCACACGAGTGCTTCGCGTCACCGCGCCAACGCCACACCGCATCCACGGCCACGAACGCCAGGATCGCCTCCTTGGCCGCGCTGTCGTTCCAGGACAGGAGCGGATCAAAGGTCTGGGCCAGAGCAGGCGTCCTGAGCATGGGCACCGTCAGGATAGGGGACGCCGCCAATTACGCGCCGTCGCCGCCTGGATTGCCAGCACCTCCTCGTAGGCCTTATGGCCCTCTCGTAGGCGTGTTTGTGGGCCTACGCGTTGCCGAACGCGAACCGCCCCGCCGGCGTGTCGACCTGCCGGAATGCCTCCGCCGCGGCCAGGTAGTCGTTGCGATGCGGCCGCACCTCCACCAGGTGGTGGTCGTTGGACACGATGCCGCCCACCCCATCGCCGGCGCCAAGGATACGCCAAGCCGCGATAGCGGCGGCGGAAGCCGCCGGCCACGCTGTGCCATCCGCCTGCACCGATCACATCGCAGTCTGCATGCTGTCGGGGACTCTTGAATGTTGGGCAGAACGAGGAAATAGGGAGTAACCCGTAAATCCTATCCTCGTTTCTCCTGGGTGCCTGGCGGACAGCGCCTCATACGAATAGAGCCCATCAAATAGAGCCAATCGCCGCCATGCGAAACGGGATCGCCGACCCTCCTACGGCATCCGTCCGCAGCAGGTGATCGGGTCCATGGGCGTGACGAAATACGAGATGCGCCCGGACGGCACGCCGGCGCTGGGTCGCAGAGGCCACCGCCCTGTTCATCGACGACAGACCGGGCAAGCGGAGGGCATCAAGCATATCATCGGCCGATGGCCGATCTTCGCCTCCGGCAATTTCCGACGGCGACAAGCAGATCCCGGAGTACATCGCAGCCTGCAGCGGCGCTGTTTCATGGCCGACGCAAGTGCTGGCCTGATCATGACCTGCCTTTTCGACTTGCGCCGCCTGGCCAATCCCGGCATCGGCCGCTGGGCCAGCGATTCCGGCCTCGGCTACACGTATTTCGACAGATGATCTTGCTCGCGGCGATAGCAGGCGATAGACGGTGCGAATTTTCGCTTTTGATTTCAGCGAGTTGTGTGGTGATTCCGAGCGCCAGCGATAGTCCGCGAAGGACGCCAAATCATTCCCACTCGATCGTTCCCGGCGGCTTGGATGTCACGTCGTATACGACCCGGTTGATGCCGTTCACCTCGTTGATGATCCGGGTCGCGGCCCGGCCCAGTACGTCGTGGGGGAACTCGAAGTAATCCGCGGTCATGCCGTCGGTCGAGGTGACGGCGCGCAGGGCGCAGACCTTGTCGTAGGTCCTCGCGTCTCCCATGACCCCGACCGTGCGCACCGGCAGCAGCACTGCGAACGCCTGCCAGATCCTGTCGTACAGACCGGCCTTGCGGATCTCGTCCAGGAAGATGGCGTCGGCTTGGCGCAAAACCTCCAGGTCGCCGCGGCCCACCTCCCCCAGCACACGGATCGCCAGGCCCGGCCCCGGGAAGGGATGGCGGCCGATGAAGGTCTCCGGCAACCCCAGCTCGCGGCCGAGCGCGCGCACCTCGTCCTTGAACAGCTCGCGCAGCGGCTCGACCAGCTTGAGGTTCATGCGCTCGGGCAGGCCGCCGACGTTGTGGTGCGACTTGATGGTGACGGACGGGCCGCCGGTGAAGGAAACGCTCTCGATCACGTCGGGATAGAGCGTGCCCTGGGCCAGGAACTCGGCGCCGCCGAGCCTGGCCGCCTCCTCCTCGAACACCTCGACAAACAAGGCGCCGATGGTCTTGCGCTTTTCCTCCGGATCCGCCTTGCCCTCCAGCGCCGTCAGGAACCGTGCACTCGCGTCCACATGCACCAGCGGGATGTTGTAATGGCCGCGGAACAGCGACACCACCTCCTGAGCCTCGTTCTGCCTGAGTAAGCCGTGGTCGACGAAAATGCAGGTGAGCTGGTCGCCGATCGCCTCGTGGATCAGCACCGCGGCGACGGCGCTGTCGACGCCGCCTGAGAGGCCGCAGATCACACGCCCCTTGCCCACTTGGCCGCGGATCCGGGCGATCTCGCTCGACTTGAAGTGCGCCATGCTCCAGTCGCCCGGCAGCCCGGCAATCTTGCGTACGAAGTTGCCGAGCAGCGCCGCGCCGCGTGGCGTGTGCGCGACCTCCGGGTGGAACTGCACGGCGTACAGGCGGCGCTGCTCATCGGCAATGGCGGCGAACGGCGCGCCCTTGGAGATCGCCACCACCTTGAAGCCGGGCGGCAGGGCGGTGACGCGGTCGCCGTGGCTCATCCAGACCGTGTCCGTCTCGCCTTCCCGCCACACGCCCTCGAACAGCGCCGACTCGGCCGTCACCTCCAGCTCGGCACGGCCGAACTCGCGGTGGTGCCCGCCCTCGACGCCGCCGCCGAGCTGCGCCACCATCGTCTGCTCGCCGTAGCAGATGCCGAGAACAGGAAGTCCGGACTGGAATACCCAGTCGGGCGCTCGGGGGGTGCCGAACTCGGTCACGCTGGCCGGACCGCCGGAGAGGATCACCGCCTTCGGCTTCAGCCGGTCGAGGGCATCCTGGGCGCGGTTGAAGGGCACGATCTCGGAATAGACCCCTTGCTCGCGCACCCGGCGTGCGATGAGCTGGGTGACCTGGCTGCCGAAGTCGATGATGAGGACGGTATCGGTCATGGGGGCTCCAGGGGGGGTTCCAGGTGGCGAGGCGGTAGCCAGGATGTTGCCGGGCTTTGAGAATCGTCCCGCGTGATGCCGCGATACAGCACCCGCGCCGCAGGGGGTCAAGCGGAGGCTCCGCCCGCGGTATCCTGGCCGGTTTCCGGGCCGATCCCCTGGCCGACGGCCCGTCTCCTGCTGCGCCGTGTTTGCAATCGGCCGCGCATCTTCTACACGGTTTATCTCGCAGCCGCAGCAACAGCGATGGAGGTTCCTATGGCCCACTCCGCATCCGAGCCCGCGCGGAGCGCCGTCGCGGTTGTCGGCCTCGGCAGCATCGGCGGCGTGGCGGCGGGATGCCTGGCCGACGCGGGGCACCATGGCGTCATTGCCTGCGTGCGCCGGCCGCTGGAGCGGCTCACCGTGGAGCGCCCGGAGGGCGCGGCGGAGGTGGCCATCCGGGCCCTCACCGATCCGGATATGGCAACGCCGGTCGACTGGGTGCTGCTGGCCACCAAGGTGCCGGATACGGCTGCCGCCGGGGCGTGGCTGCGCCGGCTGTGCCGGCCCTCGACCAGGGTTGCGGTGCTGCAGAACGGCATCGATCACGTGGCGCGGGTGGCTCCCTTCGCCAACGGCGCCACCGTTATTCCGATCATGGTCTACTTCAACGGCGAGCGCCTGGCGCCGGACCGCGTGCGCATTCGCCACGTCCACGATACCCCCGATATGGAGGCCCCGGACGATGACGGCGGGCGGGCATTCGCGCAGCTGTTCGAGGGCAGCTCGCTCAGCGTGCGGCTGCTCGCCGATTTCAAGACCCAGGCCTGGCGCAAGCTGCTCGTCAACGCCGTGGCCAATCCGATGACCTGCCTGACCCTGCGCCGCCAGGAGGTGCTGCGCCACCCGGATGTCCACGCGCTCAGCTTGGCCGTGCTGCAGGAGGCCGCCGCGGTGGCGCGTGCCGACGGCGCCAGGATCGCCGACGACGAGCCGGAGCGCACCATGGCCAAGCTCATGACGTTCAGCCCCGAGCTCGGCACCTCCATGTACTTCGACCGCGTCGCCGGCCGCCCGCTGGAGGCCGACGCCCTCACCGGCGCCATCGTCGCTGCCGGCGCGCGGCTGGGCGTGCCGACGCCTCTCAACACGGCGCTGCTGGCACTCCTCAGGGCCGTGAGCGAGGCCGCGCAAGGCCCGGCGGGTTAGCGAGGCGTCCGAGGTCTAGAACGTGTACTCAATTACATGGAGCGATGCTGGCTCACGTCTGCGTTTGTTGAGGGTTTCGGATGCCGGCCCGCCGCAACGGTCGGGGCTGGCACGGGGGCCGGCGTCCGAAAGCCTCCAGGGAAGGAACCCGCGAGTCGTGGGGCACGCCGGTGCCGCGAGCGCTATGGGGATTTCGCCGTAGTGTGCCGATTGGCAGACGAAGGCGGGCGGCGATGAGGAGAGCAGGCCGGGCTGATGGGGCGCGGCCGTCGCGTCGGGCTGCATTCGGCTCTGCGATTCAGCGGTGACCGAGGCTCTATCGATCGCGAAGCGCATCGTTCCCGACAAGCACCAACACGGCCGGCCCGTGGCCAGCGGCAGTGGCGCTCGGCTTTGCGGCGGTTGCAGGCTGGGAGCGTCATGATGTGTCGATCCTGGTGGTCGGGGCATGGCGTGGCCGGCAGCCTGCCTCGAAGGTCTCGATGACGATCATGCGCCCGCCGCAGCAGGGACACGGGGTGGCGAGCACCGATTGAGGTCCGTCATCGGTGGGCGCCTCGTCCTCGGGATCGGTGGCGGCGACCTCAGAAGCTCACGCGCCTGGGCGAGGTTCTCCTCGCGGGTGCCGCCGGCGAGGAGGCCGTAGTGGCGGATGCGGTGGAAGCCCTTGGGCAGGACGTGGATGATGAAGCGGCGGATGAACTCGTCGACCGCGACGGTCATGGTGGTGTAGCGGCTTGGCCCCTCGACCCGGTAGTCCTTGACCTTGAAGGTGACGCTCTCCGCATCGGCGGCGATCAGGCGACTGTTGGAGATGGCGACGCGGTGGGTGTAGCGCGCCAGGTAGGCGAGCACGGCCTTGGGACCGGCGAACGGGCGCTTGGAGTAGACGAACCAGCGCGTTCTCTTGAGCGGCGCCAGGAAGGCGGCGAAGGCCTTGGTGTCGGCGAGGTGGGCATGCGCGCCAAAGAAGGCGAGCTTGCCGGCCTGGTGGGCGGCGGCGAGCTTCTCCAGCATCAGGCGCCGGAACAGCCTGGAGAGCACCAGCACGGGCAGGAAGAAGTTGGGCTTGGCAGCGATCCGGCGTTTGCCGTCGGGCGAGACGCCGCCGCCCGGCACGATCATGTGCACGTGCGGGTGATGCGTCATGGCCGACCCCCAGGTGTGCAGCACCGCCGTGATGGCGATGCGGGCGCCGAGGTGCTTGGGATCGGAGGCAATGGTCAGCATGGTCTCGGCCGCGGCCTTGAACAGCAGGTCGTAGATCGCCTTCTTGTTCTGGTAGGCGATATCACCAATCGCCGCCGGCAGCGTGAAGACGATGTGGAAGTAGGGCACGGGCAAGAGCTCGGCCTGCCGCTCCTCCATCCACTCTCTCGCCGCGGCGCCCTGGCACTTGGGGCAGTGCCGATTGCGGCAGCTGTTGTAGGCGATGGTGGTATGGGCGCAGTCCTCGCAGCGCTTCCGAAGACTGGGCCGATCGAGGTCTGGATGAGCGCTCCATCCCTTCGCTGCAAGAACAACGCGTCGAGACCCTCTCTTTGTGCAAGCACCTTGCCTTCCACGGGACCGAGTACCATGAGCGCTGTGGCCCAAGCATCTGCATCCATGCAGCTAGCGGCAACGACTGAAACTGACGCGATTCCGTTGTCGACTGGACCGCCGCGCGACCGGTCCATTGTGTGGGCCAGGCGCTTTCCTCCGAGATCGACCCAGTGCCGATAGTCGCCCGAGGTCGCAACCGCGGCGTCCCGCAACTCAATCACGCCGAGCGGACTCCGCAGCTCGTAGTCGGGCCTTTCCACCGCCACGAGCCACGGTGTTCCGTCTGCCTTGGCGCCTCGCGCTTTAAGCTCTCCATCGAGACTGACCAGCGCACTGGAGATGCCGAAGGTCTCAACCGCACGCATCATCTCGTCCACGGCGAAGCCTTTGGCGATGCCCGAAAGGTCGAGCGCGAAATGGGCATGCTTGCGCGCACGCCTTCCGGGTACATCCAGTTCAAGAACAGTATGGGTTGGTAGCAGCCGCTCGCGAAGGGCAGCCAGAATCGCTTCCTTGTCGGGCGCGGAACGAGCGGCTCCGAAGCCCCAAGCATTGACCAGGCCTCCCAGGCCGATGTCAAAGGCTCCGCCCGAGGCGTGCCCGAACTGCAACCCCCGCTGGAGAACCTGCATGAGCTCGGCAGGCAAGGATACCCAGGCGCCCGGCGACGCCGCATTGAAGCGCATCAGATCGCTGTCGGACTTCCATGTGGACATCTGGCGGTCCACGCGGTCGACGGCGCGAGCTAATGCGGCTTCCAGCGCGGCGATATCGATCGCTGGCGACGCATAGAGCAGCGCCGACCACCGCGTTCCCATGGTGGCCCCGCTCATTGCATGACGAAGGAGGTCAGTAGACATCTTCGGCATACCTTCCTTGGGCTTTGAGCGCGAAGGGCGTCAGGCCGATCGGCGCCAACACATCGACCATCGCCTGCATGACGCCCGCCGCCATGTCGCGCCCGCCGCAAACCATAACCTGTGCCCCGTTGGCTATGAGAGCGCGTAGGCGATCAGCATCCCTACGCAGACAATCCTGCACATAGCCGCCGCCTTTCACGCGCGAGAAGACGGTAGCGAGGCTCGTCAGCCGCCTGTCATCCAGCCAGCCGGCAATCTCGCGCCCATAGAGAAAATCCGAGTCTGGATCGCGCCCGCCGAAATAGAGATGCATGGGCCTGCGCGCGACGTTGGCGCGAATGAATCCCGCCAGCGGGCCAACGCCAGTGCCAGCGCCGATCAGGATCACCGGTTTTGATGCACGTGCCGGACGAAAAACCGGGTTCACCTTCACGAAGGCCTCGGCGCTGTCGCCCGGCCGAAGACCGTGAAGCATGCCGGAGCAAAGCCCGCCCGGATGCTTGCGCACGCATATCTCGACGAAGCCGTCACGAGTCGAACTGGCCAACGAGTAGTAGCGAGGCAAGCTGCAGTCCGGCGGCACAACTGCAATCAGGTCGCCTGCGGCGAAGCGCGGCCAGCCGTGCCCTGCGAGGCGCGCGAAGACGCCGCTCCTGGGCAGCGCGAAGCGCAGGACGCAGGTCGGCGCCTGGACCTCCGCACCGTAATCAATGCGCTCGATAAGCGTTAGTGTGTGAGTACGCGGCCGCTCCGACACATGGGTCAGGACCAGCTTTTCACCCATGACATCCGACACGGTCTCACCCCATCGCGCGAACTCCTGCCCAGACTGGCGGTCGATGGTCTCCAGCGGCATCAGCGACGCCCAGCCTTTCCGCACCAGAGCCGATTCGACATCACGGGCGAATTGGCAGAATTGCGGAAATTGACGATCGCCGAAGCCGAGGACCGCGACCGGGAAAGGCGGTGGATCGCTGATCCCGTCGAGGCGTTTGAGGAATGCGCTGGCTGTTGCTGGAGCCGCGCCGTCACCATAGGTCGCGGTCAGCACGAACATGCGCCGCGCCGACGGATAGGATCGCAACAAGCTGTCCATCGGGGCGGCGTGAACTCTGTGGCCGTTGGACGTCAGGGCTGCGTGCAACGTGCGGGCAAAGCCCCATGTGCTGCCGCCTTCGCTCCCGACCAGGATCACGGTGTCGGCGCTCTTGGCGGGAACGTTGTCGGCGATTGGAGCGCGAGTACGTCGCCCGCTCCACCACATCGCAGCGCCGCTCAAGCCGAGCACTGGAACGCTGAGGGCGCTGACGCCGAGCAGCAGGCCGAGCCACCAGAGCCCTTGGCCGGTGTGCAGCATGTAGATGAATTCATAGATCTGCTGGGCCGCCGAATGCGCCTGCCAAGCCAACATCTCTCCGCTCGCTGGGTCGACATAGCCCTCGCCGGCAGCGCTGGTCACGTGGAAGAGGTCATTCGGATTCGCCGGGTTGGGAAAAGTCAGCTCGCGCAGCTGCGAAAGATCGATGCCGCGCAAAGCCTCGATTTGCTCGACCGGAAGAGCCTCGCCGCGGGTCGTCACCGTCGGGAGAGCGGGCCCCTGCGACGTGCCGTCCGGAATTAGTCCGAACGTCGTGAGCGACAGGTAGAGCGCCGTCACCGTCGACAGGAGCAGTCCGAAAACTGCTAACCGGCCCACTTCGGCATGCAGCCGCTGCATGCCATCGCCCCGCGCGCGACCGAGAATGTGCCGCCATCCTCCCATGCGCCGGGCGGTCATTTGCAGTCCGGACAGCGTCAGGACAAGCATTGCAAGCGCGCCAACGGCAGCGGCCATCCGTCCGCTATCGCCCAGAAAGAACGAACGATGCAGGTTGGTCATCCAGCGTTCGAACGCCGAGCGCACGTAGTCCGAAACCGGTCTGCCGCCGGAAGGATCCACCACGCTCGCCGCCGGGCCGTCATTCCCGGAGTAGAAGGCAATGACCTTGCCGGAGGGCAGCCGCTTGAGCTCCTCTACTCCGGGATAGGTATTGACGACTCGGCCAGCCAAGTCGGCGACGCTAACGCCCTCTGCGGGAAGCGAAACCGCTCCGGCTCTCTCCCAGGCCGGCATCACCGACAGCACCGATCCGCTGATGACGAGCGCCATCAGCGGAAGGAGGACGGAAAGGGCCAGGACCTTATGAATCCAGCGCATCATGACATCCATCCCTGCACGTAGGCCTACATGTCGTAGGTGAAGGAGCTGATGTAGCTGCGCCCCGCCACGGGCCGGCCTGCCCCTGCGGACGACAACGGAACGACCACTTCGGACGGGCTGTCCCGCATGTCCTCTACGGCGGCGTCGATGTGGAGCTTGTAGCCTGCATCGAAGAGCGCGTCCGCGAGGTCGAGCGTGACTGTCAGTGTGCGGCCGGCTCCGACGCTGGCGCCTGTGATGCCGTTGATGTCGGAGAGGGTTCCACGAGATCCGCGGTTCCAGCCGCTGAGGTGGCTATAATATTTGGACTTGGAGCCCGCCATCCACAGCGTGCCTTTGTAGGCGCCAGTCGCGTCGGTCACGTAAAGGGCCAGATACGCGCCGTTCCCGCCATAGTTCTTGAGCGTTGTGGTCAGCGTGACAGGACGCGCCATGGCGGGTCCGGGAGCGGCCAGCGCGGTCGTTACAGCAAGGGCGGCAAGCAGTGATTTCATTTTTTGTCTCCAGCGGTGGCGTATCGATCGCGCCGAAACTGAAGACCGCGGCTGACGTATTCCTGAAGGCTGACAGGATTCTGCTTCAGGTCACTGTCAGCTTGGCGCTATTTGAAAACGAAAACGCCCGCACGAGGCGGGGCGCGCATGAAGGCGATGTGCTGTTCGTTCAGCTCAGGTAGCGTATGTCAGTCGCACCGATGCCGACGCCTTGTGTCCTCTGATGATGGCCTCCGATGAAACGCATTCCACACCAAGGACCTCACTTGACTTCGACTCTAGGGGCCGCACCGCCCTGAAAAAGCCCGTTGGGAGGCGGCGCTACTGTTGGCGCTGGCGCTGCCCCCTGTCCCGACCGTTCGCCTGCCCGGCTTCTGTCTTCCTCATCGTCATGGTCCCTGCCGTGCTCTCCCTGCTTGTACTTCACGCGAATCACAGCGAGGGACGCAGGATCCACCTTTACCTTGATGGCACGGCCGTTCTCGTCTTGCCCTCTAATCTCGTAGCATCCGTCGTCGATCTTGATTCTGTGCACGGTCCAGCCACGCGCCTTTGCCATTTGTTCGACTGCTTCGCGCGGCTGCCACTGGGCCATGGGAACCTTGCAGTCGTCATCGTCGGCCACCGCCATGCCGGGCGCTAGCGCGCCCAGCAGAATGGCAGCAATCAATACCGCCCTTTTCACGTTCTCCTGCTCCCGTTCGAAGCTAACCTATCTTCCTTTTGAGCCAATTTCCTGACGGCGACCTGAAGACGCTGCGGCTTTTGCTTCAGGTCAACGTCAGGTTCTCCTCTATGATTACCTATGAGCGGGACAGGCAATTGGGGGCGGGCGGAATGAGACGATGCGGATATTGCTGATTGAAGACGACACCATTCTGGGCGCGGCCGTGCGCGACCAGATCGTGTCCGACGGACACTCCGTCGACTGGGTTACCCGGCTTGATGCCGCGTGGGACCATCTTAGCAGCACCGCCTACGACCTGCTTCTCCTGGATCTGATGCTGCCGGACGGTCGCGGTATCGGACTCCTACGCGCCCTACGCGCCAAGGGTGACGTCACCCCGGTCATCATTCTAACGGCGCTCGATCAACTATCCGATCGCATCGAGGGGCTCAACGCCGGTGCAGACGATTACATGATTAAACCCTTCGATCTTTCGGAACTTTCATCGCGGCTGAATGCCGTCGCGCGCCGCTATTCCGGTAATCCGAATCCCCTTGTCCGGGTCGGTGCTCTGCAGATCGATCTGGCCGCTCGCTCGATCACCCGTGCAGGAAAGAACATTCCTCTGACGGCACGGGAATGGGTGCTGCTCGAAATTTTCGTGCAGCGCCCGCGTCAGGTCATGTCAAGGGCGATTCTTGAGGAACGACTCTACTCATTTGGCGAGGAGGTCGAGAGCAACACCATCGAGGTGCACATCAGTCGGCTTCGCAAGAAGCTTGGACATGCCATCATTGAGACCGTGCGTGGCCTCGGTTACCGGCTGGGAAGCGCCTCATGAAAAGGCCGCGTAGCCTGCAGTGGCGGATCGCACTGTGGCTCGGGCTCGGCGTCGCGCTCCTCTGGATCATCGCAGCCGTCGTGACAGCTCAAAGGCTGCGTCACGAGATGGACGAGGTGTTCGATAGCGCGCTTGAGGAAACTGCCCAGCGGATTCTTCCGCTTGCGGTGCTCGATATCCTCGGCCGTGAGGCAGGCGACACGTCTCAACGTATCGCGACGCTGAGGCAGCACGACGAGTACTTTACTTATGTGGTGCGGGACGAGCGCGGGTCCGTACTGGTGCGCTCGCACAGCGCCAACGACGCCATCTTCCCTCCCTTCTCCAGAATGGGTTTTACCGACACGCCAACCCACAGGATCTACTTTGACGCTGCGCTGCAAGGCACGGTGACGATCGCAGTGGCGGAGCCGCTCGCGCACCGCCGCGAGGTCGCGAACGAGGCACTCCTCGGGCTTGCCTGGCCGCTGGGATTGCTTATTCCCCTCAGCCTTCTTGCCGTCTGGGGCGTCGTGCGCGTCTCGATGACGCCGGTCAGGAGCCTGCGGAGAGGTATTGAAGCACGCGGCACTGGCGATCTGTCGCCGGTTCCGGCCGCAGGCCTGCCCTCCGAGATCAGGCCGCTTGCTGACGCCGTGAACAACCTGTTGGAGAGCCTTCGGCGCGCCCTGGAAGCTGAGCGGAGCTTCGCCGCCAATTCCGCGCATGAGCTACGTACACCGATCGCCGCCGCGCTGGCGCAGACACAACGGCTCATCGACGAGACCAAAGACACCGCGGCGCGAACGCGGGCACAGCAGATCGAGACGGCGCTGCGGCGGCTTTCGCGGCTGTCTGAAAAGTTGATGCAACTCGCAAAGGCAGAGGGCGGACGCCTTCAGGACAGGGAGACGACCGACATCGCATCTGTCCTGAAATTAGTCGTAGAAGAGATGATGCGCGATCCGGCCGCGGCCGGCCGGCTCGCTTTCACCATTCCTGCTGCGCCAGTCCTTTTTGATATTGGTACCGATGCCTTTGCCATTCTGGCGCGTAATCTCATTGAGAATGGCCTCAAGCACGGAGCGTCCGACGCGCCGGTCGCTGTAAGTCTTTCCAACAATGGCGTGCTGACCGTTACCAACGAGGGAACAGCCGTTCCGCCGGAATTGCTGGAGCGCCTGTCTCGGCCGTTCGAGCGCGGCACTACCGACGCTGAAGGCTCGGGTTTGGGCCTCGCCATTGCAAAGGCCATCGCCTCCGGTGTCGGCGCCGAGCTTGTCCTAACATCCCCTTTGCCAGGGGCGCAGAGCGGCTTCCAGGCAAGGTTTTCCGCGCGCAACGAGTCGATGCGTGGTCCCTCTAAGGTCTCATCGGCGAGAGCGCGAGCGCGTCGGAGGTAGTGCAACGTGCGATGAGCGGTATCACGTCGCTTTTGTCTGGGGTCTCAGGCATAGACAGGGACCAGAACTGCCTCCACCGGCCGTCGCGGCGAAAAGGGCAAGGTCGGTCCGTAGCCGAAGCGCATCACGACGTCCGGCCGTCGGTCAGGCGCCCCGACGAGTCTTGACCGGATCAGCTCGCCCAGCAGGCGAGGGCCGCCGCGGAGGTGAGGCCGCGATCCTGTACCTTCACGCGCGCGGTCCCAACGATGGCCATCCGACGCCGGTCCCCAAGATCTTCATGCGTATCGTTGAAAGCAGTCCACGCTCGCTCCTTCGACGCAGGAAGGGGGTATTCGCCAGTCAGGCCATTTGGCTCCGTCCCCGAGGTGCGCTCAGACTGCGCAGTAGCGTTCCTGAATCTCGGCATCGGCAAGCAGGCTGGCTGCGCTTGCCCGGTGTACCACCGCGCCCTGATCAATGATCACCGCGCGGTCGGCAAGCTTCAGCGCCCATTCGACGTTCTGCTCCACCAGCAGGAGGGTTACGCCGCTCTCCCTGAGGTTGCGGAATAGGTCGCCCATCTCCTCGACAAGTACCGGCATGATCCCCTCGGAGGGCTCGTCGAGCAGGATCATCTGCGGCTTCGAGATCATGGCCCGGGCGATGGCCAGCATCTGCTGCTCGCCCCCGGACATGGTGGTACCCTGCTGCTCGAGACGCTCCTTGAGACGCGGGAAGCTGCAAGCAATCTCATCAATCGCCGCCGCCTCGTCGATGGCGGTGCGGGAAGAGACCAAGCCGATCTGCAGGTTCTCCCGCACGGTGAGCCCCGGCACAATCCGCCGCTCCTCCGGCACGTAGCCGAGGCCACGCCGGAAGCGCTCGTGCGCCGGCAGCGGCAGCAGGTCCTGGCCGCCGAAGCGCACCCGTCCCGTTGCCCGGGGCATGAGGCCCATGATCGCCTTGATCGTGCTGGTCTTGCCGGCGCCATTGCGACCGACCAGCGCCAGGATCTCGCCCTGCTCCACGGAGAAGGAGAGATCGTGGATGACGTGGCTGGCGCCGTACCAGGCGTTAAGGCCCTCAATCTCAAGCAGTGGCATGCGCCTGCCCCAGATAGACGCGGCGCACCTCGCTGTCCGCTTGGATCTCGGCTGGTGTACCGTCGGCGATCAGCCGGCCGTGATGCAGCACCAGAATGCGGTCGCTGAGGCCGAGGATCATCTTCATCTTGTGCTCGACCAGCAGGATGGTCCGGTCGGCGGCGAGACGCTCGATCAACCCCACCATCTCCTTGGTCTCCTCCGGCCCCATGCCGGCGGTGGGCTCGTCGAGCAGCAGGAGCTTGGGATCCGCGACCAGCGCGATGGCGATCTCGAGCGCCCGCTGCTCGCCGTGCGAGATCAGCCGGGCGGTGCGGTGGCGCCGGGCGTAGAGGCCGACGGCGGCCAGGGCCGCATCGGCCTTCTCGATCAGCTCGCGGTCGAGATTGCGGTTGCGCCAGATGTTATAGCGGCTGCGGAAGGCCTGGCCGCTGACACGCACGTTCTCGTGCACGCTGAGCTCGGGAAAGATGGTGGTGATCTGGTAGGAGCGGGCGATGCCTTGGTGGGCAAAGGCATGCTGCGGCTCGGCTGTGAGGTCCTTGCCCTCGAACAGGACGCGTCCCGTGCTCGGCTTCAGCGCGCCCGACAGGATATAGAAGAGCGTGCTCTTACCGGCGCCGTTGGGACCGATCACGGCTGTGACGCGGTTGCCGCCGAAGGTCGCCGATACGCCTTCCAGTGCGACGAAGCCGCCGAAGCGCTTGCCGACGTTCTCAACAACAAGCTGCGGGGAGGTCGTCATCTGCTGCCGATCCCCATGATGGTACCCCAGATGCCCTTGGGCAGGAACAGCACGAACACAATGAAGATGGCGCCGACAAAGAGCTGCCAGTGCGCCGTCCACAGGGACAGCACGTCCTCCAGCACCAGGAACACCAGCGCGCCGACGAACGGCCCGAAGAAGCTGCCCATGCCGCCCAGCAGCGTCATCAGCAGGACCAGGCCCGAGTTCTGATAGTGCAGGGTGTCGAGAGGCACGATGGCAAGATGCAGCGCCGACAGCCCGCCGGCGAGGCCGCAGATGGCACCCGACAGGACGAACGAGAGGAGCTTGGTACGCTCCACGTCGTAGCCGCAGGCGCGCGCCCGCACCTCGTTCTCGCGGATCGCCTCGATCACCGCGCCGAACGACGAGTTGAGCACGCGCGAGACCAGCCACAGGGCGAGCGTGGTGAAGACAAGGATGACGTAGTACTTGTGCACCGGGTTCAGGAAGTCGATCTGCCAGCCGATCAGGTCGATCCTGGAGACCGTGAACCCCCGCAGGCCGTTCTCGCCCCCGGTCCAGGACGAGGCCTGCAGCGCAGCGTAGTAGAGGAGCTGCGCCAGGGCGAGGGTGACCATTGAGAAATAGACACCGCGCGTGCGGATCGAGAGCGCGCCCATCACAAACGCCAAGACGCAGGTGCCGGCGACGCCGATGACCAGGGCCGACAGCCAGCCGAAGCCGAGATGGACGATGGCCATCCCCGTCAGATAGGCGCCGCCACCGAAGAACGCCGCGTGGCCGAAGGAGAGAAGGCCGGTGTAGCCGAACAGAAGGTTGTAGCCGACGGCGAATGTCCCGTAGATCAGCACGTTCACCGCCAGCGCCTTGGACGGCAGCAGCCATGGCATGATGCACAGCGCCAGCACCGTGAGTGGCACGCGCCACTCCGAGGCCGCGCGCACCAACGCGCTGACGGCGGCGCGCGGCTCCGGAGGCGACGAGGTGCTGTCGAGCGACTGGATGGTCATTACCCGCCCCAACGACTAAGCGGCGGCCCGGCCGAACAGGCCCTGTGGCCTGATCAGGAGCACCAGCGCCATCAACGCGAACATGGAGATCGTGGCCATCTCGGGTGCAAACAGCGACGTCATGCTGACGACGATGCCCACGAGGATGCCCGCCACGACGGCGCCGGCAATCGAACCCAGCCCGCCGATCACCGTCACGACAAATGCCTCCGCCAACACGATCGCCCCCATCTCCGGACTCACATTGCGCATCGGCGTCGCCAGCACGCCGCCGAGCGCAGTCAGGCCTATACCGATGCCGAACACCACAAGCCACAACCGGCGCATGTCGACACCGAGCACGCGCATGATCTGCGGGTCGCGGGCACCGGCACGCACGATCAGGCCAAACCGGGTCTTTTCCAGGCCGAGCCACAGCAGCAGCAGGACCAGCGCGACCACGGCGATCACGAACAGGCGGTAAATCGGAAAGTAGCCGATGCCCAGATTGACCACACCGACCAGAGCGGAGGGCGTGGAGAAGGGAATGCCGTCATTGCCGAAGACGATGCGCACGCCCTCGATCAGGACGTAGCCGAGCCCGAAGGTGAGGAGGATCGGATCGTCCGGCGACCGGTTATAGAGCGGCCGGATCAAGAAGCGCTCGATGGCAAGGCCGATGGCGCCGACGGCGATCGGCGCCACCAGCAGGGCCAACCAGAAGCTGCCGGTGCTCTCCGCCACGGCGACACCGGCGTAGGCACCGACCATGAACAGGGCGCCGTGCGCAAAGTTCACCACGCCGAGCATGCCGAAAACGATGGTGAAGCCGATGGCTGTCATGACCAGCACGGCGCCGAGCACGGCGCCCGAGAGAAGCTGCATGGCGATCAGCGATGCGTCCATGTCATGGCCCTCGGCTTCACATTGATATTCGGATCGGCGGCGGGTCAGCCGGCGAAGCCGAGCTCGGCGCAGGTGCGCAGCATGGCCTCACCGCCGTCCTCGATCGCGGCGACACGGAAGAGGTCGAGCTTGCCCTTCATGTCGCCCTTCTTCTTGGACTCCAGGATGAGCACCGATTGGACCGACTGGTGGTCGCACTTGCGGTAGCTCTGCGGCCCCTTGGCCACGTCGTACTTCAGGCTCTCCAACGCGGCGATCACCTTGTCGGTGTCGGTGCCACCGGCATTGGTCATCG
Source organism: Hyphomicrobiaceae bacterium (assembly GCA_036280295.1). Lineage (GTDB taxonomy): Bacteria > Pseudomonadota > Alphaproteobacteria > Rhizobiales > Hyphomicrobiaceae > AWTP1-13. The sequence goes on from DASURA010000369.1 coordinate 69,811, forward strand.
CCTGCAGCAGCGACTTCACGCCGGTGTAGCCGTAGGCGCCGTAGTCAGTCGGCACGGCGCCGCCGTTGGCTGCGCGGTACGCATCATTGAAGGTCTTGGCGGAGGGGAGGGTCTCCTCGAGGCCCCAGTAGTAGTTGGCGCCGCCGACGACGCCCTCGAACACGTCGGGGCCGACCGCCAAGCGCTGGTTGTGCAGGATCACCGGCACCACGATCTTCATCTGCTGCTTCAGGCCGAACTCGGTCGCCTGCTTGATGGCGTTGGCCTGGTCGCGACCGAAGTTGATGATGCAGAGGATGTCGGGCTTCGCGGCCGTGATGCGTGGCAGGAAGGTGGAATAGTCCGGTGCACCGAGCGGATGCAGGATCTCGATGACGCTCTCCGCGCCAAAGGCGGCCTGGGCGCGCTTGAAGCCGCTCAGCATCTCATGGCCATAGGCGTAGTCGGAGACGAGATAGGCGACCTTGGCGCCCTTCTTGAAGGTGTGCTTGGCGACCGCCGCGGTCGTCATATACGGGGTGAGCGCCTCATGGAATGTGAAACGGCTCCAGTCCTTGGCCTCGTTGATGGTGTCGGACTGGCTGATCGAGACGTAGATCACGCCACGCGCGCGCGTTACCTCGTTGACGGCGAGTTGCACGGCGCTGGACAGCGCGCCGACCACGGCATGCACCTTGCCCTTCTCGATCAGCTCCAGCGTGCGCGTGGCGGCCTCGCCGGCGTTGAGCTTGTCATCGCGCACCAGCAGCTCGGCCTTGCGGCCGCCAAGGCCGCCGGCATCGTTGAACTGCTTGATCGCCAGCTCCGCGCTCTTGACCTGGTCCCGCGCTTCGGCGCCATACGGGCCGGTTAGCGGGGTCGGGAAACCGATGCGGATGGTGTCGCCCTGGGCGCGGGCGATGTAGGGCATGCCGAGGATGGAAGCCGCGGCCCCCATGCCGATGCCGCCGACGACCTGGCGGCGCGTGGGCAATTTGAGCTTGCTCATAACTGTTCTCCCTAGAGGTGTACGTTGGAGGTTGGTTGGAGGACGTGAGCCTCATGCGTGCCCGAGCGCACGCAGGATGCGCTGCGGGGTCATGGGAATCTGCGCGATGGTGGCGCCAAGCGGCGCAAGGGCGTCGTTGACGGCATTCATGGCGGCAGCGGCCGCCGCCGCGGTGCCGGCCTCACCGCACCCCTTGGCGCCGAGCTCGGTATCCTGCGTTGGCGTCTCGATGTGGGCGATCTCGATGTCGGGGATCTCGCCTGCCATTGGCACCAGGTAGTCGGCGAGCGAGCCGTTCTGGAGCTGGCCGTTGTCACCGTACAGGCACTCCTCGAAGAAAGCGGCGCCCAGGCCCTGCACAACGCCGCCGCGCACCTGCTCGTTGACAAGCAGCGGGTTGATGACGCGGCCGCAGTCCTCCACCACCCAGACCTTCTGGATCTTGACGAAGCCGGTCTCCACATCGACCTCGACCTGGCAGGCCTGCACGCCGTTGGTGAACGCGAACGGGTAGCCCTTCGGGGCGTAGTGATGCGATGCGGTCAGCTGTGGAGTGACATCGCGGGGCAGCGTGTCAGAGCGGAAGTAGGCGATGCGGGCGATCTCGCCGAGGCTCAGGCGGGAGCGGCCGGTGGCGGCATCGACGATCTCGCCGCTGCGCAGATCGAGTTCATCGGGACGGGCCTGCAGGATGGCGGCCGCCACCGACAGAACATTGCCCTTGAGGATGCGGGAGGCCTGCAGCGCCGTCTCGCCGCCGATGCCGGCGCCCCTGCACGCCCAGTTCGCTCCGCCGTGCGGCGTCACGTCGGTGTCGCCGGTGAAGACGCGAACTGTCTCCATGTCGACACCGAGCTGGTCGGCAACGATCTGTCCGACCATCGTCTCCGTTCCCTGCCCCTGCTCGCCGACGCTGATGAGGCAGTGCACCTCGCCCGAGGGCGTGATCTTCACGATGGCGCCGTCCTGGGCGGAGATGCGCGCGCCGCCGACGCCGTAGAAGGCCGGCGAGGGATTGGTGATCTCCACGAACATCGCGATGCCGATGCCGCGATAGATGCCCTGCTTGCGCAGCTCCGCCTGCTCCTGGCGCAGGCGCTGATAGTCCATCAGCGCCTGCATCCTGTCGAGGCAGGCCTCGTGCGACAGGCGCTCGAACTTGTATCCCGTCGGGGACGTATAGGGGTACATGTCCTGCGTGACGATGTTGCGTCGACGGATCTCGAACGGATCGAGCCCGAGCTTGCGGCCGGTCGCATCCACCAGCGTCTCGGTGACGGCACAGGCGATTGGATGCCCGACGGCGCGGTACTGGCTGGTTTGGACCTTGTTTTGCAGGACCACATGCAGATCGGCACGATAGTCGCGGAAGCGGTAGGGCGCTCCGATCAGGCGGACCACCTGATTGCCTTCCACTACGCTGGTGCGTGGATAGGATGAGTGCGGACCGACAGCAGTGGCGTCGTCCGCCTCCATGCCGCGAATGGTGCCGTCGGCAGCCATGGCGATGCGCGCGGTAATGCGATGATCGCGAGCGTGGATATCGGACAGGAAGGATTCGATGCGGTCCGCGATGAACTTCACGGGCCGGCCGAGCATGATGCTGAGGCCGATGACCGCCATGTCCTCGTGATAGACGTGCAGCTTCATGCCGAACGAGCCGCCGATATCCGGCGCGACCACGCGCACCCGGGCCTCGCGCAGGCCGTAGTGACGGCTGTAGATGTCCTGAAACTGGTAGGGCGTCTGCGTGCCGTGATGGACGGTCAGGCGCTCCTCGCTCGGATCGTAGTCGGCGACGATCGCACGCGGCTCCAGGGTGACCGGCGTGTGGCGGCCAAACACGAAGGTCTCCTTGATCACCTCCGCCGCGCCCTGGAACGCCGCGTCGGCATCGCCGGATTCGATCTTGGTGTGGAATGCGACGTTGGTGCCGAGATCGGGGTTGATGATGGTCGCGCCGGCGGCTCGCGCGGCGTCGATGTCGGCCACCGGCTCCAGCTCATCGAACTCGATTGCCACCAGCTCCGCCGCGTCCTCGGCCTGCGCCCGTGTCTCCGCGACCACCGCCACGATCGGCTGCCCGGCCCATACGACCTTATCGACGGCCAAGGGCAGCTGGGGCGAGGACTTCATGCCGGCGAAATGGTCGAGCGTGCCGACCCAGGGCTTGCACAACCTGGCCAGATCCTGACCCGTGGCGATCAGGTGCACGCCGGGCATGGCCGCCGCCTCGCTGGTGTCGATGGACCTGATGTTGGCGTGGGCGTAGGGGCTGCGCACGAACGCGGCCTGGAGCATGCGCGGCAGCTGAAGGTCGGTCACATATCGCCCGCGACCTGCCAGCAGCCGCTTCGCGTTCGGCCGGGTCACCGAGCGGCCGATATAGCTGTTGGGCCTATCGGCGGAGCTGAGAGCACCGGTCATGACGTGGCCTCCTTGGTGGCGCCTCGCTCCCCAGTCTCCTTCTGGGAGGAGTGCCCGGCCTGCGCCGTACGGCCCTGCGCGGCCCGCTCGATGGCATCGACGATGGCCTCGTAGCCGGTGCAGCGGCAGTAGTTGCCGGACAGCGCATCGCGGATCTCGGCGCGGCTCGGAACACCGCCACGGCTCAGCAGCTCGTAGGCCGTGACCAGCATTCCAGGCGTACAGAACCCGCACTGCAGGGCGTTGCGCTCGTGAAAGGCGCCCTGGATGTCGGCTATGGCGCGGCGCTCCGTCAGGCCTTCCACGGTCTCGACAGCGTGACCGTCGGCCTGCACGGCGTACATCAGGCAGGCATGCGCGGCGCGCCCATCGAGCAGCACCAGGCATGCGCCACACACGCCCATCTCGCATCCCAGATGCGTGCCGGTCAGGCCCAGGTCATTGCGCAGAAAGTCGCCGAGCGAGGTGCGCGGCTCGACCAGCGCATCGACGACCTGTCCGTTCACGGAAATGGAGATGGGAACCCGGCCGCTCATTGGCAGTCTCCCTCATCGCGTTGCGCGCGCGCCAGCTGGCCGAGCAGGCGTCCCAGCAGCACGCGCGCCAGATGCAGGCGCATTGCGCCGCTTGTCTGTGCGTCATCGGAGGGCTTGAGGTCGAGCTCTAGGGCGGCCTGCGCATCGGCAATGACAGCCGGCGAAAGCGGCCGGCCGCAAGCCGCAGTCTCGGCATTGCGGGCCCGCACCGGTGCGGGGCCCACGGACAGGAAGGCGATGCTGAGCGCTTCCACCTGCTCGGCCTGGAAACGCCCCTGCACCGCGGCGCCGACAATGGCGTAGTCCCCGCGCCGCCGCGCCAGCTCGTCGAAGGCACATCGCTCGTCCGGGCGGAATGGCGGCACCAGAACGGCCGTCAGAATCTCGCCGGGCTCCAGGCCGGTCTCGTAGAGGCCCTTGAAGAAGCCCTCTGCCTTCGCGCGGCGCCGGCCGGTAGGCCCGGCAATCTCCAGCTCGGCATCGAGGGCGAGCACCACGGCGGGGAACTCCGCTGCCGGATCTGCAAGCGCAATGGTGCCGCCGATGGTGCCCTTGTTGCGGATTGCAGGGTGGGCGACGTGCGGAGCGGCAAGCTTCAGCAGTGGTGCGTGGCGGGCGATCTCAGGCGAGGTCAGCATCTCGGCATGGCGCGTCAGTGCGCCGACGCGCAGCATGCCGTCGACGATACCGACGCCGTGCATCTCCTCGATACCGGAGATATCGATCAGGAGATTGGGCGCCTGCAGGCGCAATGAAAGCGAGGGAACCAGGCTCTGCCCGCCGGCGAGATAACAGCAGTCGCCCGACACCCGCGCGTACGCATCGAAGGCATCCTGCAGAGATGCGGCTCTCGTATACTCGAATGCGCGAGCCTTCATTCGTGCCCCCCGACGCGCTGCTCTTCTTGTTTGTAACCTTCGCAAATAGGATTGCGCGATCGTACGAGTCAACAAAATAAATTACCAGTTGGTCTTTTTCTGCAGCTTCGAATATTTCGTTGTTGTGGGATAGGATGTCCGGTCTGGAGAGGGACGATACGCAGTGCGCGCTCGAGCTGCCGTGACGGCGAGAATGCCGGCCAAAAAGCCGGTCCGGACGCGAAAGAACCTGCGCGCGGCCGACCGGGAAAAGATGATCCTAGAGGCTGCAATCCGTTTTTTCGCCGAGCACGGCTTCGGCGGCCAGACGCGCGAGCTGGCCAAGCGGATCGGCATCACCCACTCGGCCATCTACCGGCACTTTCCGAGCAAGGAGGTGCTAGTCGAGCGCGTCTACGAGCACGTCTACCTCAGCCCATGGCAGGCCCACTGGGCGACGCTGATCAAGGACAGCTCGCAGCCATTGGAGGCGCGACTCACCCAGTTCTACCGCGAGTACGCCGAGCGCATCTTCAACTACGAATGGGTACGCATCTTCGCGTTCTCGGGCATGAAGTCGTTCGGCATCACGAAACGCTACCTGGCCATCGTGGCCGACAGGATCATCGTGCCCGCGGTCATCGAGGCCCGCAAGGAGCTCGGCCTGCCTCCACCGTCCCATGTACCGATCACTGAGCGGGAAAGAGAGTTGTTCTGGGGACTGCACGGCCGGATCTTCTATATCGCGGTCCGCAAGTTCGTGTACGACACGCCGGTCCCCGAGAAGCTCGACGATATCATCGCCGACGCCGCGCACGAGTTCATGGCCGGGGCGCCGCACGTGCTTCGCCGCATCCTCGCGGCGAAGCAGTAGCGAGGCGCCGGCCGCTGCCTCACGTCATGGTCGGTACGATGAAGCTGGTGCAGTCCTTGACGGCAACAACCGGCCGTCCGGTGTCGTCTCAGGTCGGCACCGCGGGGTCTTCTGCCATGATCGGTTCGATGTTGGGATTGGTGCGCCCTTCCGCATTGTTGTCCTCGGCCGGCTGCTGGAAGATCAGTGGGCACGTACTCGGTGACCATGAACCTGCCCTTGCCACGCGCGAACGTGGTGGCATGCATGATCGGCGAGCCCAACGGGTTGGCGGCGTTGCACGGCCACTGTACCAAGCCCATCTCCATCAGGTGCACGTTGGAGCACAGGCCTGTTGGTGCTTCCGATGGCATCGTCCGCCGTCCCCCTGTCTCGTCACAGGCGAAAGCATGGCCGATGCGCAGCCTACGGTGCCAGTCGCTTGTTGCGATGGCATCATCGGGCCGGCCGATGACGGTCCATAGCCACAGGCCATTGCCGCTTCGAGAGCGACGGCAGCTCCATGGCGTGGGCGCACTCGAACACGGCCAGCACCAGCGGCGAGACCGGATCGCGGTCCACGGCCAGCAGGCCGACGCTGTGCTCGACGACGGGGTCCTTCAGCGGCACGGCGCGGATATCCGACATCGGACCGAGCAGTTCCAGGAAGTATTCCGGCACGATGCTGGCGAGCCCCATCAGGTGCACGTTGGAGCACAGGTTGATGACCGAGTTGGTCTCCAGCCGCGATGTCACCCTGGCACCGGCGGGCGAAAGGCGCGGTCGATGATGCGCCGGTTCTGATTGCTGGGTGTGAGCAGACACAAGGGCTGCCGCGCCGCTTCGGCCCAGGTGACCGAGCGCGTGCTGGCCAGGGCGTGATCGGCGCGCACCAGGAGGCAGTAGCGCTCCATGTAGATGGCCTCGGCGCGCATGCCCTCGATCGGCTCGTTGTCGAGGTAGCTGAGGCCCACGTCGATCGAGAAGTCCTCCAGATAACGCAGGATTTCGATGGAGCTCTGAGACAGCACGGTGAGCTCGATCGGGATAGCGTTCCTGCACCGCCTTGCTGATCACCGCCGCCATCGGCAGCGCTGAGAAAATGACGCCCATCGACAGCCGGCTGATCCGTGTGCCCTTGACGTTGCGGAGTCCCAACTGCTGTGACTTCACGGGGCGGGAGTTGTCCTGCATGGCCTTGAGCAGGCTAGCCACCAACGGGGTGGCGAAGTCCTCGCCGGCAACCCGCCGCGTCACTGGCTCGCGCGCAAGCCCTGTGGCGCCCAGGACGGCCTTTTGCTTGGCGCTGTAATTTTATTGGCGCACCATGCAGGATGAAACTGCGAACACCTATGTGATTGAAATTACATTGTGATTTTGAGGCTGCCGGTGGCTGTCGGTGCCGCGGGTCTAAGCCATCCATCTTCTGACGGTCTGCCGGATGGCGGAAGAAGGAGTGTCCTGCGGATTTCGCAAAGATCGTTTTCGATTACTGGGCAAGTACCAGCGTCGCGGCGACGCCACCAAGAAGGTCGCAGAGATGGCCTATCAGCCTGAACCCAGGCGGTAGAGTTGCGGCGCGCTCTGCCGGGTAGGATACATACAAAACGGGCCCCGGCACCCGATAGCATCCGAAGCTCAGGCTCGATCTGATGCACGAGCAGGTCTGGCCGGTCGTGCCCGAGTGAATCGATCCGGCCGATCTCGACCCATCCACCGGCCTCCGCGCCAGCAGCCATCCGTGTTTCGTCGCGCTCCAGCACCTCGATGCGCTGCCGCACCATGGCGTCGCGCAGACGTTGGGCATTGACTGGCTTGCTGCCCTCAGTGAGCACCGGGCAGAAGCCCTCGGAATCGTTGCCCCCCCTGCAGCTGGCGTGGGCCGGGGATGCGAGCGGCTTGGCGGTCGGCGTGACCGTTGGGATGGGGGCGATGCGGTGCGCCATCCGTGTCCTGAGGCCACGCGCTTCGAGTTTCTCCAGGAGCATCATGCCGAGATCGAAGCGCAGGCCATCCGCGAACAGCACGCACGTCTCGCGCGCCGCGGAGACGCCGGAGGCGAGCGTTGCCGGCTCGATGCCGCCATCCGAAAGCAGCTCTTGTAGGCGCCGAGCCGATGCATCCACCCATGGCTCATAGAGCGCGTGTACGACCCTGTTGATGAGATCGCTGTCCCTGCCGGGCTTCAAGTTGGAAAGTGCCTCGATAGCGGCGCGGTCGCAGCGCCACCCCTCGGAAACATAGTCGGCAATCAGCTGCTCCACCGAGCGGCCGCCAACGGGTCGTCTGGCTGCACGGGCAAGCCTGCCGAGGGGTTCCAGGACAACGGCGAAGGGGCTCTCTCCCATCCGGGCCCACACCCAACCGCGGCGCTCCTTGTGCTCCTCATCGAGCGCGATAACCTTATCGCAGGCCTGCGCGTGCGGGAGGTCGACGGCTGCCGCCAGCGCGGTATGGAGTGCGTCCTCCTGATTCTCGTTGAAGCCCGGCTGGCGCTCCTGATCGTCGAGGAGGCCGAGCAGGTTGATCGGCTTTGCCCGGCGCAGCACCGCGGCGATGCCAGGATAGAGCGCGGGCGCGTCGCAGAAGCGCTGCCACACCGCGTTCCACTTGGCCGTGCCTTGCCTCAGGAGATCGGCCGCAGCCTGGATGCCGCCTTCGTCGGGATCGAAGCCGAAGTCGCGCTTGCACACGTCGCGGAAGGTGGCCCAGCGGCCGGGGTCGCAGCGCTTCTCGAAGGCTTGCGCGTCGCTCATCCAGGAGAGCACATCGCGGACGGGATCGCCGATGGCGAGGCGGTCGAAATCTTCGGCCTCCAGGCGCCGGCCGCTCAGGCCGGCAACGGGCTCGGACCCGAGCAGGGGCAGGGCGCGCAGCATTGCCTCGCGCGTGCGCTGGTCGCGGGCCACATCGAGGCCGAGGCCATCCTCCGAGGTCAGGAACGCCTCGACGGTCCAGTCGCGGCCGTTGCGCTGATGCCAGACTGTCCCTCGGTACTGCAGCTCGACGAGCGGCATGAGGCGGCGCTTCTCGCGCGGGAAATCGCCGCCGGCGCGCAGGTCCTGCCGCGCCACGTTCGGCAGGTAGAGGATGGGCGTGGCGCCGGGCGCCGGCGAGACGTCGGGAAGCGTCCGCTCTATGATGCACTTGAGCCAGATCACGGGACCCTGGCGCTGCGCGGGCGCGTAGTCGCCCAGCATATAGAGCTGCGGCAGCGCCTTCATCAGCTCCGGCAGCAGCGGCTTCCACTGCCCATCGGCATCGGTCCACAGCAGGGTGACCGGCGCGGCGACGCCGTCGGGCGTGCGAAGGCTAGCGGCCATTGAGTCGCGCATGGCATCGATCAGAGTCATTGCGCCCTCCTCCGCGCGCGCTCCGCCTTTGTCAGCGGTGTCGGCTCTTTACCCTCGGCCATCTTCTTGATGTCCGCTGCGACCGTAGCGATCATGTCGAATGAGACGCTCGCAGGGACCTGGCCATCCGGCTTCAGGTAGGAGGAGACATACGCGGCGCTTGATCCTTCCAGGCCCAGCCGCTGCGTCACTACGAAGGCTGTGGCCTCGGCTTCGATCTCTACCGTGGCTCGCCCGAGATGGCTGCGCGACGGCCACCATTGATCCTCGTCGCTGCCGAGGTGGCCCAGCAGAATGTGAGCCATCGGGTTCTGGATGCGTACGAGAAGGTTGTTGTAGGGCGAGTAGTTCCGGAACCGCCCAATGAAGTCGATCATCTCGTTGAACGCGTCGGAATGGCGGTAGCGGGCGCTTGCTTGCACCAGCGTATCGATCGTGGAGATCGCCTCGTTGTCAGGCACCCCCTCGCCCCGGAGGGCCTGCTTGAGGGCGTCTCCTTCGAGAAGGGAGGGTCAGGTAGTCGCGCGCCTGGCGGGGCAGCTTCTTGTCGCCGCACAGGGTCGTGAGGACCGATTCGAGATCCCAGCGGGCGACGATACCGATCTCACTATCCAGCTCGGCGACAAGCTCGGCAGGTGAGGGCTGGCGCTGCTGCTTGAGGATGGCCTTCACGTGCGCGGTGACGCGCTTCTGCACCTCATCGCCGGGGATGAAGCTGAGCTGGGCACCATCCGGCATGGCTAGCGTCCCTTCCGCTCGCGGGCGGTCTGCTTGAACGCGCGGGTGTAATGGAGGTTGTTCCAGCGGTTGCCGTCGAAGGTGGCGCCGCCGGCGAAGTCGGTGGCGGCGGCGGGATCGTCGGCGGGCCAGCTCCAGAACCAGGGGTAGTCCTCCTTCGCCCGCGTGGGCTCCTTGCCGCGGTCCTTCTCCCACTTGATCTTGGGCGAGAAGCGCAGGATCGAGGCGGAGCGGGAGCGGTTGGCCAAGGTGCGGGCGGTCAGGAACGGGCGGATGTTGAGGCGCACCCCGTCGTTGATGTCGGGCTCCCAGCCGATCGGCTGCTGGTGCAGCGGCTTCCAGCGCACGAAGATGTCGTAGGGCGGCTCGCCCTCCAGGATCTTCTCCAGCTCGGCGCGCAGGTGCTCGGCGTGGGCGAGGCGGGCGTCGGCGCCTTCCGTGCCGGTTCTCTGCTGGTTGCGCTGGAGGGTGATCCAGTCGCCGAGGTAGGAGTAGATCAGCTTCTCCAGGGTGCGTTCTCCCGCGCCGCCCGGGGCGGCCAGGCGGTGGTAGTTGACGAGGGCGTGGAAGCCGTCGCGCCGGCCGTCCCAGATGTGCCAGACGAACGGGCGCTGATGGAACAGCGCGCAGTGCTGCTCGAAAGCCGTCGCGCAGCCAGTCGTCGAGCGTCTTGCCGGCGAAGCCGGCCTCGGCGAGCAGGCCCGCGAGCCTCCCCGCCGACCACTCGGCGCCGAACGCCTCGGCGAGCAGCGCCGCCAGCCGCTCCTGCGCCGGCGCCTCGCCCTTGGTGGCCGTGAAGCAGACGATGCCGTCGGGATCGGCGTGCTTTTCGAGGCCGTCCGGGCCGACGGCGGGGCAGTCCATGAAATCAGAGCCAGCTTGACGGGGCCAGGCATAACCAAGGAGCCGCGCTACGCTGATCTGTAGTGTTGCGGCTGTCCCCTGTGGGCTCCCGCTGAAAAGCCACTGGGTAGGGTCAACTGAGTCGGGGCGCGGAAGGCCATCTGGAAACTTCTTAAGACCAGTTTCCCTCCAGCGCCCGAGATCGAACGGGACCTTCAGCATTGTTAGGTTGGGTATTTTCAGTGAACTCGCGTCAATCTGCTTTACCTGTGATCGAAACTCTTCCGAGTTACAGTACGCGTAGATGGCCATTACGCCTCAGACTGCCGAAGAATGCCAGCACCGGCCGGCGCTACTCCGGTATCAACGTGCTCATCCTCTGGTCCGCCGTCGTCGAGAACGGCTTTTCTGTGCAGAGCTGGCTGACCTACAGGCAGGCCCTCGCACTTGGGGGCCATGTGCACAAGGGCGAGCGCGGCACGACGGTCGTCTATGCCGATCGCTTTGTCCCTGACAATGAGCGACGGTGCGCACACGAGCGAGGAGAGGCGCCGCACGCCATCCCGTTCCTCAAACGCTTCACGGTATTCAACGTCGAGCAGTGCCAGGACCTGCCGGAGGAAATCGCCGCCGGTCCGCCTCCCGTCGGCGCCGATCTGATCCTGCCGCAGGCCGAGGCCCTGATCCGCGCCGTCGGGGCCGATTTGCGGATCGGCGGCGACAAGGCCTATTACGATGTGGCCGGCGACTTCATTCGGGTGCCGCCTCCGCAGGCGTTCTACGAGCCGATAAATTGGATTCGGACCGTCTGCCATGAGCATATTCATTATACGGGGGCGGCCCATAGGCTCAATCGCGATCTATCCGGTTCATTCGGCTCAAGAAAATACGCGGTGGAGGAGCTGGTCGGGGAGGTGGGAGCAGCTATGTTGTGTGCCTCCCTCGGCATCGTTCCAACGGTACGGCACGCAGATTACCTGAACACCTGGCTCGAGGTCTTGCACGAGGATGCCCGCGCCATCGTCCGTGCCACTTCCGCCGCCTCCAAAGCGGCAGACTACCTCCTTTCATTCCTGCCCGGCGACGTGATGCAGCAGAAGGAACGCCCTGAGCCCTCGGTTCCACCTGCGGGCACCCGGCGATGGAGAGGCAGAGGGAAAAGGGGAAGGTCATGACGTGCCAGTGGTACGGGAGAGAGTCTCCCGCCCTGGTCCGTCGCGGATCAACCGGAGACCCTCCCATGGCCAAGTCACCCCCCAAGATCACCCTGAGCGTGTCGCGCGACATCCCCTTCGACAAGCTCGTCCTCAGCCAGTCCAACGTGCGCCGCATCAAGGCCGGCGTGTCGATCGAGGAGCTGGCCGAGGACATCGCGCGGCGCACTCTGCTGCAGAGCCTCACCGTCCGCCCGATGCTGGACGAGAGCGGCGCCGAGACCGGCATGTACGAGGTACCGGCCGGCGGCCGGCGCTACCGGGCGCTGGAGCTGCTGGTGAAGCAGAAGCGCCTCGCCCGCACCGCGCCCGTCCCCTGCATCATCCGCACCGGCGGCATCGCCGAGGAGGACAGCCTCGCCGAGAACGTGCAGCGGGCGCCCTTGCATCCGCTCGACCAGTTCCGCGCGTTCCTGGCGCTGCGCGAGAAGGGCCAGTCCGAGGAGGACATCGCTGCGGCGTTCTTCGTCTCGGTCGCCGTCGTGCACCAGCGCCTGCGGCTGGCG
>DASURA010000370.1:0-2211 GCA_036280295.1 Hyphomicrobiaceae bacterium
GCTCAGAACCCGACCTGATCTCCGCCCTTGAGCGCCAGGATCTCGCGTGCCTCGTCCGGCGTGGCGATGGCGAGGCCGATGCCCTCGATGATCTGGCGCACCTTGGTCACCTGCTCGGCGTTCGATTTGGCAAGCTGGCCAGGGCCGAGCCACAGCGAGTCCTCCATGCCGACGCGCACATTGCCGCCCATCGCTGCCGCCTGTGCGGCGATCGCCATCTGGTTGCGGCCGGCACCCAGCACGCTCCAGCGGTATTGATCTCCGAACAGCCGGTCGGCCGTGCGCTTCATGTGCAGCACATCCTCCGGGTGCGGGCCGATGCCGCCCAGGATGCCGAACACGGATTGAATGAAGAACGGCGGCTTCACCACGCCGCGGTCGGCGAAGTGGCGCAGGGTATAGAGGTGGCCGATGTCATAGCACTCGATCTCGAACCGGGTGCCGTTGTTGGCGCAGGTGGTGAGGATGTACTCGATATCCGCGAAGGTGTTCTTGAAGATGCGCTCGCGCGAGCCCTCCAGATACGGCCTCTCCCAGTCGTGCTTGAACTCCTTCTGGCGCTCCAGCATCGGGTAGAGCCCGAAGTTCATGCTGCCCATATTGAGGCTCGCCACCTCCGGCTTGTGGGCCGCCGCCGGGCGCACCCGCTCCTCCACCGTCATGGTCGGAGCGCCGCCGGTGGTGATGTTCACCACGCAGTTGGAGCGCTGCTTGATCACCTTGAGGAACGGCGCGAACGCCTCCGGCGACTGGTCGGGGCGCCCATCCTTCGGGTCGCGGGCGTGCAGGTGCACCACTGCGGCGCCAGCCTCGGCCGCGCCGATCGCCGCATCGGCAATCTCCTGTGCCGTGATCGGCAGATGTGGCGACATCGACGGGGTATGGATCGAGCCGGTGACAGCGCAGGTGATGATGACTTTGCGGGCTTTAGCCCCAGCTTGGGCCATTGGGCGCCTCCTTGCGATTTTTCGGGCGATTGTTCGCGCATTTGTTTGGCATTTTTCGTGCCGCGAAAACCCTCTTGGGGCCAAGCAAGAGAGTATCGCGCCGAGCCTAGCACGTGCGTTGCGGAATGGTAGACTGCGCGCCATGTGCCGAGTCTGGCTCTGGGTAGAGCCGGACGCGGTTGACTTTTTCGAACTGGGAGGAGCGATGCGATCGGCGGACGCCGCCAGATACAGGAAAATCAGCAGGTTCTTGAGCGTCGTGCTGCGGCATGAGCCCCATCGCATCGGCCTCAAGCTGGATGCTCAAGGGTGGGCCAGCATCGACGAGCTGGTCGACCGTGCCCGTGCCCACGGCGTGCACCTGACGCACGATATGGTGCTGTGCGTGGCCGAGACCAGCGACAAGCAGCGCTTTGCATACGACGGCGCCGGGCGTATCAGGGCCAATCACGGCCACACCATCGCCATCGACCTGGGGCTCGAGCCAAGCGAGCCACCGCGCATCCTGTTTCATGGCACCGCCGCGACATCCGTTGCCTCGATCCGCGCGGAGGGACTGAAGCCGGGCCGGCGCCAGCAGGTGCACCTGTCGTCGAATGCCATCACTGCCGCCTCGGTTGGACGGCGCCACGGCTGGCCTGTCGTGCTGCGGGTGGCGGCACGGAGGATGTGGTCGAGCGGCTTCAAGTTCGTGCGCTCGGCGAGCGGCGTCTGGCTTACCAACGCGGTGCCGGCTGAGTTCATCCAGTTCCCGCATCTGCCAAGCCCGGACGAGTGTCCGGACTTCGCGCCGCCGCCGTGAGCGGGGTCAGACCCCTCGCCACGGCAGCGTTTTTTCCTAGCCAGCCCGGAGGCGAGGGGTCTGACCCCCTTCGGCCGTCCGTGGCGCTCGCCGGACAGAGGCGTGCACGCATGGTGCGCCGACGTCGTGAGTACGCTACCCAAGCCGCAGATGACCGTCGAGGCGTCCCTCGCCTGGGCAAAGGAGCTGGTGCCCGAGGCGGGGAAATATGAGCTGGGGCGGCGAGCCGGTCCTGCGGAATCGCCCCGGCTTCGCGGAGCGGTCGCAGCACTGCCACGCGCGGGATCATCGGCTTGCGAGGATCAGGCCGGACGGCGCGGAAAGATGACGCCGCACGCCCGGCACTTGTCGGGCACAACCCTGAGGACGCTGCTGCGCAAGCGGGTCTTGCAGCGCGGGCAGCGTCCGCGCGACTGCAGCACGCTGGCCGCCCCGACGAGGGCCAGCACGAGGCCGAGCAGC
>DASURA010000371.1:0-4646 GCA_036280295.1 Hyphomicrobiaceae bacterium
CATGAAGGCGGCCTGGTTGGCGGAAGCGCCGGAGTGCGGCTGCACATTGGCAAAGCCGCAGCCGAACAGCTGCTTGGCGCGCTCGATCGCCAGCGTCTCCACCTGGTCCACGTACTGGCAGCCGCCGTAGTAGCGGTGGCCGGGGTAGCCCTCGGCATACTTATTGGTGAGCACACTGCCGGCCGCCTCCAGCACCGCACGTGAAACGATGTTCTCCGAGGCGATCAGCTCGATCTCGTGCTGCTGGCGCTGAAGCTCGCGGCCGATGGCGGCCGACACATCGGGGTCGCTCTCGGCGACAGACGCGGTAAAGAAGCTTGCTTGCGCCTCCCGGCGCCCGGCTGCGGTGGCCATGGGATGCCCTCTTTGATGCACGTTGCGGCACGGCTTGTGCCAATCGTCGCGTGCAGGACGCGCGCCAGGATCGACGCGGCCGGCCCTCTTATCATAGCGTTTGCGTGCCCAACAAGATGCGCTGCGACAACGGGTGCCAACCATTGTGGCCCCATCGGGCCCTGCACCGTCGGCGTGGCGCGCAGAGGGCAACCTGCACAGCCAGGACGCGTAGATTGCCTCCCGGCGAAGCGCAGACCCGATACGCCGCAAAATGCCGAGCGACCGCTTATGTTGTGTCTTGCTCCGCAAAGGTCCACTCTGCGGTTGCCGTATCGTCCCAAATTTGAGGAGGTGAAGGGCACATGATCAAAGGCGCTTGCCATTGCGGGGCGGTGCGCTGGAGCTTCGCCAGGGTTCCCGAATCGGCCACGGCCTGCAATTGCACCGTGTGCCGCCGCTACGGTGCTCTCTGGGCCTACGACTATGAGAACGAGGCGGTCAGCGTCTCGGGTCCCACCAGCGTGCACGCGCGCGGCCAGCATCTCGGGTTTCATTTCTGCCCGACGTGCGGGTGCGTGGCCTACTGGCGCGCGTTCGGTCCCAACGAGGAGGGGCGCCGCCGCATCGCCGTCAATCTGCGGCTGGCGGATGACCCGGCCGCCGTCAGCGCCATCGTCCTTGAGCACTTCGACGGGCTTGAAACCTTCGAGGACCTTGGACGCGATGGCCGGTGTGTCGGGGATCTGTGGTTCTGAGGCGGTGGCTCGGGGCAGCGCCTGCAGGGTCGCGCCGCGGGCCCGTCGATGCATCGCGGCGCGCATGAAAACCATCGCGCAGCGTGCATTGTTCCGGCTTTTCCCGTGGCCTACAATCAGGCCAAGCAAGGAAACATGCGGAGGATACCATGCGGCTCACCCCCGAGCAGCTCAAGGACTTCGACGAGCTTGGCTACCTCGTCCTGCCTGATTGCTTCAGCGAGGAGGAGGTGGCGCTGCTGCGCGCCGAGGCCGAGGCGATCTACAAGACGGACCGCAAGGAGGTGTGGCGCGAGAAGTCCGGTGCACCGCGTACGGCCTTCGCGGCCCACACCTACAACGAGGCGTTCGGCCTTCTCGGCCGGCACCCGCGCCTGATCGAGCCGCTGGAGCAGCTGTTCGGCGAGCCGGTCTACATGCATCAGTACAAGATCAACGCCAAGGCGCCGTTCGACGGCGAGCTGTGGCAGTGGCACCAGGACTACGGCACCTGGAAGCGCGACGACGGCATGCCCGAGGCGCGCGCCATGAACATCTCGGTGTTCCTCGACGAGGTGATGCCCATCAACGGCCCGCTGATGTTCATCCCGAAAAGCCACCAGCGCGGCACGCTCGCCGCCGGCCACGACAAGGCCACCACCAGCTACCCCCTGTGGACGCTCGACAACGCCACCGTGACGCAGCTCGTGGAGGATGGCGGCGGCATTGTCGCGCCCACCGGCAAGCCCGGCACCGTGCTGATGTTTCACGGCAACCTGGCACACGCCTCGCCACCCAATATCACGCCCTACCCGCGCAAGATCGTGTACCTCACGCTGTGCGCGGTCTCCAACCACATCACCCAGTTCAACCGCCCCGAGTGGATCGCCCACCGCGACTTCCGCCCGATCGAGGCGTGCGCCGACGACGCGCTGCTTGAGCTGGCGCGGAGGGAGAGGAAGGCGGCGTAGGGCGGCGGTCTCCCTCTCCCGCGCAACGCCAACCTCCCCGCGTACTCAACAGCGCGAAAGGCCCGGGCAGGCTGCGACCTCAGTGCTTGTTCCTGCCCTCACCCTAACCCTCTCCCCGCAAGCGGGGAGAGGAATCCGCGTCACCCCGCCACCGCCGGCACCGGCCGCGCCGTTGCCGTGTCGCGGGCCAGCACCTGCTCCAGGGCATGTGCCGCCTGCAGCACGCGGGCGTCGGCGCCGTTGGGTCCGATCACCTGCAGGCCAAACGGCATGCCCGCGTGGTCGACGCCACAGGGAATGGCGGCGGCGCAGCACAGCGCCGTGGTGGGGGCGTAGGTCAGGGCGAGCCAGCGCATGTAGGTGGGCATCCGCTCGCCGTTGATCTCCGACACGGAGAGCTGCGTGTGCGGGAACGGCGACACCGCCGCCGCCGGGCAGATGAGCACGTCCACCTCCGCAAAGAACGCCAGCACGCGCTGGTAGAGCTTTGTCTGCTCTGCATGCGCGCGCGCAACGTCGGCCAGCGAGTAGGCAAGCCCGCGCTCGGTATTGTCGATGACGTTCGGACCGAGCAGGTCGCGCGAGCGCTCCAGCCGCTCCTTGTGCGCGGCGACGAAATTCACCCCACGCAGCACCTCGAACACCTCGTGCACGCCCGAGAAATCCGGCGCCCGCTCCTCCACCTCACGGAACACGTGGCGGAAGCCGCCGGCGCGCTCCTTGAACAGCGCGGCGATGCGGCTGTCGACCGGGGCGCAGCCGAGATCGACAGAGAACGCCGCGCGCAGCGTGCCGAGCTCGGCGGCGTTGAGCTTGGCCGGCAGCGGCTCGATGGCGCTCGGGGAAAACACGTCGCTCTTGTCGATCGCCACCTGCGCCCGCAGCAGAAGGTGGGCATCGGCAATCGTCCGTCCCATCGGGCCGGTGACGCTGAAGGGGTTGAGGCTCACCGGCCGATCAACGGTGGCCACCACGCCGGGCGACGGCCGGAATCCGGCGACGCCGCAGAACGCCGCCGGCGTGCGCAGGCTGCCGCCGTAGTCCGAGCCGGTAGCAAGAGGCACCTGCCCCAGCGCCAGCGCCACCGCCGAGCCGCCGGACGAGCCGGCGCAGGTCTTGGCCGGGTCGAACGGATTGCCGGTGGCGCCGTATACGCGGTTGACGGTGTTGGCGCCGGCGCCGAATTCCGGCGTGTTGGTCTTGCCCAGGATCACCCCGCCGGCGGCGCGCGTGCGCGCCACGCTCGCCTCGTCCTTGGCAGGCACGTGGTCCTTGAACAGCAGTGAGCCCCAGGTGGTGCGGAGCCCGGCCGTCGCCTGCAGGTCCTTGACCCCGATTGGCAGTCCGGCCAGCAGGCCCACTTCCTCGCCGCGGCCGATCGCCTGCTCGATCTGAAGTGCGCGCTTGCGCGCCGCCTCGGCGTCCATGGCCACCATGGCATTGACGGCGCCGTTGGTCGCCTCCGTGCGGGCGATACAGCTGTCCAGCAGCTCAACGGGAGACAGGGTGCGTGCGGCAATGGCGCTCAGCGCCTCGATGGCAGTCAGATCGCAGGGCTCGGCCATGGCAGGTTCTAGGTTCCAGGGATCAGGTTTCAGGGATATTGCGGAGCATACCCTGATCCCTGAAACCTAAAACCTGAAACCGTCCCCTCGCCCGCATGCCCGGCATGCGTTGCGGGTGGCAGCCTTGCCAACGCTACCTTTGGGCGAATAGCTACGGGCTCCTGCCCATGAGAGCCCTTCACTACGACGACGGGGGATCGCCGATGCCTTCGCCTGCCATGAAGCTGGCCATGCGATTGCCTGCCAGCGGGCCGATCGCCGCCGCGTTCTGGATTACGGTGTCGACAGCCCTGATGGGGGCGCTGGCGGCCTTCGCGCGAGCGGCCCTGAATCTCGGCCTGCACTCCTTCGAGGTGGTGTTCCTGCGCAACCTGTGCGCGACCCTCCTGCTCGTGCCGCTGTTGTGGTGGCGCGGCCCGTCGATGCTCCGCTCCAGCCAGCTTTCGCTTTACGGCCTGCGCGTGATGGTCTCGCTGCTCTCCATGCAGGCGTGGTTCTACGCCATCTCGCTGATCCCGATCGGCGAGGTGACGGCGATCAGCTTCCTGGCGCCGGTGTTCGGCACCGTCGGGGCCGTATTCCTGCTCGGCGAGCGGGTGCGGCTGCGGCGCTGGACGGCGGTGGCCGTCGGCTTGCTGGGGGCGATGGTGATCCTGCGGCCGGGCGCGACCGCCCTTGGCCTCGGGCAGGCCTGCGCCCTGTTCTCGGCGTTCTCGATCGGCGTCGCCGTGATCATGGTGAAGCAGCTCACCGCCGTCGACGACCCCGACAAGATCGTCCTCCTCACCAACCTCATCATGACGCCCCTGTCGCTGGTGCCGGCACTGTTCGTGTGGACCTGGCCCGGCCCCGAAGCGTGGCTGCCGGTGCTCGGCATGGGGCTGACGGCGATGCTGGCGCACGTCACGCTGGTGCGGGGCTATGCCGCCACCGATGCCTCCCTGGCCATGACCTTCGAATTCTCGCGCCTGCCGTTCGCGGTGGCGATCGCCTACCTGGCCTTCGGCGAGACCATCGATGCCTGGACCTGGGTCGGCGCG
>DASURA010000372.1:0-5552 GCA_036280295.1 Hyphomicrobiaceae bacterium
CCGCTGTCGACAACTCAACCACACCGATAACATAGCTTGCTCCCTGCACGCCGAACACGACGTTGAGCCAGCTCATGATAGGACTGTGATCGATGAGCGGCGCATTGCCATGCGCCTCATAGCCCGTAAACTTCATTCCTCCGAACCAAAGGAACACGATCACAAGCGCCCAGCGGAGAAGGGCAAGAGATCCACGCGATCCGAATGTCCTCTCGGCAATGTCCAGATAGGCAGGTGCTCGCATTTTGATGCCTTTCGTTGAAGTGCTTGATGCCTTTCGTTGAGGTGCGGCCGACATGCGTGGCCGATGCTTGTCATTCAACAGTGCGCGAAGAAGAGCTTTGCCAGGACCAGCACCTACTCATTCGTCATCGGCTCGTCGAACGCGCCGACCCCGGGGCCCTTTCGTCACGCACGTGCCGCACCCCGGGAGTGTGCCTAGGCGAGCGACAACGACACGAAGATTGGGTCTATGACGGGCAAAGGAAAATCACCTCTCGCCATGGAGTCGATAGCCGACCGTTATGGGATTGGCGGAAAGACGCTTGGCAAGCTGCGGCAGGGCTGTGCGCCAGCCGCATCGAGGCTGCCAAGGCTTTGTAGTCAAGTCCGCTCCGGAATTTTGTCCGCCCACGCAGAACGGATTGGATGCTGACTCGAGCGAAACGGGTTTAGTGCAGGGCGGCGAGACCCTCCACGGCTGAAGCTCCGTCAGTCACCGCGTCGACGCCCCTCCTGGACCGAACGGGAGGCGCGCCTCGGAGCGGCGTTGGCTCAAGCGCCCCTGGCATCCTCACCGTTCTTCACGCTCTGCCGGTACTCGCTAGGATCCACGTTGTAGGCTTTGCGGAATGCTCGCACGAAGCTTGAGCGGCTCTCATATCCCGCGTTATGAGCCACGACCTCGACAGGCATCGTAGTCGTCGTCAGATCGAGCGCGGCCTGCCGCATCCTGAGGTCGCGAAGGATGGCCATGGGCGACCGATCAAAGATTTCGGAGAAGCGGGCCATGAAGGCCGAACGGCTCAAGCTTGCGCTGTAGGCAAGGCTCTGAACCGTGTGCGCAGCGCCAGGGCGCGCCACCATGTCGGCGAACGCACGCGCGATCTTTCGGTCGGCAAGGATGGAGAAACGGGCCGTCCAGCTCTGCGATGATTTGAGCGAGCGCCGCGCCAATGCAATGATCACTTGTTTCAAAAGTGAGGCCGTCATCGCTCCCATTCCGACCTCTTGCGACAAGAGCTCATTCATGGCATCGCGGAGCTTGCCGTCAATCTTGTCTGACGGTTCGAACCGCTCGACGACTGGTTCGCGCAGGTCGCGAAACAGACCAACCGACTGACCGAAGGACGCGTTGAAAAAGCCGCAAAATAGCACGACCTCGGGCTTTTCGTCCGGAACAGCGATGCGCAGGAGGCCTTCTTCGTCGCGCTTCCAACAAGCGCGGCTGATCACGCGGGTAGCACCGTCGCCGCCGTCGACCTCGATAGAAAAATTCGTATTCGGGGGAACGATGATGAGCAGGTGCGGCTGCAAATGTATGTTCGGGCCGCGATTGATCGATATCCGTCCAGAACCCTTGAGGTTATAGTGGATCGCGGGCGCATCGATCATTCCCATCTCGGCCCGGTGGCCGCGCGGAACGAGGATCTCTGTCAACGCCACGACATCGATCTCAAGCGCCCGCATGATATTGTTGAGGTCGGCGGTGGAGGGCTTCGAGGCCGAGACGGCGATCATCGAATCGGTCCGCCCTCCGGTCCGCGACTGGGCCGTGTTTTGCATGCAACCGGCCTACAAGATCAACGCGTGAATCCGCTAGGCGATCATGCCTTCATCCTTAAACTGGATCCTCTCCTTATGTTGCGGCGAGGCATGCGTTGGCGTCCCCGGGGTGGCAGGCGGAGGCCCAATCGGAAGCTGATCGGTTCACCGCCTTGCTCGGTCGCTGCCGCAGCGGTTGCGGCCCACGTGGATGCCGTTCGGATTTGCTCATATGACGGGGGGCAACCGTGCCGATGACGGCACAGGTGTCACTGACTACAGCGGCCGGGTTTGGTGGCGGACCGAAGCATACGATCGCGGGCAATCGGCCACGCCGAGCGTCCAGCCGATGAAAGCCGCCAAGGCGGGAGCTTCTTAAGGTCGCCGACAAGTCACGATTTTCGAGCGCTTTCGTTGCCATTTGAGCGGCGGTGTCTCCGCGAAGGGGATCGCCGCACTTGCGCTTGGCCTTGAGACAGCATGCCCTTGGCGTTTGCCAGCAACCGATCGAGTGCTGCCAGCAGAGCGCCAATCTCGGCAGGCGGCAGGCCGGCGACAAGATCGCGGTTGCGCTCGAGGGCAAGGCCGATCAGGGTCTCGAACGTCTCCTGCCCGTGCGCCGTGAGAGCGATACGCACCTCGCGGCTGTCCTGCGGGTCTGCCGTGCGCGCCAGGATGCGACGTTTCACCAGGGCCGTCACGCCGCGGCTGAGCTGGCCCTTGTCCAGGCCGAGGATTTCAACCAAGGCGCCAAAGCTGAGCGGCTCGTAGTCTCCGACAATAGCGACAATGCGCCATTCGACCTCCGACAAGCCAAGCTCCCTGCGGTAGAGCAGATTGGCGCTCCGGCGCAGCAGGGTTGCCAGTGACAGCAGCCGGTTGGAGACCAGCGCGCTGCCCGCGCGCTCGTCTTTCTGGTCCGGCTCGGTCGGGTGGACTGGCTTCATCATATCCTGGGCGATTCCTGACGTTGAGCCCTTCCCCTACGGCATTGCGACAGGTTGCAAGACACGTTGACAAAGTCAACGAATGGTTCCCATAATTGATATAGATCAAATTCCGGCACCAAGACCGGTCGCGTGAGGAAACCAGGTACCAGGCGAGGCGGTCCTCGATGCTTATTGATTTGGCCGATCCGCCCGCAGTGGGGCCGGGCGCATGAGCCGGGAGCACCTCGATCTACGTCTGCACGCGATCGCCTTTGAGACGGCTGCGGTCCGCCTCATCGACCTGCGGGATCCGAAAGGCCGCGCCCTGCCTGACTTCGCGCCGGGCGCGCATGTGGACCTGAGGCTGCATGGTGGCCTCGGGCGCAGCTATTCACTCATCGGCGATCCGGCCGATAGGAGCCGCTACCTCCTGGGAGTCCAACGCGAGCCACACAGCCGCGGCGGATCGCGCCATCTGTGCGATGAGGCACGGGTCGGCGATCTGATCGAGGTTTCCCAGCCGGTCAACCATTTTCCCCTGGTCGAGCATGCGCCCGCGAGTGTCTTCATCGCGGGGGGGATCGGCATCACCCCAATCCTGCCGATGATCGAAAGACTTGCCGCCCTCGGCCAAGCCTTCGTCCTGCACTGGAGCGGCCGCGACCGGGGATCCCTGCCGTTCCAGTCCCGGGTTGCGCGCCATGGCGACAAGGTGCGGATGGCCTTCAGCCGCGAGCCCGGCGGGCGCCGGCTCGACATTGCCGCCATCGTCGCTGCCGCGCCGGCCGATGCCGAGCTCTACTGCTGCGGCCCGCGCAGCATGCTCGACGCCTTCGCCGCCGCCGCAGCAGACCGTGACCCGGCCGGCGTTCATGTGGAGCATTTCTCCGCTGCGGAGCCGGCTGCCGTGGAGGGCGGCTTCGAGGTGGTGCTGGCGCGGAGCGGGCGCACGGTCCCCGTGCCGGCCGGCAAGACCATCCTGGAGGCGCTCAACGCTGCAGGCATCGAGCCCAGCTGCTCGTGCGTGCAGGGCGTGTGCGGCACCTGCGAGACGCGCGTGCTCGAGGGAATACCCGACCACCGCGACGTGATCATGACGCCCGAGGAGCGCGCCGAGAGCCGTACCATGATGATTTGCGTGTCGGGCGCCAAGACCGCGTGTCTGGTGCTCGATTTGTGACCACTTGCGATTGAACGGAGACCCTCCATGAGCCTCGCCGACCCCAAGCCCGCCACCGTCAACAAAGCCATCGACATGGGCACCGGTTACGGCCGCAAGCCTGCGAGCTTCAACGCCGATTGGACGCTGGTGGGGCCGGGTACGAAGATGGGCGAGCTCTTGCGCCGCTACTGGCATCCGATCGGGCTCTCCAGCCATGCCACCGATACGCCCAGGCAGGTGCGGGTGCTGGGCGAGGACCTGATCCTGTTCCGCGACAAGACCGGCCGGCCCGGTCTCGTTCACAACCGCTGCGCCCATCGCGGCACCACGCTCTACTACGGAAAGGTGGAGGAGCAGGGCATCCGCTGCTGCTATCACGGTTGGCTGTTCGACGTGGAGGGCCGTTGCCTGGAGCAGCCGTGCGAGCCCGAGGGAGGCCGCCATCGCGACCGGGTGCGCCAGCCCTGGTACCCGGTGCGTGAGCAGTACGGGCTGATCTTCGCCTACATGGGTCCGCCCGAGCGCAAGCCCGTGCTGCCGCGCTACCGCTGCCTGGAGGAGCTGGAGGAAGGCGAGTTTTTGGAGACCAACGATACCAGCATCGGCGGCGGCGGGCCCACCATCATCCCATGCAACTGGTTCCAGCACTACGACAACCTGCCCGACGTGTTCCATGTCTTCGTGCTGCACACGACCTTCAGCGGCGTGCAATTCGTTGAGGCCATGGGCATCCTGCCCGAGGTTTCCTGGCACCTGACCGACAAGGGCGTGAAAACCGTCAGCATCCGCAAGCTGGAGGACGGCCGCACCTTCCGCCGCGTCAGCGAGGCGGTGTTGCCGACGCTGAGGGTCATCCCCAACCCCAAGGTGGGCCGCTACGGGCGCGTGGAGTCGATCGGCTGGGTGCTGCCCATCGACGACACCAACTTCCGCATCTACACCGCGGCCCGGGTGCGCGAGCAGGGCGAACTGAGCCGCATGCGCTCTCGCCTCAACAACAAGCTGTGGGAGGAGCTGACCGAGGAGGAGCACCGCCGCTTCCCCGGCGACTACGAGGCCATGGTCGGCCAGGGACCGATCACGCTGCACGACGAAGAGCATCTCGCCACGACGGACACCGGCATCGGCATGTTGCGCCGCTTCTTTCAGCGCCAACTCGACGCCGTGGCCGCCGGGCGCGATCCCGTCGGCGTCGTGTTCGATGAGAGCAAAGCCATGGTCGACTTCGAGGCCGGCAACTACCTTGACTGAGCATCCACGGGTGCCAACGAACGAAAAGGGAGGAAACCAATGATGAGGCTCATTCGGCCGGTCCTGCTCGGGCTCGCCGCGACCATTGCTGCAACATCGGCGTCTGCCGACTGGAAGCAGTCGCCCGCCGTCAAGGCGCTCTACGAGAACGCCAAGGTCGAAGGCGAGGTGGTCATTTGGGGCACCAACGGCCGCGAGGTCGACTGGATTCCGGCCGCGTTCGCCGCAGAATGGCCCGGCATCAAGGTCAACGTGCTCGGTGACAACGACATCGCGCCCAAGATCATCGCCGAGACGCGCGCCGGCCGCCACCAGGTCGACGTATACTGGAGCTCGATTACCGGCGTCGCGCCGATCGTGAAGCGCGAGTTGCCGACGCCGGTGGACTGGTCGATGTTCGGCGTGGCCAAGGACAACACCGCCTTCGGCGGCAGGATGGGCTTCAC
>DASURA010000373.1:0-17265 GCA_036280295.1 Hyphomicrobiaceae bacterium
ACCGGCGGTCTCCATGTCGCGGAAGACCCCCATCTGGCTGGCAGCCTTGACGAGCGCCGGCACCTTGTTGGGCTGCGGCTTGGTGCGGTAGCCGTTGATCCACCGCAGCAGCTCCTCCGGGCGCGTGAATTCCTGCTGGGCGGATGCCCGCTTTCCCTGCGCTGCCGCCTCACCCGCGGCCGCCAAGGCGACACCCATCGCGGCGAGCGCGAGCACTATGACTGTTGCGGAACGCATGACTCTCCCCGTTCACCGGCGCCCGCACAGCCCTGCAGGGCGGAGACCAATGCCCGGGAGTGGCGGTTTTGTGGCGGCGGCCGCCTCGCGGTGCCGCACCGGCGCTCGCCCCCGCATGACCGGAACCTTTGGAGGGAGAGAGGGTTAACAGCGCACGGCGACAGGGGCACGAAAAGGAGCGCCAGAATGATGAAATCATGGGCTCCCCTCACCGCCGCGGCCCTCGCGTCCGCGCTGCTGGCCAGCGCTGCTGCGACATCACCCGGCGTTGCCGCCGGGCGCGCGGAGGAACGCCATCGGATGGTCGAGACGATCGAGCGCACGGCGCTCGCCATCGGCGCCAGCACCGGCCACCCCAAGCTCGATGCCCGCGTGCTCGGTGCCCTGCGCTCGGTGCCGCGCCACGAGCTGGTGCCGGCAGAAGCCGCGCCGCGCGCCTATGACGACCGCCCGCTCGACATCGGCTTTAAGCAATCCATCTCACAGCCCTTCATCGTCGGCCTGATGACGCACCTCCTGCAGGTGCAGCCCAGCGACCGGGTGCTGGAGGTGGGCACCGGCTCCGGCTATCAGGCTGCCGTGCTCGCCGTGCTGGCGCGCCAGGTCTATTCCGTCGAGATCGTGCCCGAGCTCGGCAATCGGGCGGCGCAGGCACTTGCCCGCCTGGGCTATGCCAACGTCGCGGTCCGCATCGCCGACGGCTATCACGGCTGGGAGGCGCACGCTCCCTACGACAGGATCATCGTGACGGCGGCGCCGGACCACATCCCCCCGGCCCTGCTTGCGCAGCTCAAGCCCGGTGGCCGCCTGGTGATACCCGTCGGCTCGATCGATCCCGGCATCCAGGTGCAGGACCTGATGGTCATCGACAAGGCCGCCGACGGCGCCACTACCAGCACCACCATCATCCCGGTCCGCTTCGTGCCGCTGACGCGTGAGCGGAAGGGTGATTAGGTGGTGCACTGGGGCGCGGGGGGTGGTGCATGCTGGCTCGACTTCGATGCCCTCACTAGCCGTCCAGAGCCACCTCCCGCATTGCGTGTGCCTTATACAGAAGGACGGCGCCGGTAGGATTGTCCCGCTGAACCTTCAAATCGACGTGCGTCGCGCCCCGGCGCCGAAATTCCCAGAATACCCTCGTCAGCAGTAACGTCGCGATTCCGCGCCGGCGCGCCAGCGGGTGGACAACCAGGTCCTTGATGAAGGCCGTGGTCCAGCATTGGGCGACTCCGACGATGTCCTGCCGCTCATCGAGCGCGAGGAAACAGAGGTCCTCGGCAAAATCGTCATCGTCTCGAAGGCTGGGCCACCACTCCGAAAACGCTGCAACGTGGCCGCCGCCTTCAGCGTAACCGACCTCAAGCAGGCGATGCACCGTCGTCGCATCGTCAGCGGCAAACGTGCGCACGCGATAGCCGGCCGGGCAAGTCGGTGGAGCGAGCGCCTCAGTCAGGTCGCGGCGTAGACGTTGCACCCTGCTCATCATGCCCTTGGCCTAGCTCCGCCGTCGCCCTCTCAGCCTCCGCCTGCCCCGGCGCCGCCGCAGGCGGAGCCGGGCGTCAGGCGCCCAGCCCCAGGTAGCTCTCGACGATGCGCGCATCGGCCGCCAAGGTGGCGGCGGGGCCTTTGGCGGTGATCTCACCGAGCTCCATGACGTAGGCGTGGTCGGCGACCTGGAGGGCGGCGCGGGCGTTCTGCTCGACCAGCAGGATCGAGACGCCGGTCTGCTTCAGTCCGACGATGATCTCGAAGATGTCGCGCACGATCAGCGGGGCCAGGCCGAGGCTCGGCTCGTCGAGCATGAGGAGCCGCGGCCGACCCATCAGGGCGCGGCCCATGGCCAGCATCTGGCGCTCACCGCCCGACAGGGTGCCGGCGAGCTGCGTGCGGCGCTCTTTGAGGCGCGGGAAGCGGGCATAGACCTGCTCCATCCCCTCGGCGCGCTCGGCGGCGGAGCGACGGAAGGCACCGAGCAGGAGGTTGTCGGCCACCGTCATGGAGCCGAACAGCTCGCGCCGCTCCGGCACGAGGGCCAGCCCCATCACCACGCGCTCCTCGATGGCGTAGGCATCGAGCGGCTCGCCGTCGAAGGTGACAATGCCGCGCGCCGGCAACAGCCCCATCACGGCGTTGAGCAGCGTCGTCTTGCCGGCGCCATTGGCACCGATCACCGTGACGATGCTGCCGGGCGCGATGTCGAGCGACACGGCGCGCACCGCCTCCACCTTGCCGTAGGCGACTGAGAGGTCGCTGACGGAGAGCATCTGGTGGCTCATGGCGATAGCTCGATCTTGCGTCCAACATCATCCTGGCAGCTGAGCGCGGAGCTCGAAACTCCAAGAATACTGACTTCAGACATTGCGTTGACGGATCGCCACAGCGTCCCCTCCCCCCTTGTGGGGGAGGGACAGGGTGGGGGGGATTGCAGAACGCCCGAAGTAGGGGTTCCCCCCACCCCTGACCCCTCCCCACAAGGAGGAGCGGAATCCGGTCTCACCTGCGTCGCGGTCTTCACGCCACGCCCCCAAGATACGCCTCGATGACGGCAGGGTTGGCGCGCACCTCGGCGGGCCTGCCTTCGGCGATCTTGGTGCCGAAGTCGACCACGACGATGTGGTCGGCGAGCCCCATAACGAAGCTCATGTCGTGCTCGACGAGGAGAATAGTGAGCCCCTGACTCTTGAGCTTGGCCAGGGTCTGCGCCAGCTCGCGCTTCTCCATGTGACGCAGGCCCGCGGCCGGCTCGTCGAGCAGCAGCAGCACCGGATCCAGACACAGCGCGCGGGCGATCTCCAGGATGCGCAGCTGCCCCAGCGACAGGCTGCCGGCCGGGCGGTGCATGACGGCGGCCAACCCCATGCGCTCGATCTGCCGGGCGGCCTCGTCCATCAGTCGCGCCTCCTCGACGCGGTCGAGACGCGTGATACTTGCAGCCGAGCCCTTGCGCCCGCGCAGATGCGCGCCCAGCGCCACGTTCTCCAGCACGCTCATGTCGGGCAGCACGTTCACATGCTGGAAGGTGCGGCCGATGCCGCGCCGGGCGATCGCCTGCGGCGAGCGCCCGGCGATCGACTCGCCCTTGAAGGTGATCGTGCCCGCCGTCGGCCGCAACACACCGGTTACCAGGTTGAAAAGAGTGCTCTTGCCGGCCCCGTTGGGGCCGATCAGCGCCACGATCTCGCCGGCGCGGAGCGCGAAGCTGATATCGTTGACGGCGACCAGGCCGCCGAAGGTCTTGCGTGCGTCGGCGAGCGACAACAGCGGCTCGCCGGCGGCCGGCATGGCGCGCATGGGCAGCGGCTCGGCCGGTGGCGGGCGCGGCGGGTCGCCCCGCGCCGGCAGCAGCGCGGTGAGACGCGGCCACAGGCCATCGCGCGCGGTCTGCAGCAGCAATACCAGGAGGGCGCCAAACACGATCGTCTCGTAGTCGCCCTTGCCGCCGAACAACGCCGGCAGGATGCGCTGCAGCTGGTCCTTGAGCAGCGTGACGATGCCTGAGCCGAGGATTGCCCCGCCGACGTGCCCGGCACCGCCGAGGACCGCCATCAGCAGATACTCGATGCCCGCGGGGATTCCGAACGGCGTCTGGTTCACGGCGCGCTGCAGGTGCGCGTAGAGCCAGCCGGAAACGCCCGCCAGCAGCGCCGCGTACACGAATACGATGAGCTTTACGCGCGTGGTGTTGACACCGAACGACTGCGCGGCAACACCCCCGCCACGCAGGGCGCGGATGGCGCGGCCGGTGCGCGAGTCGAGCAGGTTGTGCGTGGCGAGCGCTGCCAGCAGCACGCACGCCCAGATCACGTAATAGATGCCGCGGCTGTCGTAGAGATCCCAGCCGGCAACGTTGAAGGGCGGGATCGCCGTGATGCCGTCGTGACGGTGAAACAGATCCAGCTCACCGAACAGGAAATAGAGGCTGATGCCCCAGGCGATGGTGCCGAGCGGCAGGTAGTGGCCGGACAGGCGCACGGTCATCAGCCCCAGCACCAGCGCCGCACAGCCGGTAATGGCGAGCGCGACCGGCAGCGTCGCCCACGGCGACCAGCCATATTGGGTGGTGAGCACGGCGGTGGTGAAGGCGCCGAAGCCGCAGAACGCCGCCTGGCCGAACGATGTAAGTCCACCGACTCCCGTGAGGACGACCAGACCGATGGCGACCAGCGCACCGAGGCCGACGTTATTGAGCAGGGTGATCCAGAATACCGGCATGCCCGGCAGCACGGGCAGGATGGCCACGATGAGCACCAGCAGGGCGATGGCGGCGCGGCGCCAGAGCGGGTCGCCCATCGGCTACTCCTCGTCCTCGGTATGCGTCGTCGTCAACGTGCGCACGACGAGCACGGGAATGATGAGCATGAAAACGATGATCTCCTTGAAGCTCGAGGCGTAGAACGAGGCGAACGCCTCGACGATGCCGACGAACACCGCGGCGCCGGCGGCGAGCGGGTAGCTGACGAGCCCGCCCACGATCGCGGCCACGAAGCCTTTCAGACCAATAATAAAGCCGGAGTCGTAGAAGACAGTGGTCACCGGCGCGATCAGCACGCCGGAGAGCGCCCCCATGGCGGCGGCAATCAGGAACGCGATCTGGCCCGCCAGCGCGGTGCGTACGCCCACCAGACGCGCGCCCAGCCGGTTCACCGCCGTCGCCCGCAGTGCCTTGCCGAGGAGGGTGCTGCCGAAGAAGGCGTAGAGCCCAGCCATCAGGGCAACGGCGGCGATACCAATGGCCACGCTCTGGCCTGAGACCGGGATCGGCCCGGCGTTCAAGCCCGACGTGAGCAGCGGGCTCGCTCGCATGCCCTCAGGGCCGAAGAACAACAGGCTGAGGCCGGTCATCGTGAAGTGTGCGCCCACGGCGGCAATCAGCAGCACGAGCACCGAGGCCTCGGCCAGCGGCTGGAATGCGACGCGATACATGTAAGGCCCCATCGGCGCGACAATAGCGATGGCGAGCAGCGCGTGGGGAACCGGGCCGAGCCGCAGCGGCGCCATCCACCAGGCGAGACCGGAGATCAGCAAGGGCGGCAGCACGTAGGTGAGCGCCAGCCTGAGGCCGACCTTGGCGCTGAGCCGCTTGCGCTGGCTCCACGCCTCAACGACCAGAGCCAGCGCCGCGAACACCACAAGCAGCCCGACGGTGCCCGGCACCCGCCCCGTGTCCAGCATGGCCAGGGTCAACGCGCCGTAGGTGACGAGTTCGCCCTGCGGCACCAGGATCACCCGCGTCACCGCAAACACCAGCACCATGGCCAGGGCCAGAAGCGCGTAGATCGCCCCATTGGTCACGCCGTCCTGGAGAAGGAAGAGCAGGATCGTCGTGTCCAAGCGCAGTACTCCGCATCGGCATAAGGGCCAGAAGGCAATCGACGTGCAGCGAGGCACCACCCGCCAGCAGACAAAATGCCTGCCGACCGGCATTCGAGCTCAAAAGGGGATCGGACTTCGGAGTCCGCGATGCCGCTCAGTGCGGCCAGCCGGACCCAAGGGCTCCTCCACCATGGTTATTTTTATCGTTGGGAATAACAACTGCGCGATGGGCTATCAAGCTGCATGAGACCGCACGTCGCCCGTGGCCATCCCGTGTGACACACCCGGGACGAACGGGACACGCGCCGCCGGACCTGGAGCTCCCCTCCCGGATGATGACGTGCGCGCCGCCCCGAAGCCTCGCCAGGGAGGCCGATACAATGACGTCAAGTCTCGCCCGGCCGCGGTGATGCGAGCACACCTCAATCGCCGATTCGCTCTGTATAAGCCTGTTTTGTGCCGACAGTTTCCATCTTATTAATGCGGCTGGGGAAAAGCCGCGTCGTCAAACCAATAGTAACCCTCATTCAAGCGATTTTCGCGCGCGCCTACGCTGCCGGCGTCATCCACCCGCAAGCCGTCGGGAGCGCCAACCATGGCCAAGCATACAGAGAAGAAAGAGGTCGAAAAGGCCAGCAAGACCCACCATCTCAGGAAGGGCAAGTCCCACGAGAAGCTCGCGTACAGCGCGCGGAGCGGCGGCAAGTTCGGCGTGGAAGAAGTGGAGGGCCTGGAGGCCGCCACGGACATCCTGCTCCCCCTGCAGGTGCGGCGCGGAGAGCAGGGCCCACAAGGCGTGCGCGGCCCTGAGGGCCCCGCCGGTCCCAAAGGGGAGCGCGGTGCGCCTGGCCAACAAGGAAAATCCGGACCCATGGGTCCGGCGGGCCCGCGCGGTCCCCAGGGTCTCAAGGGCAAGGCCGGGTCGCCCGGCAAGCCAGGGCCAGCTGGCGCTCGCGGGCTCGCTGGACCGAAGGGCGACCGGGGGCCGCCAGGTCCGAAGGGCGGGGCGGGACCGATCGGCAAACCCGGACCGGCCGGACCTCCAGGCCTGCTCGGCAAACCAGGCCCTGCAGGCCCTCCGGGCCCCAAAGGCGAGATCGGCAAACCGGGCCCGGCAGGTCCGCCAGGGCCCAAAGGCGAGCATGGCCAGCCCGGCCTGGAGGGCAAGCCGGGACCGGCCGGCGAGGCGGGAAAGCCAGGACCGGCAGGCCCTCCGGGACCCAAGGGTGAGATCGGCAAGCCCGGTCCGGCAGGTCCACCAGGCGCGAAAGGTGAGCTTGGTCTCCAAGGCAAGCCCGGCCCCGCTGGCGAAGCCGGCAAGCCTGGCCCGGCAGGTCCTCCCGGACCGCATGGCGAGCCGGGAAAACCCGGCCCAGCAGGACCAAAAGGCGAGAAGGGAGAACCGGGCCTGCAGGGCAAGCCTGGCCCCGCCGGCGAGGCGGGCAAGCCAGGACTGGCCGGTCCTCCAGGGCCTCGCGGAGAGCGCGGCGATCCGGGTCTGCAAGGCAGGATGGGACCGGAGGGACGCATGGGTTCCGTTGGCCCGCAAGGTCCGGCCGGCTCGCCTGGGCTCCGTGGTCTCCAAGGCGAGCCGGGCGTCCCCGGAAAAGCGGCGGCGCAAGGCGCTCCGGGACCGCAGGGTCCCAAGGGCGAGAAGGGCGATCCTGGTCCGCGTGGCCTGCAAGGCGAGCACGGTGAGCCTGGTCTGCAGGGCAAGCCAGGCTTGGCAGGACCTCCCGGACCCCAGGGCCCGAGGGGTGAAAGGGGCGCGCCTGGCGAGCGTGGTCCACAGGGCGAGCCGGGCATCCCCGGCAAGGCCGCGGCGCAGGGTGTCCCCGGCGCGCAAGGTCTCAAAGGCGAAAAGGGCGATCCCGGCGCCGCAGGCCCTCCAGGTCCACAAGGACCAAAGGGCGAGCGTGGCGAGCCAGGTCCGCGCGGTTTGCAAGGTGAGCCCGGCATAACCGGCAAGCCAGGCGCCGCGGGCGGGCCCGGACCCGCTGGTCCTCCAGGCCCGCAGGGCCTCAAGGGCGACAAAGGCGATTCTGGTCCGCGCGGTCTGCAGGGCGAGCCGGGCTTGGCCGGCAAGCCGGGTCCTGCGGGTACCCCTGGTCCTGCCGGCCCTCCAGGCCCGCAAGGCGCCGGAGGCGAGAAGGGTGAGCTTGGGCAGCGTGGCCCGCAGGGCGAGCGTGGCCTCGCCGGACCTCCAGGGCCGCAAGGCGTGAAGGGCGACATCGGCCCACGCGGCCTGCAAGGCGAGCACGGCGAGCCCGGCAAGGCTGGGCCTCACGGACCAGCCGGCCCCCCGGGTCCGCAGGGCCCCAAAGGCGATCTTGGCCCACGCGGCCTGCAGGGCGAACGCGGACTCCACGGCGAGCGCGGCGAGCCCGGTATGGCGGGCAAGCCAGGCGTCACTGGCCCACCAGGACCTCACGGCCCGCAGGGTCCGCGGGGCGAAGCTGGTCCGCGCGGCCTGCAAGGCGAGCGTGGTGTGCAGGGCGAGCGCGGCCATCAGGGCGAGCGGGGCCTGCAAGGACCGCCAGGCGCTGTCGGTGCCAAGGGCGAACGCGGCGAAGCCGGGAGACCGGGGGCTATCGGCCCTCCAGGACCCCAGGGCCCGCAAGGCCTCAAGGGCGAGAACGGCGACATCGGCCCACGCGGTCTGCAAGGCGAGCGGGGCGTGCAAGGCGAGCATGGCATACCGGGTCCCGCCGGACCGGTGGGTCCCAAAGGCGACAAGGGCGAGATCGGCGTTGCCGGTCGTCAAGGTCCTCCAGGCCCGCTGGGACTGAAAGGTGAGCGCGGTGAGCCCGGCATCCAGGGAAAGCCGGGCGTCGCCGGCCCTCCGGGCGAACAGGGTCTACAGGGCCTCAAGGGCGAGATCGGCCCGCGCGGCCTGCAGGGCGAGCGTGGCCTGCAGGGTGAGCGCGGCATACCGGGTCCCGCCGGACCGATGGGTCCCAAAGGCGACAAGGGCGAGATCGGCGTTGCCGGTCGTCAAGGTCCTCCAGGCCCGCAAGGGTCGCAGGGACTGAAAGGCGAGCGCGGCGAGATCGGCCCGCGCGGCCTGCAGGGCGAGCATGGCCCGCAAGGCCATCCAGGGCCGATCGGCGCCAAGGGCGAGAAGGGGGACAAGGGCGAGATCGGTGTCGCCGGACGGCAAGGGCCCCCAGGCCCGCCAGGCCCTGCCGGGCCCAAGGGTGAGCGCGGCGAGGTCGGCCCGCGCGGGTTCCAGGGCGAACGCGGTGTCGCCGGCCCCGCCGGACCGATTGGCGCCAAGGGTGGCAAGGGCGAGATCGGCATTGCCGGACCGCAGGGTCCGCAAGGACCGATGGGACCGCGCGGTGAGCCTGGCCCCCGCGGCCTACCCGGCCCGTCGGGTCTGACCCCGGACCTGCTCGCGCGCATCGCGCGGCTTGAGGAGTATGTCGCCGCCGCGCGGCTGCAAGGGCCGCCGGCGACTGTCGCCGCGGCAACCCGCCCCCCCAGTTCCTCGATGGCCCATATCGCCGAGGTGGGGCCGGAGTTTCGCACGACGACGACCGAGGCAGGCCGCGCAGGCTTCGAGAACTCCCGTCCTGTCGAGGGCGGCCGCACGACGTTCGAGTCCGGGCGCCCGATCGAGACGAGCCGACCCGGCGTGGAATCCGGAGCCTCATGGGAATCCGGACGCTACGCCGAGACCGGCCGTCCGACTGCGGAGCCGAGCCAGCCTCGTGAGGTGCGCTCGACCACCATTGAGACCAGCCGCGTCCCCATGCACATGAGCCCGCCAAGGGAGGTGGGGCGGAGCATGGAGAGCGGACGCACGGGTCGCCCCGTGGAAACTGCCCGCATCATGGAAACTGGCCGCACCCCTATGGAGGAGCCTGGCAGAACCATGGAAACACACCGCGCCCCGAACGGTGACCCGCGACGCAGGGATAGTGACTCTGGCCGGGAATATCGCCGCCCTGTGGACCAGGATAGGGGCATGTACGCAGACAGGGACGTCCGCGACTCCCGCTCTTCCAGCCTGGGTTGGCTGTGGGCCCTGCCGCTGGCGGCGCTGGCTGGCCTCGGCTGGTATCTCCTGCGCGGAACACCTACCGAGCGCGCCGACGTAACGGCCAGCAAAGAGGTGGTCCAGCCGACCACCCCGGTGGCCAGCTTGCCGGCTTTGCCGGAGCTGCAGAAGCAGGCAGGCGGCATCTTCAGCAAGATGACCGCGGCGATGAAGGGCATAACCGACCGCGCCTCGGCGACGGCGGCGCTGCCACGCGTCCGGGAGGCGGCCAAGGACGTGGACCGGCTAGCCATGCAAAGTGTCCAGCTGCCCAACGAGGCCCGCTCGAAGCTGGCCGATGCCACACGCGATCAGGTCGGTAAGCTCAACACCATGCTCGACAGCACCACCAACCTGCCGGGTGTCGGGCCGGTGCTGCAGCCGACAATCGCCACCCTGCGCAACCGCATGGATGCCATCGCCATGGTGCCGGGTAAACCGCTGTTCTTTGCCAGCGTGCCATCGGAATGGGCCCCGATGAGCAGTTTCTACAATAAGGAGGTGGTTGATCACGTCGGCGAGCGGGTGGGAACGGCGAGCGGCTTCTTCCTCGCTCCCGACGGCAAGATCGTCGCCTCGCTGGTGAGCGTCGACCGGCAGCTTGGCATCGGCGACAAGCGGGTCGCCATGCCCTTCACAAGCGGTCAGCTGATGCGGAAGGCCGACGGCTGGCAACTCGTGATTGGCACCAGCAAGGACGAGTTGCAGCGCGCCAAGGCCTTCGAAACCGGCCGGCAGTAGGGCCTGGCGCTGAAACAATCACCGCCGCGCGGACTGGCAAGCAGTCTGTGCGGCGGTTTTTTCTTGTGTACGGAGGTGTCAAGAGGCTTGCGCAAACCCATGCCGTATAAGCAAGCTCCGCAGACTGCAGGCTCCTGAGCGCGCCCTACGCTGACGCTCAGCATCCCGCATTGCATGTGCCTGCCCTGCTAAGCCGGCGGGAGATGGTGTGCGTGCTCAGCGACGGCTCCGGTCTCCGCTGCCGCGTAAGGCGATTGCCGCCAGGGCAGCAGACGTGACATTGGTTGCGCCGGGCCCTGGCTCCAGCCGGCGACGGCGAGACGGGCTTCGTTGCAAAGCTGGTCCAGCCACATGCGCTGGCTTTCCGTCCAGGTGACATCGGCTTCGTGGTAGCGCTTGACGCGCAAACGCGCCATCACCGCCCACCAATTGCTGCACCTGCCAGAAAGTGCCAAAGCCACAGCGTGCTGCATGGCATCGTAACGCCGGTCGTTCATGCCCCCTCCACTACTTGCAGCCAAAACTTCCCGCGCCTCAAGTATTTGATATGCCCAATGGGGCGTGTCAAAGGCAATTGTTATGACGCAAAGCAATCGCTACTGGCTGTGGATATTCATATCCAGGACATCGCGGCCAATAAGTCACATTCTTTAATGTTGGTCCAATATTGCTATCCTATATAAGATATATTACTAAATCGCCATCCAGATTGCAGACAATTGGCTTATTGTTTCAACGACTTCGCAGACAATCTCGGCGTCGGCAGGAGATCAAATCAGGCTACCGATGGATAACAGATAGCCTGCGGACAACATCGTTCTGACACAGAAAAATGCTTTGATTTCCTGTTGATAGCGGCTTGTTGGGACTCTCCGTGCGCACTGCGACCGCTACCCTTCGGGCCGGTTTCAACGCGGAGGCATCCCATGTTCGAGGACGATGGCCTTTGGCCCTGCAAATGCAGCCATTGCAAGCACGAGTGGTATTCGAGCATCATTGCCATGCGTGGCAATGGCGAGGTCGCGTGCTCCGCCTGCGGGGCGCGACATCCGATCGCACGGGCGGAGTTCGATAATGCCGTGACGGCCGCCCGCACCGGCGCCTACGACTTCTCCTACCTCGTTCAGATCTCCCCGCACTTTCAATCCGGACCAGCAATGCCGGCGCCGTTGCGCGGACCGCTGGCCGCGTAGCCGAAGCATACGAGAAGGCGCGTGCCCGCCGGACCGGCATCCGTCGGCGGTCGCCAATCGAAGCGCTGGTGCGCGGGCGATGCGGCTCGCAGTTGTCGCAGAGTGCGGCCTATGACCGCCGCCGATACCAGCGCGTCAACACCTCCATGCCGAGCACGGAGGCAAGGCCGGCGCAGAGGAGAACGGCCTCGCCGGCGCCGTAGCCGAAGCCCTCGACCACCAGGGCAAAAGCCGCCGGCGCCACGGCCGCGAGCACCAGGTATGGTGTGGCGAGAATGCCGAGGATCTCGCCGTAGCCCTGCGGCCCGAACAAGGCAAGGGGCACCGCGCCGCGCACGATCGTCACCAGGCCATTGGCCACGCCGAACAGCAGGGTGAAAAGGAGCGCGGTCCAGAAATTTACGCCGCCCAGCATCAGCACGGCGAACGCCAGAGGCATCAGCGCGATCGAGACACGGCCTACGTCGAGCGGATGCCACGTGCGCGCCAGCGTCAGGTCCCAGATGCGACCCATCACCTGGGCCACGCCCTTGAACGAGGCCATCGTGACCGCCGTTGCCGTGGCCAGGCCGGAGGCCTCCAGGATCGGCACCAGGTGCACCGCCATCGCCCCCATCACGATGGCGCTGGCGGCGACGACCGCGCCGAACAGCAGCATGGCAATGGTGCGCATGGTGCCTTCGAGCGGGTGCCCGTGGTGCTGCGGCTCGCTGCTGGTCGCCAGGGCGTGCGCGGCCTGCTCCGGCGTCTCGCGCCGGGCGAGCCCGAACACGTGCAGCGGCAGGCACACGACGAGGTTGATGACAGCGAAGACGATAAGCGTCGTGCGCCAGCCGTAGGCCGCGTCGAGGGCGTGGCCGATGGGCCAGAACACCGTGGAGGCGAGGCCGCCGAACAGCGTGAGATAGGAGATGGCGCGGCGCCCACGCGACGGCGTCACCTGGACCAGCGCCGCGAAGGCGGCGTCGTAAAGCGTCAGCCGCATGGCGAGGCCGAGGAAGGCCCAGACAGCCAGATAGCTCAAGGGGTCATGGACCAGGGCGAGAAGCAAGAGCCCGCCGGCCGCGCAGACCGAGCCGATCGACATCGCCGCTCGGCCGCCATACCGGTCCAGCAGCCGGCCTACGAGGGCCGATAGTGCGCCCGACACCAGCAGCCCGACCGTGAGCCCGCCGAATACCAGGCTCTGGCTCCAGCCGGTATCGGCCGCAATCGGCTTGCCCAGCACACCCAGGGCATACAGCGTCGTGCCCCACGAGATGATCTGGGTCATGCCCAGACTGACGATCGCGACCGTCGCCGGGTGCCGGAGGAAGCTGCCGATAGCCACGTCTTGCTCTCGTTGCTGCCGCATTGCCTAACTGTCCCCCAACGCCCACACTTTCTTCTTGTCATCACATCGTCACATTACCGGAGGCCCCGGCGTGACACATCTTGTCTACTGGACGCGGGAGCCATGCGACCCAATATGCGCAAGGTCAGGAGGGCTAACCCGTGAACGACCGCCGGGACGAGGAAGAGAACCGCCTCTCCGCACGCGCCGCGCGCTACATGCGCGTTGGCACCAATGTCGGTGCCGTGGCCGCGCGCGTTGCCGGGCAGCGATTGCTCGGCCGGGAGGGCGACGATGCAGGCAACGCCGCGGCACTGGCCGCGGCCCTGGGCGGCCTTAAAGGCCCCATCATGAAGGTGGCCCAGATGCTGGCCACCATCCCCGAGGCGCTCCCCGCCGAGTATGCAACGGCTCTGTCCCAGCTGCAATCCCAGGCACCGCCGATGGGCCCCGCGTTCGTGCGCCGGCGCATGCTGGCGGAGCTGGGCACCGACTGGGCCTCCCGCTTCAAGAGCTTCGAGCAGCAGCCCGCCGCCTCCGCGTCGCTCGGCCAGGTGCATCGCGCGGTCGCGCTAGACGGCGGCGAGTTGGCCGTGAAGCTGCAGTACCCCGATATGCAGTCGGCCGTGGAGGCCGACCTCAACCAGCTCAAGATCCTGTTTGCCCTGCACGCCCGCATGAACCCGGCGATCGAGACCGGCGAGATGCTGAAGGAGGTTTCGGCACGGCTGCGCGAGGAGCTCGACTACGAGCTGGAGGCGCGCCACATGGCGCTCTACGGCCTGATCTTCAAGGACGAGCCCACCATCCGCGTTCCGGCCTGGCGCCGGGAGCTATCGACCAGGCGGCTGCTCACCATGTCGTGGCTGGAGGGCCGGCGCCTGCTCGACTACAAGGACGCCCCCGTGGAGGCGCGCAACGACATCGCCAGGGCGCTGTTCAAGGCGTGGTGGTTCCCGTTCTCGCACTACGGCGTGATCCACGGCGACCCGCACCTCGGCAACTACACGATCTTCGACGACCCAACGCAGCCCGGCCAGCCGGCCGGCATCAACCTGCTCGACTACGGCTGCATCCGCACGTTCCCAACACCATTCGTGCAGGGCGTGATCGACCTCTACACCGGGCTGCTGCAAGGCCGGCGCGACCTCGTTGTCCACGCCTACGAGACCTGGGGCTTCAACGGCCTCTCCAACGAGCTGATCGACACACTCAACATCTGGGCCCGCTTCATCTACGGCCCGCTGCTCGATAACCGCGAGCGTGAGATTGCCGAAGGCACAACGCCCGGCCAGTATGGCCGCAAGGAGGCGTTCACCGTGCACAAGCAGCTGCAGGAGAAGGGGCCGGTGAAGGTGCCGCGCGAGTTCGTGTTCATGGACCGCGCCGCCATCGGCCTCGGCGGCGTCTTCCTGCACCTCGCCGCCCGCCTCAACTGGCACGACATGTTCAATGCCACAATCGAGGGATTCAAGCTCGACGAGGTGACGGCCCGGCAGCAGGCGGCATTTGGGGCGGCCGGCGTGCCGCTGCCGGCGGCGGGGTGAGGGGGTCGCCTTCAACGGTATCAGGACCGGAGGGCTCACACCGGGAACTACGTCAGCCACCCCACCACGTAGGAGGACGCGCCTTCCTTGACGAACGCGACGCTGTCGGGGGCGAGCAGCATGTCGAGCAGGATCCCCGGCAGGGTGAGCAGCCGCCAGGCCAGCCGCTGCATCCAGGGGATCGGCGTCAGGCTCATCACAAGGGTGGTCGCGACTGCGGTCGAGACGGCGGCCACGGTGGCCCACCACACCTCGCGCAACCGGTCACGCATCGTTCTCGCCGGCGGGATCGTCTGGACCCGGAGGACGGGCTGCCGCAGCGCGGTGGCCAGCGCATCCTCCGATGCGGGCACCGCCGGGGGCGCGGGCTGGCTGGACATCTGCTCGTTGCCGCCTGCGAGGGCTGAAATCTTCTCGGCCGTGGGATAGCCGTGCTCCTCCCTGTTATAGCGCTCGACGATGCGGCGCACCGATCCGGGATCCATCGCCATCAGGGCGTCGACCAGTGTGTCGTCGCGGGCCACGTCGACCAGGACCAGCCCTTTCATGAGGCCGATGGCTGCCAGCGCGTCGTAATAGCTGCAATATTGGCGCTTTTCGTCGGCTTTCTTTACAGAGCTTCCCATGTACATCTTCTCCGCTGAAAGACGTATCGTGGGCAAGAATAAGTTTAATTTCTCGCGATGTTCAACGGCATGCCATTGGAAACACATCGCCACTTATCGCGATCGATGAAATATCACCATAAATAGAGTGGGCGTAAAAGTGTCTGCTGGTCTTCAACAAGCTTTCCGTTGCATTGCCGGCGATCTTCCGAAGGCTGCCGATGGTCTTGTGCGCTGGCGTGGGCCGACGCCACCTGAGCGCCCGACCACCTCGACTCAACTCCGGTGGGCTTGGGACGGGTGGGACGTTTCCAACAGGCGGCACGCCCTGTCAGCCCGGCGCATTTGTCAGATTCCAAACAATCCGTAGCGTGTGTTTCAGGCTGTCATCTCGCATCTTAGGTCGTACGCCACCTGGCTTGGCTTTCCCAGGGCCTACGATGCTCTTGCCATCGCCGCATCTTCCTCCCACATTTTTTCCCTACCAACGCGGGGTAAGGAGCGGCGTCCGTGGCGATCAAGGAGACCCTGGCCTGGCTGATCGAGCGGCACTGGCGCGATCTGCAAATCGGTC
This sequence comes from Hyphomicrobiaceae bacterium, assembly GCA_036280295.1. GTDB lineage: Bacteria > Pseudomonadota > Alphaproteobacteria > Rhizobiales > Hyphomicrobiaceae > AWTP1-13. Next base: position 15,586 of record DASURA010000373.1, read on the forward strand.
AGCACGCGGCCCATGCGGCGGCTGATCTCAGCGAGCGCGAGGTTGAGGTGGGCGGCAAGCGCGCCCGGCTCTCGGCGCGCACCATCAGCAACATGCTGAACGGCCACGTGACCAAGCCCACACGACACACCTGCCGGGTGCTGGCGGAATTATTCCGGCCGCACATACCCGACATCACGCCACGGTGGTTTCACGCCTCCACCGAGGAGTTCAAGCAGCTGGTGGAGGGCACGGCCGCGCCGCAGCGCTATTATGAGGCGCTCGATGAGCGAAGGCCGGGCGGCGAGGAGTCGATCGGCACGGAGCTCGACGGCGGGGACGATGCCCTGGAGGGAACCTACATGGCTTATCGCCATGCTTTCTCGGCCAACACCGTCAATCGCATTGCCCGCGAGGTGCTGCACATTCAAGCCGGGCGGAACGGCATGGAGTTCCGCATGTCCTACCTGCCAGGAGCGAGGGGACGGAGCGACATGCTCTGGGAGTTCCGCGGCCTCGTGGAGGCGCTCGGCCCCTCCATCATGCTGCTCGGCAGGAGCGTGGGCCCGGACGTTGAGCGTCGCACCCGCACGCTCTACATCCGCAACAGCAGCCACATCGACCAGCCCGAGCTGGAGAACTACAAGCTTGGCCTCATGTCGAGCGCCCGCGAAGGCGACGGCATTCCGTGTGCCGCGTGCGTCCTGCTGGTCAAGGTACAGCGCCAGATCGAGAGCGAGCACGTAACAGCCTTCATGAACGCGGCCACGCGCACCGACGCGTTCGACAGCATCATCGGCAGCGATTTCGTCGACAAGGACTGGCTGCTCGTCAGGCTGTTTCTCGACAACCGCCCGTCGCGCTCGCCCAAAAACCCGGAGGACGAGAACGACATGGCCATGGGCGCGCTGGAAGGGCCAGGCCAACGCGACCCTGTGTTGCGCATCGCCCAGGACCGCTTCGAGCGCAGCATGGAGGAAGTGTTCCAGCACTCCCTCGACGCCGAGCACCTCGTGCCAACCTTCCGCGCCGATTGGCGCGGGCACGAGGAGGCGGGCACGGACGCGTAGGTATAGGGTCGATCGTCAGCACTCGACCCAACCCGCTCTACTCTAGCCCCGCACCTCGACTCGCACCGTCCGCGGCGCCCCCGATGTGCCGCCGCTGGCATCGGCGACGACGATGTCGAAGCTGGCAGGATCCATGCTGCGGCCGTCGTGGACGAAGGTGACCTGCCCAGCCTCAAGATCGGCCTGGGTAAAACCATTCACAGCCCGGCGCGGTGAGCTGGTCAGCGCCACATAGCCGTTGCGCACGTTAGAAATGGAGAACTGCAGGTCGCCGGCGTTATCGTCCGGATCGAGCGCGTTGAGATCCTGCAGGGTGATCGGCGCCGTGCCGCCCATGTAGACCTCGATATGCAGATCGCCCGACAGGATCGGCGGCACGTTGCGCACCTCGGCGGAGAGATTGCCGCCCATCTCCAGGGCCAGCTTGCCGTACCGAACATTGCCGGAGACATTGCCCGAGGCGCGGATGTCCATCAGGTGCTTCACGACCACGTCGCCCTGCAGCGTGCCGTGGATCTCGGCGTTGTCAGACTTGAGCTTGCCGAACAGCCGGCCGTTCGGGTGCACCAGCACCGACTTGGCAGCGACATCGCCCTCCAGGTAGCCGAAGACTTCGAGCTGGCGGCAATTG
>DASURA010000374.1:0-12467 GCA_036280295.1 Hyphomicrobiaceae bacterium
ATGGCGCCGGTCGCCATGCTTCTTCTTCTGTGCGTGATGCAGACCATTGAAGCCGGCCCTGTCATGCGCTTCATGCAGGCAACCGCATTGTCGCTCCATGCGCCTCAGCATTACATCCGCGACGTTCTTCGTCCCACCTCGGGCCGGCCCGACGGCAAGGCGACCGGCACATGAAACGGATGTTTCCCTACCCCCTCGCCAGCGCGGCACTTTTCGTGCTGTGGCTGCTGCTCAACCAAACCCTCTCGCCGGGGCATCTCCTCCTTGGTGGCGTGGTTGCGCTCGTCGGAGGCCACCTGTTCGCAGCACTGGAACCGCCGAAAGGGCGGCTGCGGCGGCTGGCTCCCGCCTTCCGCCTGATGGCGTTGGTCGCCGTGGATATCGTGCGCTCCAATATCGCCGTCGCGCTGATTGTGCTCGGTTTCGGGCGGCGGGACCGCAAGTCTGGGTTCGTGCACATCCCGCTCGACCTCCGACAGCGCTACGGACTGGCGATCCTGGCCTGCATCATCACCTCCACCCCTGGAACGCTATGGGTCAGCTTCGACGAGGCGAGCGGTAAGTTGACCATCCACGTCCTCGACTTGGTCGAAGAAGGCGATTGGATCCGTACCATCAAAGGTCGTTACGAGCGCCTGCTGCTGGAGATTTGCGGATGAGCCCTGTCCTGGTCTGGTCGATCGCGATCGCGCAAGTACTGTTGGGCTTGGCGATGGGATGCGCGACATGGCGCATGGTTCGAGGCCCGAGGGCGCAGGACCGGGTGGTCGCCTTCGACAGTCTCTATGTGAACGCGATGCTGCTGCTCGTCACATTCGGCGTACGGTCGGCCAGCTCATTGTATTTCGAAACGGCCTTGATCGTTGCCGTGCTCGGCTTCGTCGGGTCCGTGGCGCTGGCAAAGTTTCTGTTGCGCGGCGAGGTGATCGAATGAGTACGGCAGCGGGCGCGCCGACATTGGCGACGATCCTGACAGCAGTGTTGCTGGTGGCGGGCGCCGCCATTACCCTGATCGGCTCGATCGGGCTTCTGCGGCTGGCGACGTTCTACGAGCGCGCGCATGCACCGACGCTGGGGACAACCCTCGGCACAGCGTGCATAGCCCTTGCCTCCATGATCCACTTCACGGCGCTGGAAGCCCGGCCTGTCGTGCACGAGCTCCTGATCGTCACGTTCGTCCTTTTGACGACGCCGGTCACACTGGTGGTCCTGGTCCGCGCCGCACAGTTGCGCGATCGGTTCGAAAGCCCGCAGACCGCGCGAAAGTCCTCGACTCGCTAGACGGGCCGCCGCGCGGCTGCTCATCCGATCCGCACTTCGTCACCTCGAGGGGCCTACGCTGGAAGCAGTGCCTCTGCCTTGGCTTGCGCTTCCTGGGGGGCGTCGTACGGCCGGCGCGCCGTCTGGAGTAACGAACCGGTTGCCACGCAGTTCTTGTTGTGCAACCCCCAGTCCCAGTCGAGGGCTCCGCTGAGGCGGAAACTTGCGCAGTCCGTTCGGCCCTCCAATAGTTTTTTGGTAAAGCGCGTACCGGAAACATGGCAAACCCCTTCTTCTCGGTCGGCCATTCGACGCATGCGATCGAGGAGTTCGTCACCTTGTTGACGGACCTCGATATAGAGCTGGTGGCCGATGTCCGCACGGTGCCGCGCTCACGCAAGAACCCGCAGTACAATCGCGATGCGCTTCCGACGACGCTGAGAGCGTTCGAGATCGACTACATTCACATCCCGGAGCTCGGAGGCCTGCGCAGCCACAGGCCGGTTCCGCCGGGCGTGAACGGTTTCTGGCGAAACGACAGCTTCCACAACTACGCCGACTACGCGATGAGCGACGAATTTCAGGCGGGCCTGCGCAAGCTTCGGCAGATCGGCCATGCGCAGCGATCCGCCGTCATGTGCGCTGAGGCCGTGTGGTGGCGATGTCATCGCCGTATCATCGCCGACTACCTCATCGCCGCTGGCGAAACAGTGATCCATATTCTCGCGAAAGGGCGAACGGAAGTAGCGCACATCACCGAGGCTGCCGTGCCTGGCCCAAACGGCGCTCTCGTATACCCCCGTGCAAGCACGATCGTCGGCTACCACCAGGACGTCGAGAAGAACTGGGTTGCCGAGCTGTCTTGCGGCCATCAGCAGCACGTCCGCCATCGGCCGCCGTTCATCGAGCGGCCTTGGGTCCTGACCGAGACCGGACGGGCTGGCAAAATAGGGCACGCGGTCGTGTGCGCCGAATGCTTGCGGACAAAAAAGGCAGAGTGATCGCGCCCCATGGCGAGTCCGTCTTTGTCGCCTCCTTCATCTTCTCACGGCAGGAGGCAACATCCGCCATCAGTCCCGATATCGGGCCGTCATATGCGTTGAAGACGATGAGCGCCGCCGGGGGAAGAAATGAGGTGCAGTAAAATGCATGAGCGCGCTCAGCCCTTCAACCCAACTATGTGATAGGAATAGCTCCTGGCGCAGAAGGGCCTTATGGCCATGCGGCCTGGACGTGGAAATTCCTCTAAGGACCCCCCTCCGCGCCGCCGATCGCCCCAACAAGTACGCGAGGTCACCATGAGTGAGTACAAGATCGCCGTTCTCGTCGGCAGCCTGCGCCGTGACTCCTTCAACCGAAAAATGGCGATCGCACTGGCCAGGCTTGCGCCGCCGGAATTTGCCTTCGAGACGATCGAGATCGGTGACCTGCCGCTCTACAATCAGGACGATGACGCCAATCAGGCGCCCGCGGTGAAGCGCATCAAGGCGCAGATCGCTTCTTCGCAAGCGCTTCTGTTCGTTACGCCCGAATACAACCGCTCGATCCCCGGCATCCTCAAGAACGCGATCGATAGCGCATCACGTCCGTACGGTCAGAGTGCATGGGCAGGCAAACCCGCCGGCATTATCGGAGTGTCTGTCGGCGCCACCGGAACAGCCATGGCCCAGCAGCATCTCCGGAATGTATTGGCCTATCTCGACATGCCGACGCTGGGACAGCCGGAAGCCTTTATCCAGATGAAGGACGGGTTGTTCGAGGCCGATGGCAGCATCGGACAAGCCAGCCGGCAGTTCCTCCAGGGCTGGATGGACCGGTACGTGGCGTGGGTCAAGAAGCATGCCGCCTGAGCACCGGGTGCACGGGCGGGCCGGAAGCATGCAAGCGTGCACTTTTGCATCCGCGCCGGCGTCTCTTATGGCGCCCTGCGTGCCGGAACCCTGATCGCCATGGGCACCCGCGTGGTTTGGATACAGCGTCGTTGCCGCTGGTGCGCCAGGCCTCTTTCCCGCCGCATTCTGCCCGACGTCAGCTGAAAGCGAAGGCCGAGGCAGGAGGACCAAGCACCAGAGCCGGGAGCAACTGCTTGCCTGCAGCCACCGGCGACTGGACGGCATTCTCAATGACGGATCGCCAGGATTGCTCGATCCCGGGCGCCGCTGCCAGAATCTAGAAGCACGAGCAGAGGTGGTCCAATGACGATGGCCGGCAGCGCGGCCCAGCCGGCGGCCAAGGACCCGTATCGACAGTCGGCCGAGGCGGTGCTCGCCGCGCTCGATGTCGACGCCGGCTCCGGGCTCACTCGCAGCGAGGCCGAAAAGCGGCTCGGGCGGTACGGCAGGAACGAACTGACGGAGGAGAAGCCTGTCCCCGGATGGCGCAGGTTCCTCGCCCAGTTCACCGACGCGCTGGTGAGGCTGCTGGTCGTCGCAGGTCTGGTGTCGGCGGGCCTGTGGTTTTACGAGCGCGACGCGGCGCTGCCCTACGAGGCTCTGGCGATCTTCGCCATCGTTCTGCTCAACGCCATCCTGGGATACGTCCAGCAGGTGCGAGCTGAGCAGGCGGTAGCAGCGCTGCGGAGCATGTCGGCGGCACAGGCCAACGTCATCCGGGATGGCGAAAGGAGGACCGTTGCGGCCGCCGGGCTGGTTCCGGGCGACATCCTCCTGATCGAAGAAGGAGACACCATTCCGGCCGACGCTCGGCTGATCCGGTCGGTCGCGCTGCAGTGCGCGGAGGCCGCTCTGACCGGCGAGAGCCTGCCGGTCGAGAAAGGCACCGCCCGCATTGCCGAGGAGGTGGCGCTCGGCGACCGGCACAACATGGTTTTCAGCGGCACGGCGGCGACCTACGGCCGCGGTGCCGCGGTGGTCACCGCTACCGGCATGCATACCGAGATGGGGCGGATCGCTGGCATGCTGAGACAAGCCCCGGCCGAGACCACTCCGCTGCAGACCGAGCTCGACCGCGTCGGCAAGGTCCTCGGCGCCATCGTGATCGCCATCGCCCTGGTGATGGTCGCCACCATCCTCCTCGCCGGGGATGTGCGCGGATTCTCGGCCGTATTCGACGTGCTCATCCTGGGCGTAGCTCTTGCCGTCGCGGCGGTGCCGGAAGGCTTGCCGGCGGTGGTTACCGCCGTGCTCGCCCTCGGTGTGCAGCGCATGGCGAGGCGGAACGCGATCGTGCGCCGCCTGGCAGCGGTGGAGACGCTCGGCTCGGCCAACGTGATCGCCTCCGACAAGACGGGCACCTTGACGAAGAACGAGATGACCGTGCGTGTCGTCGTCACGGCCAGCGGCCGCGTGACATTTGCAGGCACGGGCTACGCTCCCGAGGGAGCGGTGAGCTGTGACGGCGGCAAGCCGATCGAAGGGACGCTGCGGGACGAACTGATTCGGGTGCTGACGGTTGCCGACCGCGCCAATAACGCCGTGCTGCAGGAGCGCGACGGGCAATGGATGGTGCAGGGCGACCCAACCGAGGGCGCGCTGCTCGTCGCTGCGCGCAAGGCGGGGCTCGAGCAGGACGTGCTCGATGCACGGTTTACCCGAGTGGGAGAAGTGCCTTTCTCGTCCGAGCGCAAGCTGATGAGCACCATCAACGCCGATGCGGAGCGAGAACGCCTGCTTGCACTCACAAAGGGGGCTGCCGACGTCCTGTTGGCCCGCTGCTCGTACGAGCTTCGCGGGGAGCAGGCGAAACCGCTGACGCCGGAACGCCGGGCACAGATCCTGGCTCGCAATGACGAGCTTGCTGGTGAAGCGCTGCGCACGCTGGGCGTCGCCTTCCGTTCGCTGCCGAAGGAGGCCAATAACGGCGGCCGATTCGACGAGGAGGTTGAGCATGATCTCGTTTTCCTCGGGCTGATCGGCATGATCGACCCGCCGCGCGCGGAGGCGAGGGACGCGGTTGCAAGGGCCAAGCGCGCAGGCATCCGGCCCATTATGATCACCGGCGATCATCCGAAGACCGCGGCCGTCATTGCCGCCGAGCTTGGGATTGCCGCTGAGGGCCGCCCCGTTCTGGGTGCGCAGCTTGCCGGAATGGCGGACGCAGCGCTCGACAGGACGGTCCGGGAGGTGTCCGTCTACGCCCGCGTCAATCCCGAGCATAAGCTCAGGATCGTGCAGGCGTTGCAGCGCGAAGGCCTGACGGTGGCGATGACGGGGGACGGCGTCAACGATGCCCCGGCGCTGAAGACCGCCGACATCGGTGTGGCCATGGGCATCACCGGCACCGACGTTTCGAAGGAAGCAGCCGATATGGTGCTCGCCGACGACAACTTCGCCACCATCGTGGCTGCGGTGGAGGAGGGGCGGGCGGTCTTCTCCAATATCAGGAAGTTCCTGCGCTATCTGTTGTCCTCGAACATCGGCGAGGTCATGACCATGTTCTTCGGCGTCCTGCTGGCCGGGGTCATCGGCCTCAGCCCGACGGACGGCGGAGTCGTGCTGCCACTTCTGGCGACGCAGATTTTATGGATCAACCTTGTTACCGACGGTGCTCCGGCGCTGGCGCTCGGCGTCGATCCGCCGGACCGGGCGATGATGGACGAGCCCCCGCGCCCCAAGGGGGAAGGCGTGCTGACACGGGGCATGTGGCGAAGCATCCTGCTCGTCGGCGCCGTCATGGCGGCTGGCACCCTGACCGTGCTCGACGCGTCGCTTCCCGGCGGCCTGATCGAAGGCACCGGCACGATGCGGTATGGCCAGACGATGGCGTTCACCACACTCGTGCTGTTTCAGCTGTTCAACGTGTTCAACGCCCGTTCAGACGAGCGCAGCGCCTTCGAGGGCGCCTTCACGAACCTCTGGCTGTGGGCAGCCGTGGCGCTGTCCCTGCTCCTGCACGCCGCCGTCCTCTATGTCCCGGTGCTGCAGGAGGCGTTCTCGACCGTCGGCCTGAGCCCGGGCGATTGGCTCTTCTGCGCGGCGGCGGCGAGTTCCGTGTTGTGGGTGCGCGAGCTGGGCAAGAGGATTACGCAAGCGGCCGAGAGGCGCTAGGAAGCGGGAGCGGGCATGCCCTGGAGTCGGGCTTCGGTCACGCCGGTCGCCGGGTTCTTCATGCACAGGAGCAAGCGGCGCCCGGCGAGCGCAGAGAAAGGAAGCCTGAAACGAAGAATTGTCGTGCGTGGGCCATCACTAACGCTCACCATCAACCTGGCCCTGCTGGCGTTTCTCGAGATCGGCAATCAGGGCCTTCATCTGGTCGATCTCGCCGAGCTGGCTTTCAATGATCTGGTCCGCCAGCTTGCGCACGCGCGGATCGGAGATGCGCGCCCTGCTGCTCGTGAGGACGGCGATCGAGTGATGCGGGATCATGGCTTTCATGTACGCGACATCCTCCACCGTCGCCTGGCTGCGTACCAGGAACAGGGCAGCGGCAAAGAGCAGGGCACTGCCTGCAAAGATGCCGATATTGATAACTTTGCTCGGGAACATGCCGAGCATGTAAGCCAGCATGATGATCGCCATTGCAGCACCCATGTAGAGCGCCGCGTAGAAGCGGGTTTCGCTCCAGAACACGTGGTCCAGCTGCCAGGTGTTGAGATACATGAGCCCGAACATCACGGCCGTTGAAGTGGCAATCATCGCCGCAAACCTCAGGTAGGAGTGGGTCATGGTGCGTCTCCTTCTTGGAATGAGCAATGACGCTGTTGAGCCTGCTCCAGTGCGATCTTTGCCCGCCCCAATCGGGGTGGGCCGCCGAATTGACTGGCGCAGGATTCATCAGCGCCGCTCGACCCTGTCCAAGACAATCCGGACGGACTCACCGGGGCGCCGAGGCACAGCGGACGGGTCAACTATCCGGCGAATTTGGACTTGTCTTGGAGAGCCTTGCGGTGTCGGCGAAAGGGCACTGCACGCCGGTGATCGACGATCATGGCGCCGGCTAGCCCCTCGTGAACTGACGGGCCATCGCTCTGTGGCGATGCGCGTGGTACCAGAGGGTCGCCGCCGGTTGATCGATCTTGAGCCTTGGGCGCCAGGTGGCGCCCGGCTGAACAACCTGATGACGGGCCCGTCCGACTCGGCGGGAAAGAGCAGGCCGTGCCAATGGACCGCCGAGATGTCCGGCATGGCGTTGGTGACCGCGATCTCAACCTCGTCCCCGCGGTGCAGCCTGAGCACCGGGCCGAGCGACGGGCCGTCGAAGCCGCGTGTAGAGCCGGGCGTTCCGACTGCTTCGAGGGCAATTCCGTTCCCTCTCTCGCGGGCGTCGATCAAGGGCAGAATCGGCAGCGCGTTCGATCGGCTGCGCTCGGCCCAGCTCTCGCTGGTTGGCAATACTGAGGCGCCTGCGCCAGCTGCGGTGCTCAGAAGCACTTCCCGTCGGTTCAGACGCGTGGGCCGACTTGGGCTCCTCGGTCCCTCATTGGAGGCGAAAGTCACGCTGTATTGAATAACAACGCGTGGCCGTCTCTGGTTCATTTGGAGCGCCTGCAATTCCGCACGCTCGGTACATGCCGTGCGGCGCAGAGCGGGACCGGAATACGCTTGCGAGCATTGCCCTTCGGCGGGCCCCCCTGGGTCACCCTCCGTGGTACGCTCCGCCTTTGTCTCCTACACCAGCTTCGGGACGCTAACCGGCTCGCCAACGGAGGCGATTTGACATGCCTCAATGACCGAACAGGACCATCAGCTTCGATCAAAATCTGTTGTGGCCGCTGGCTGGCACCGATTCAGCTCGCGGTGTCGGACGCTGACGGCGCGTGATTGCACAGTCGTTCTCGATCTGCGGCCCGCGCGGAAAGGAAGGCGTCACCGGATCGAACGGCCGCGGCCTCGCAGCGTTCTCAATTGAGACGCCGTCCCAAAGTCGACGGGTTTTCTTGAAGGAGAGAGGTGGATGGCTTTTGCCGACAAGATCAGTGTTGCCATCAACGGCTACGGCGTTATTGGCAAGCGCGTTGCCGATGCCGTTGCCTGCCAGGATGACATGACGGTTGCCGGCGTGTGCGATGTCGCGACGGATTGGCGCCGTCGCGTGGCATTGCGAAGAGGCCACGCACTGTTCGGAGCGTCGGCTGCTCAGGTCGATGCTATGGCGAGGGCAGGCTTGAAGCCCGCCGGCAGCCTCGATGATCTGCTGGGCCGAGCGGATGTGGTTGTCGACTGCACACCCAAGCGGGTCGCGGCCAAGAACATTGAAACCTACCGGCAACGGGGGCTGAAGTTCATCGTCCAGGGCGGCGAGAAGCATGAAGTGACGGGGCATTCGTTCGTGGCCGAGGCCAACTACGATACCGCACTCGGCAGAGAGTCCCTGAGACGGTCGATGCCGTACGTGCGCTGACCGGAAGGGTGCGAAGCGGTGCGGAGTCGATCGGAAAAACGAATGCCGCGCTTGGGACAAGCGGTTCGCTCATCTGAGACGGGCGGAACGGGCCCACCATTAACTGGAAGCTCCGCAATGTCAGCGCCCGATCCCACACTGCAGGCGACCTCGGCAGAAGCGCTCATCACGCGTGATCGCTTCGATGCGGTTGGCTTCGATCTCGACGGCGTCATCACCAACACGGCCCTTCTTCACGAGACGGCGTGGAAGCAGCTGTTTGACGAGTTCCTTGGCCGCCGCGTCGCCACGGGCGCCGAGGCCTTCGCTCCCTTCACGCCGGACGACTACCGGGAATATGTCGACGGTCGCCCCCGCCACGACGGCATCAGGACCTTTCTTGCGGCACGCAAGGTGACCCTCCCCGAGGGTGATGCGAGCGACGGCCCCGACCGCGCGACCGTCAGCGGGCTCGGCCGTCGCAAGAACGAGCTGTTCCTGCAAGCGCTGCAGCATCGAGGTGTCGAGGTCTATCCCGATGGGGTGGCGCTGATCCGTCGTTTGCGTGGCCTCGGTTTCAAGACCGCGGTCGTCTCCGCGAGCAAGAATTGCGAGGCGGTCCTGCGCACCGCAGGCATTGCCGATCTGTTCGATGCCAAGGTCGACGGCATCGACCAGGAGCGGCTCGGCCTCAAGGGCAAGCCTGCGCCGGACACATTCATTGAGGCTGCCAGCCGCCTGGCTGTCGCGCCGGCGCGCATGGTCGTGATCGAGGATGCGCTCGCCGGCGTCGCGGCAGCGCGCGCCGGCAACTTCGGCCTTGTGCTCGGCATCAGCCGGGGCGCGGAGTCAGAAGCCCTCAAGGCGCGCGGGGCGGATACTGTCCTCGCAAGCCTGTCCAACGTAGTCGTGGGCGCGTCTGAGCGTGATGAGACGATGATCAGCCGTCCCATGCAAGAGCGGTGCGTCGAGCAACCCCCACCTGAGGCAGGACCGCGCGTTGCAGCGTCGGCGCCGCCTCATGAGAGCGAGCGGGAGGATGATCTGGCATGGGCATTCACGTACGAAGGCTTCGAGGCCGCCGTCGAGGGCCAGCGTGAATCGCTCCTGACATTGGGCAACGGATATTTCGCCACGCGCGGTGCCGGCGCGGATGCGGTCGCCGACGGCGTCCGGTACCCGGGCACGTACCTGGCCGGCGGCTACAACCGCCTGGTGACGGACATTGCCGGCCGTGCCATCGAGCACGAGGACCTCGTCAATCTTCCCAACTGGCTGCCGCTGCAGGTGGGCGCACAGGAGGGGAGCACAGCATCCTGGATCGGGCCGCGCACCGGCGCGGAAGTGCTCCTCTATCGAAGAACGCTCGATCTGCGCCGCGGCCTTCTACACTGCGTCGGGCGGTTCCGCGATGCCAAGGGACGCGTGACCCGGCTCGAGGCGACCCGCCTCGTGCACATGCGCGAGCAGCACCTGGCCTGCCAGCGCCTGACCATAACGCCCGAGAACTGGTCAGGGCGCCTGTCGGTTCGCTCGGCGATCGACGGACGTGTCGCCAACGCCGGAGTGGTCCGTTACCGCCCGTTCAAGGCGCAGCATCTGCAAGCACGGGAAACGGCCATCCTCCGCGACACGCTGCTGCTCAGGACCGAAACGACTCAATCGCAGCTGCAGATCGCCCAGGCTGCCCGGACCCGGCTTTTCCGTGGCGACGATCCGCTGGAAGCGGACCGGCGAGACCTCGTCGATTCAGGCTACGTGGGGCAGGACGTATCGGTGGAGGTCCAGGAGGGTGAGCGCCTGACGATCGAGAAGATCTCCTCGCTCTATACGTCGCGCGACCGAGCCATCACCGATCCGAGGACGGAGGCGCTCACCGCCGTGTCGCGCGCCCGGCGGTTCTCCACGCTGCGCGAGAGCCATGGTCTCGCATGGGAGCATCTGTGGCGCCAATGCGATTTCGACATCATCCGCATCGAGGGCGAGCCGAGCAACGACACCCATAAGATCATCCGCCTTCATGTCTTTCACCTCCTCCAGACGGTTTCGCTCCACAGCGGCGACATGGATGTGGGGGTGCCGGCGCGTGGCTGGCACGGTGAGGCTTACCGGGGCCATGTCTTCTGGGACGAGCTTTTCATCTTTCCCTTCCTCAACATGCGCCAGCCCGATCTGACGCGCGCCCTGCTCCTCTACCGCTATCGCCGGCTGCCCGAGGCACGCTGGGCCGCCGCGCAGGCCGGATTGAAGGGAGCCATGTTCCCGTGGCAGAGCGGCAGCAATGGCCGCGAGGAGACGGACACCGTCCTCTTCAACCCGCGCTCCGGCCATTTCGTCCCGGACAACACGCACCTCCAGAGGCACGTCAACGCCGCCATCTTCTTCAATGTGTGGCAGTACTTCAGGGCCTCAGGCGACGCGGATTTTCTGCATGATCACGGCGCCGAGATGATGCTCGAGATTGCCCGCTTCTGGGCGAGCCTGGCGCAATGGAGCAGCGAACGCGGACGCTACGAGATCCGCGGCGTCATGGGCCCGGATGAGTTTCATGATGCCTATCCGGGCGCGGCGACCCCCGGCCTCAACAACAACGCTTACACCAACATCATGGCGGCCTGGTGCCTGGAACGCGCGTTGCGGCTGTTCGCGATTTTGCCCGGTGAGCGGTGCCGCGAGCTTTGCGAGATGCTCCCTCTCGACCCCGCGGAGCTTTCCCGATGGGAGGACATCAGCCGCAAGATGTTTGTCCCGTTTCACGGAGACGGGATCATCAGTCAGTTCGAGGGCTACGAGGCGCTGGATGAGTTCGACTGGGAGGCCTACGCCCGCAAGTACGGCAACATCATGCGACTCGACCTCATCCTGGAAGCGGAAGGCGACACGCCCAATCGCTACAAGATCTCGAAGCAGGCGGACGTGCTCACGCTTTTCTATCTGTTCTCGGCCGAGGCTCTGGCCGACATCTTCGGGCGTCTCGCCTATCCTTTCACGCCATCGATGATCCCGAAGAACATCGACTATTATCTCCGGCGAACCTCGCACGGCTCAACGCTCAGCGGCATTGTCCACGCTTGGGTGTTCTCGCGCTCGTGCCGGCCGCGCTCCTGGCGTCTGTTCAAGGATGCGCTGCACAGCGATATCGGCGACATCCAGGGCGGCACCACGGCCGAGGGCATCCATCTGGGCGCCATGGCCGGCACCGTGGATCTGCTCCAACGCTGCTATGCAGGCGTGGAGCTGCGCGGAGAGGAATTGTGGTTCAACCCTTCATTGCCGCACCAGCTCAGCCACCTCGGCTTCCAGCTGCGCTATCAGGGGCATGCCCTGCTGGTGGACATCAGCAAGGATGCCCTGGCGGTTACGAGCCAGCTGGCCGTGCCGGAGCCGGTCACCGTTCGTGTAAAGGGCGAGGCGCGCGTGCTGCGGCCCGGAGAGCGCATCCAGTTCCCGTTGCCTCCGCTGCCCATGGACGAGGAGTGCGACAAGGCACGCGAGGAGGTGCCGGCCGACCTACCTAGCCCGGTTCCGATCGGGGCAACAGATCCGACGGACGCCGGTTCGTGATCGCAGACCTAGAGCCTCGGTCTCGATCGCAGCCCTCTGCGGTTGACGACCGGTTCAGACGTTCAGCCACGCCGGCGGTATGCAGCCATGAAGATTGCCGTGTTTGAGACGGAGGAATGGGAGCATCAGGCGTGCCTGCGACTGCAAGGCGAGCATGCGCTTGTCTGCACGGCTGAGGTTCTCGATGCGAGCATCGCCGCGGACCACTCGGATGCGGAGGTGGTCAGTCCATTCGTCAACTCCAGGCTGGACGCGGGCGTTCTTGCACGACTGCCGCGCTTGAAGCTGATTGCGACGCGCTCGACGGGCTACGATCACATCGACCTCGACTATTGCCGCGCGCACGGCATCGCCGTCTGCAACGT
>DASURA010000375.1:0-2127 GCA_036280295.1 Hyphomicrobiaceae bacterium
AAGCCTGATGTTGTTGCGTGCCAGCTGCGCGTGGCAGGCAATAAGGGGCCGATTACGGCATTCCCGTGACGCGTTGCGGACTGCGGAGAGCACGATGCATTTCGGGCGGCAGCTCAGTGGCCAGCAAGCAACGCGGCGTCCCACCAGGGCGGCCTCGCCTCTCCCTTCCGCACCCGCCTGCGGTTGCGGCAAAGCGGGCGCCGTGATGCTTGCATGGTACCGGAATAAATACAAATTGCCTCATTTTTTCCGGATTCTAATCCTGGCCATGGGGGTTGGATTTGTGGCGGCCGGACAGGCAATGGCGGAACCGGTGCATGCGCTCGCGATGCACGGAGCGCCAAAGTACGGCCCCGGCTTCAGCCACTTCGCCTACGTCAACCCCGCTGCCCCGCGCGGCGGCCGCCTGGTGCTGGGGCAGTACGGCACCTTCGACAGCCTCAACCCGTTCATCGTCAAGGGCGTGGCCGCCTCGCGCCTGCGCGACTTTGTGTACGAGAGCCTGCTCGCGCGCGCGGGTGACGAGCCGTTCACGCTCTATGGGCTGGTGGCGGAGAGCATCGAGCTGCCGCCCGATCGAGCGTATGTCACCTTCCACCTGCGCCCGGAGGCGCGCTTCGCCGACGGTTGGCCGATCACCCCGGAGGACGTGCTGTTCAGCCACGCGGTGCTGAAGGAGAGGGGATACCCCTATCACCGCTCGCACTACGGCAAGGTGGCGAAGGCCGAGAAGGTGGGCGAGCATAGCGTGCGCTTCACCTTCAAGACCACCGGCGACCGCGAGGTGCCGCTGCTGCTCGGCCTGATGCCGATCCTCCCCAGCCACCGGCTGACCGCCGAGACCTTCGATCGGACCACGCTGGAGCCGCCGCTCGGCAGCGGCCCGTACCGCGTGGCAGAGGTCGACGCCGGACGCTCCATCGTCTACCGGCGCAATCCCGACTGGTGGGCGCGCGACCTGCCTGTCACGCGGGGGCGCTTCAACTTCGACGAGGTCCGCATAGAGTACTTCCGCGACGAGTCATCGATGTTTGAGGCGTTCAAGGCCGGCGAGATCGATGTGCGCACCGAGGACGATCCGGTGCGCTGGATCGAAGGCTACGGCTTTGCGGCCGTCGCCGGCGGCCGCGTCGTCAAGGCGGAGCTTCCCGTCGCGGTTCCGTCGGGCATGACGGCGTTCGCCTTCAACACGCGCCGGCCGGTGTTCCAGGACCAGCGCGTGCGGCGCGCGTTCATCCTGATGCTTGATGCCGAGTGGATCAACCGAAACCTGTTCAACGGACTCTACAAGCGCACGCAGAGCTATTTCGAGCGCTCCACCCTGTCCTCGCATGGCCGGGCGGCCGATGGCTACGAACTCGACCTATTGCTGCCGTTCCGCGACCACGTGAAGCCCGAGGTGCTGGATGGCAGCTTCAAGCTGCCGATCACCGACGGCAGCGGGGATAACCGCGCCAACCTGCGCGCCGCCTTCAAGCTGTTGACCGAAGCAG
This sequence comes from Hyphomicrobiaceae bacterium, assembly GCA_036280295.1. Lineage (GTDB taxonomy): Bacteria > Pseudomonadota > Alphaproteobacteria > Rhizobiales > Hyphomicrobiaceae > AWTP1-13. The sequence continues at coordinate 1,494 of DASURA010000375.1, forward strand.
GCTACCGGCTGGAGGGCGGGCGAATGCGTCGCGACGGCGTGCCGCTGCGGATCGAGTTCCTGGCGCAGACGCGACAGCAGGAGCGCCTGGCGCTCAGCTTCGCGCGCACGCTGGAGCGGATGGGTATCGAGCTGATGGTGCGCCAGGTCGACAGCGCGCAATACGAGGCGCGCCGCCGCACGTTCGATTTCGACATGCTGCAGTGGACCTGGCCGGCGTCGCTGTCGCCCGGCAACGAGCAGATCAACCGCTGGTCGAGCCGGGCTGCCGACAGTGACGGCAGCCTGAATCTGGTCGGCGCCCGCAACCCGGCGGCCGATGCCATGATCTCGGCTTTGCTGCGGGCGGAGACCGAGGACGATTTCGTCGCCTCCGTGCGCGCGTTCGACCGTGTACTGATTTCTGGTGACTATGCCATCCCGTTGTTCTTCCTGCCGAAGGTGTGGGTCGCCTACTGGAGCCACCTCAAGCATCCGCAGGTATTGCCGCTGGGCGGCCTCGACATCGATACGTGGTGGACAGAGCGCCGGTAGCAGACCCGGAGGGTCTGACACCGTGCTGACGCCACGCTACACCAGGAATGGGTTGGTGCGGCGCTCCTGGCCGATGGTGCTCGACGGGCCGTGGCCGCAGA
>DASURA010000376.1:0-13199 GCA_036280295.1 Hyphomicrobiaceae bacterium
CGCCGGCTTCGCAGTGCGCGGCAGCGATCTGGCGGAGGCCGCACGCGCGGCCTTCGCGGAGGCCGGCGGTACCGCCTGCACCACAGCTGCCGAAGCGGCCACCGGCGTCGAGGCCGTCATCACCATGCTGCCCGACGGCAAAGTGGTGCGCGAGACGGTGCTCGGCACAGGCGGCGTCGCCAAGGCGCTGGGCGTCGGCGGCATCGTCGTCGACATGAGCTCCTCGGAGCCCATGGGCACGCAGGCACTCGGCAAGGACTTGGCGGCGCTCGGCATCGGCTGCGTCGACGCGCCGGTCTCGGGCGGGGTCAAGCGCGCCATCGACGGCTCGCTCGCCATCATGGCCGGTGGCACGCCTGAGCAGGTGGAGCGGGTGAAGCCGCTGCTGGCGCCGATGGCGCGGGCGGTCATCGCCACCGGCCCGCTCGGCTCCGGCCACGCCATGAAGGCGCTCAACAACTATGTCTCCGCGGCCGGCCTGCTGGCCGCCTGCGAAGCGCTCTACGTCGGGCAGAAGTTCGGCCTCACCGGCGAGACCGTGGTGGACGTGCTCAACGCCTCGACCGGCAAGAACAACTCCACCGAGGTGAAGCTGAAGCCGTTCGTGCTGTCCGGCGCCTTCAACTCCGGCTTCTCGCTGGCGCTAATGGCCAAGGACCTGCGCATCGCCGCCGACCTCGGCACATCGATGGGGCTTGACCCGTCGTCGCTCATCGAGACGACGGCGCGGATGTGGGAAGCGGCGCGCGGCGAGCTGAAGGACAGCCCGGATCACACCGCCATCTACCGCTTCGTCGCCGAGCACGAGGCGAAAGGGTGAGCGCGACGGCGTCCCTGCTGCGGGAGCGGATAGCCGCCGCTCTCGCCGATCCCGAGCTGGCCTGGGTCGCGTCCGGCCTTGCCTGCCGCGTGCGGTTCGAGGTTGGAGAAGCGGCTCTTTCCGTCGCTTTCGCGGACGGGGCCACGCGTCTCGCCGACTGTGGCTCCGGCGGCGAGGAGATCGCCATCTCGGCCAGCCCGGCGGATTGGGATCGCCTGCTGCCGACGCCGCCCCCACCCACCTTCCATGCCTTCACCGCCCTGGCGATGGCCAATCCGGCGTTCCGGGTGGACGGCGACGGGCTCCGCATCGCCCAGGCGCGGCCGGCGCTGGAGCGCCTGCTGGAGTGCATATGCGCAGCGCCAACGCTTCCCGCCGAGCCGGTCGAGCGCGCTATCGGCCAAGTATCCGGGCGCTATGTTCCGTTGTCGACGGATAGGCACCATTACGATCTCTACGTCGAAAGCGCCGGCTCCGGCACACCGGTGCTGTTTCTCCACACCGCCGGCGCCGACTCCCGACAGTACCTCGACCAGCTCGCCGACGTGGAGCTTGGCCGGCGCTACCACATGATCGCGCCGGACCTGCCGTTCCACGGGCGCACCTTTCCCGCTCGCGGCTACGACGGTGGGCGTTACCAGCTCGATGCCGACACCTACCGCGACTGGGTGGCTGCGGTCATCGAGCAGGCCGTGGGGCGGCCGGTCATTCTCGCTGGCTGCTCCATGGGTGCCGCCATCTCCCTGGTGTTGGCGGCGGAGCGGCCGGGCCTTCTCAAGGGCGTCATCGCCATCGAGCCGCCGTTCCGCTCCAAGGGCCGGCGCAACCCGTTTCAGATGCATGTGGCTGTTCACGGCGGGCTGCATAATGCGAGCTACGTGCGCAGCCTGCTGAGCCCGACGAGTCCGCTCGCCGACCGCCGGCGTGCTGCCTGGATCTATGCCCAATGCGCGCCGGGCATCTATCCGGGCGACCTTGCCTTCTATTCCGACGAGTTCGATGCCGCCGTCGTTGCGCCGCGTATCGATCCGAGCCGCGTGCCGCTCGCCCTGCTCTGCGGCAGCTACGACTATTCGGCCACCCCGGCAGACGGACGCAGGATTGCCGAGCTGGTACCGGGCGCGCTGTTCCGCGAGATGCCAGGCCTCGGCCATTTTCCCATGACCGAGCACCCCGACGCATTCCGACCGCATCTGGTCGCGGCGCTCGATCATCTTCTATCCGCGTGATCGTCCGGGCATAAGACGCTGCAAGATTGCCGGAGGTACATGCATGTCCAAGGTCACACGCGCCACCAGGGCGCTGCAGCAGGCCGGTATTGCCTTCACCGTGCACAGCTATGCCTATGACCCCGACGCCGACAGCATCGGCTTGCAGGCGGCCGAGGCGCTGGGCGAGCCGCCTGCGCGTGTGCTCAAGACGCTGATGGCTCTGGTCGACGGCAAGCCCGCCTGCGTGGTCGTGCCGTCCGACCGCGAGGTGTCGATGAAGCGACTCGCCGCCGCGATCGGCGGCAAGTCCGCGCAGATGATGAAGCCGGCCGAGGCCGAGCGCATCTCCGGCTACAAGGTCGGCGGCATCAGTCCGTTCGGCCAGATGCGCAAGGTCCCGACCGTGATCGAGGCGCAGGCGCTCGCCCACGACCTCGTCTACATCAACGGCGGCCAGCGGGGGCTGCAGGTCCGCTTGCAGCCGCAAGCCCTGGTCTCGGCGCTCCATTTCGTCGCAGCGCCGGTTGGGGCTGATTGAGCATTGGACGGATTATTGAAGCGTGATCCGCCCGTGCAGTCATGAGTGGACGCTGCCGTCTCTCCTGCGTAGGCTGCAGCAGTCAACCTCACCCCGAGCCTCCCCCGCATGAGCTTCGTTGAGCGTTTCGCCCTGTGGTCGCCTGATGAGAAGGAGGCCGCCGCCGGTGTCCTCAGGCGCATCGAGGAGCAGGGGCTGGAGGTGGTGCGGGTGGTCTTCCCCGACCAGCACGGGCTCCTGCGCGGCAAGACCCTGATCGCCGGGGAGATTGACGGGGTGTTCCGCACCGGCGTCAACGTCACCAGCTCGCTGTTCGCCAAGGATACCTCCAACAAGACCGTGTTTCCGGTGTGGAGCGCCGGCGGCGGCTTCGGCCTTGCCGCATTCCAGGGCGCCGGCGACGTGACCCTGGTGCCCGATCCCGCGACCTTTCGGGTGCTGCCGTGGGCGGCCAACACTGGCTGGCTGCTGGCGGACGCCTACCTTCCCGACGGCCGCCCCGTGCCCTATGCCACTCGCCATGTGTACCGCACGGCGCTCTCGCGCCTGGCGGCGGCGGGCTATGACTACATTGCCGGCCTGGAGGTGGAGCTGCATCTCTTCCGGCTCGAATCCGACCGCATGTGGCCCGAGGAGTCGGGCCAGCCAGGGAAGCCGCCGCTGGTCTCGATCCTCACCCAGGGCTACCAGTATCTATCCGAGCTGCGGTTCGACCAGCTGGAGCCGGCGCTGGAGGTCATCTGCCGCGAGCTGTTGGCGCTGGGCCTGCCGCTTCGCTCGCTGGAGTGCGAGTATGGCCCCAGCCAATGCGAGCTCACGTTCCGTGCCCAGAGCGGCCTGGAGACGGCCGACACTATGGTGCTGTTCCGCAGCGCCGTGAAGCAGATCGCCCGGCGCCAGGGCCTGCATGCCACCTTCATGTGCCGGCCGCGCATTCCCAACGTGATGTCATCCGGCTGGCATCTGCATCAGTCACTGAAGGACCGCACGACCGGCGCCAACGCTTTCATGACCGCGCAAGCCGGCGACCTGTTGTCCGAAACGGGCCGGCATTTTCTTGGCGGGCTTCTGACACACGCGCGCGCGGCGTCGGTGTTCACCACCCCGACGCTCAACGGCTACAAGCGCTTCCGGCCGCACTCGCTGGCCCCGGACCGGGCGGTCTGGAGCCACGACAACCGTGGGGTCATGGTGCGGGTGATGGGCGGTCCCGGCGATCCGGCGACCCGGCTGGAGAACCGTGTCGGCGAGCCGGCGGCCAATCCCTATCTCTACATGGCAAGCCAAGTGCTGGCCGGGCTCGACGGCCTGCAGCGCCGGCTCGACCCAGGTCCGCCAGCCGACACGCCCTACGACACCAAGGCACAGCCGCTGCCGCGCAGCCTGGAAGAGGCAGTCCAGGTGCTGCGCACGGACGCCTTCTATCGCGAGGTCATGGGGGCCACCTTCGTCGACTACCTGGTCACGCTCAAGGAGGCCGAGATCGCCCGTTTCCACGCCGAGGTCACGGAGTGGGAGCAGCGCGAGTACTTCGAGATGTTTTGAGCCGTAGGACTGTGGACCGTAGGGCGGATTAGTAAAGCGTAATCCGCCATTTCCCGAGGTCTTTCGGCGGATTACGGGCTGCGCCCTCATCCGCCCTACGGCACTTACGCCTCGGCCTTCGGCGGCAGGATCTGCCGGCCCCGGTACTTGCCGGTCTTCAGGTCGATGTGGTGCGGACGGCGATGCTCACCCGAGTCCTTGTCCTCGATGTAGGTCGGCGCATCGAGGGCATCGGCGGAACGGCGCGTGCCGCGCTTCATCCGGGAGACCTTCTTGCGGGGGACGGCCATTGGCGTGCTCTTTCCAAGATTTGGCGCAGATCAGATCGGGCGCGAATTGAGTCCGAAGTTGATGCAGGACCGGGCCTCAAATCTGGCCACAGGTCTCGATTGCGGCGCCTTATACCGTCATTACCCTTCCGGGAACAAGTACTCCCACTTCTCTTTCTGGGTCGGCTCCTCCTGAGCGGGACCCTGGGGCTTCGGCGCAGGTCTGTGAGCCGCCGGCCGCGCATCGCGCCGATGCGGCGGCCGCGCCTCGTGGCGGCGCGGCATCCCCACGCAGCTGAGCGCCCCTCCCGATGCGGCCATCCGCGCCAGCAGGCGCTGCGCCAGCCGGTCGGTGCCGGCGCCCGGCACCCCCGGCGCGCGCTCAATCGGGCTCGGCAGAGCGACAGCCATCAGCGCCGCCTCCCCTGCGGTCAGCCGCGACGCCGATTTTCCGAAGTGCGTGCGCGCAGCAGCCTCGGCGCCAAACACCCCATCGCCCCACTCGGCGATATTGAGATAGATCTCAAGGATGCGCCGCTTCGGCCAGAGTGCATCCACCAGATAGGCAAGGCCGATCTCGATGGCCTTGCGTACGTAGCTGCGCGACGGCCAAAGGAACAGGTTTTTCACCACCTGCATGGTAATGGTGCTGCCCCCGCGCCCGTCCTCCACCGCATCACGGATAGCATGCCAGTCCACGCCGTTGTGCGAGCAGAACGTGCCGTCCTCCGACACCACCACCGCCCGCATGAGATTGGGCGAGATGCGCTCCAGGGGCACCCACCGGCGCTCGATTTCCGTGCCCGCGACGCTTTGGCCCAGCATCAGGGTCGACAATGGCGGATTCACCCAGCGGTAGAGCACAGCCAGCGTCAGCACTATGAGTCCCAGCGCAGCCGCGAGCCACGCGGCGCCAAGCAAAGCCGGGCGAAGATACGGACGCGCAAGACCTGCCCATTGCCCCGGGTTGGAAAGCAGCGGGCCGACCCGCCGGCGCGCGGCACAGGCGGATGACCACCACGCCGGAGGGATCGCGGGAGTGAGACGCGCGAGCGCATCGTTGAGAGGCCAGCCGGACAGTGCTGCGAACGAGCGTGATGAGCGAGCGCTTACCGCCTTCGCCGGCGCGTCCGACTGGGCTGGGGGCACTGGGCCCGGCTGTACGCCTTCGTCCACTTGGCCGCCGTTCATCAATATTCTTCGCTATTTTGCTATAACGACCATATCGCTAAGAATGCGGCAGAGATCACGGCATTCCGGCGCTGCTGACCTGCCTCCCCAGGATATAGAGGTCGAATGTCGTTTAGCCAACGCTTAGAGTTTGCCGCCTGGCACGTGGAGCGGCGGCTCTCGACGATCCTGGACGGCAGCGCGCGCGCCGGGACGCCGCAGCGGCTTGTCGCGGCGATGCGCCATGCGACGCTGGGGGGTGGCAAGCGCTTGCGCCCGTTCCTGGTCATCGAGACGGCGGGCCTCTTCGATGTGGCGGCCGAGGCGGCCGTGGATACGGCAGCCAGCCTTGAGCTGGTGCACTGCTACTCGCTTGTCCACGACGATCTGCCGGCAATGGATAATGACGACCTGCGAAGAGGGCGGCCGACCGTCCACAAGGCCTTCGACGAATGGACCGCGATCCTCGCCGGCGACGCCCTGTTGACGCTCGCCTTCGAGGTGCTGGCCGAGGCGGCACCGCCCGCGGGCGGGACATCGCTCGCTGCAGCGCTGGTATCCAGCCTCGCCCGCGCGGCCGGGCCGGCCGGCATGGTCGGAGGGCAATGCCTCGATCTGGAGGCGGACAAGCTCGGGCATCCGGCGGAGCCCGATGCCGCGCATGTCGAGCGGTTACAGGCCATGAAGACCGGCGCCCTCATCCGCTGCGCTTGCGATCTCGGCGCCATTCTGGGGCAGGCCGGCGAGAATGCGCGCCGGGCTCTCGGCCTCTACGGCGAGCGGCTGGGCCTCGCCTTCCAGATCGCCGACGACTTGCTCGACGTTGAAGGCGATGCCGCGACCATGGGCAAGGCCGCGGGCAAGGACGAGCGGAAGGCGACCTGGCACACGGCCGCCGGGATGGAGGCGGCCAAGCGGCGGCTTGCCGAGGTTGCCGGGGCGGCCAGCGCGGCGCTGGCGCCGTTCGGCAGCAGGGCCGACACCCTGCGCGAGGCGGTTGCCTTCGCCACGCAACGCAGCCGATGAATTGACGCCGGCTCCCGACGCCGCGCTGTCTATCGTATGGCGCAAAGCCACAAGATTGCCGGGGAGAACAATGCAATGCTGAAGGCATCGGGCGTCTATACGATCGCCGTCACGCCGTTTCACGACGATGGCCGCATTGACGAGGCATCGGCGAGCCGCATGGTCGAGTTCTATCGCGGCTGCGGCGTCGCTGGTCTCACCATCCTCGGCGTGATGGGCGAGGCGGCCAAGCTCGACACCACCGAGGCGGTCGGCTTCGCCCGCCATGTCATCCGGGACTGCGGCACGCTGCCGGTGATCGTCGGTGTATCCGCACCCGGCTTTGCCGCCATGCGATCACTGGCGCACAGCGTCATGGATGCCGGCGCCGCCGGCGTCATGATCGCACCGCCGGGAAACCTGCGCACCGACGACCAGATCGTCGGCTACTTCGCACAAGCCGTGGAGGCGATCGGCGACGATGTGCCGTTCGTGGTGCAGGACTACCCGCAGGGCATCGGCGTCGTCATGGCAGTGCCGGTGCTCCAGCGCATCGTTGCGGCGCATCCGTCCTGCTTCATGCTGAAGCACGAGGACTGGCCGGGCCTGGAGAAGCTTACCGCCGTTCGCCGCCTGATCGAGGAGGGGAGCATGCGCGCCGTCTCCATCCTCACCGGCAACGGCGGCATCTTCCTCGATTTCGAGCTGGAACGCGGGGCCGATGGCGCCATGACGGGCTATGCCTTCCCGGACATGCTGGTGGATGTGGTGCGGCTGGTCGAAGCCGAACAGCGCGATGCGGCGCACGACCTGTTCGATGCCCACCTGCCGTTGATGCGCTACGAGCAGCAGATCGGTCTGGGCCTGGCGGTGCGCAAGCACGTGCTCAAGCTGCGAGGCGCCATAGCCTCCGCTGCCCAGCGCAAGCCTGGCAGCACCCTCTCTCCCACCGCCGTTGCCGAGGTGGCCTACCTGCTGCGCCGCCTGGCGCGACACGATGCTCGGGCCGAAGGGCTCGGGTAGGTGGCGGAGGCCTGGTCCCCCGAACCATGTCATACTGGGGCTTGTCCCTGTATCCAACCAACAGTTTTCGGCGCGTGCGGCTGGCTGGATGCCGGCAACAAGTGCCGGCATGACTGCGCTGGCTGCAAGCCCTATGCGATGCCTTCGCCCTGCCCCTTCTCTGAGGCGTTCCGTGGCCCTGCCATGCCGGCGGGCATCATGACAGGGGCGGCGGTCTCCGTTAAAGGTGGGCCGACAACAAGGAGAGATCAGTTGGCCGGCAAGACGATGAAGGCTCTGGTGCTGGGCAAGCACGGCACTCTGGAAGAGCTTAAGGTGGTCGCGGACTACCCGGTCCCGCAGGCGACCGAGGGGCATGTGGTGCTCCGGGTGCGCGCCTCGTCCTTCAACTACCACGACGTGTTCACGGTACGCGGCATGCCCGGCATCAAGGTGCCGCTGCCGGTGATTATCGGCCTCGACATGGCCGGGGAGATCGCCGAGGTCGGCGCCGGCGTCTCGGGCTGGAAGGCGGGCGACCGGGTGCTGGTCAACCCGGTCAACAAGAAGAAGGGCCTGATGGGCGAGATGCTCGACGGCGGCATGGCGGAGTATTGCCTGGTCGCCGCCGATCAACTCGTCGCCATGCCCGACGGCGTCTCGTTCGAGGATGCCGCCTCGCTGCCCGTCGCCTACGGCACCGCCCACCGCATGCTCATTACCCACAAGACGGTGAAGGCGGGCGACCGCGTGCTGGTGCTGGGCGCTTCCGGCGGTGTCGGCACGGGGTGCGTGCTGCTCGCCAAGATGCTGGGTGCCGAGGTGATCGCCTGCGCCTCCAGCGAGGAAAAGCTGCGCCGCTTGAAGGAGATGGGCGCCGACGAGGCGGTCGACTACACCAAGACCGACTGGTCCAAGTGGGCGATCGAGAAATACGGCAAGCCGCAGCGGCGCTCCTACGACGGCGGTGTAGACGTCGTCGTCAATTTTACCGGCGGCGACACCTGGGTGCCGTCGCTGCGCTGTCTCAAGCGCGGTGGCAAGCTGCTGGTCTGCGGCGCCACGGCCGGCTACGACCCGAAGGAGGATCTGCGCTACGTCTGGAGCTTCGAGATCGAGATCAAGGGCTCCAACAGCTTCTACGACGACGACCTCGCCGGGCTGATGACGCTGATCCAGCAAGGCAGGATCAAGCCGGTAATCGACCGCGTGCTGCCGCTGGAGCAGGCGGCCGAGGGGCTGCGCCTGATCCAGGACCGCGAGGTGATCGGCAAGGTGGTGGTGACGCCGTGAGGTGATGTCAAACCCTTCCGGGTCTGACACCATCATGCCGACGAGGATTGGAGCCACGGTGTCAGACCCGGAAGGTCGGACACCTGCAAAGCGGACTCTGAAATGACCGACGCATCGCAAATGACCATTGAGCAGGTCCAGGACCTCGTTACCCGCGCGCCGTATCACAAGTGGCTCGGCCTCAAGGTGGTGGCGCTGGAGGACGACGCCATCGAGCTTACCGCCACGTGGCGCGAGGAGTGGGTGGTGGGCGGCGGCGAGCGCCGCTACACCCACGGCGGCATCCTCGCCGCACTGATCGACCTCGGTGCCGACTGGGCCATGGTGCGCAAGCTCGGTCGCGGCGTGCCGACCATCGACATGCGAGTCGACTACCATTCTGCCGCCATGCCAGGCGATCTCACTGTCAAGGGCAAGATCGTGCGCATGGGCTCGCAGTTCTCGGTGGCCGAGGCGCGCGTCGTTGACGCCCAAGGCAAGCTGATGGCGAGCGGCCGCGGCACGTACTACACGGCGCCGCCCAAGGCATGAGCTTTACCAACCTCGGCGATCTGATCGTGCGCGACCGCGACCTCTCCAAGGCCGCGATCATCGACCTCGGCGGCGACGCGCCGCCACGCGAGATCACGTTTGCGGCGCTCGATGCGATGGCCAATGGCATGGCGCGGGCTCTGTTGAAGCGCGGCCTCAGGCGCGGCGACCGGGTGGCGATTCTGTCGATGAACCGCGCCGAGATGATCGCCGCCACCTTTGGCATCATGCGCGCCGGCATGGTGGCGGTGCCGGTGAACTACCGCTTTCCGCGCCAGACCATCCACGTCATTCTCGAAGACTGCGGCGCCAGGCTGGTGCTGTGTGACGGCGAGCGCCGAGCCGACGTGCCCGACGGCCTGCCGGCGGTGGTCTTCGGCGCACCCGACGAAGAAGGATTCGACCACTTCCTTGATCCGGGCTCCTTCGAAAGCGTGACACCAACGCCGGCAGAGCCGGCGATGTTTCTCTACACCTCCGGCTCCACCGGCCGGCCGAAGGGCGTCGTGCTTTCGCACCAGAGCCATATCTGGGTGGTGGAGCAGCGCCTCTCGCCCGGGCTCGACCGCCACCGCTACCTGATCGCCGCGCCGCTGTATCACATGAACGCGCTGGCACTCGCCCTGCTTGCCTGTGCTGCCCACGCCACGATCGTGCTGCTGCCGCGCTTCGAGGCCAGAAGCTACATCGAGGCGATCTCGCGCTACCGGCCGACCTGGCTCACCGCCGTTCCGCCGATGATCGCCATGATGCTGCGCGAGACCGAAGCGATGGCGAGGGCGGACCTCTCCAGCGTCGAGGCGATCCGCATGGGCTCGGCCCCTGTCAGCACCAGCCTGATGGCGGCAACGCACAAGGCGTTCCCCAAGGCGGTCATCACCAATGCCTACGGCACCACTGAGTCGGCCATGATTGTGTTCGGCCCGCATCCCAGGGGGCTGCCGCAGCCGGAATCTTCCGTCGGCGCCAAGCACCCCAGGGCCGAGCTGCGCCTCGTCGACGGCGACAACCGCGATGCCGCCGAAGGCGTTCTGGAGATCAAGTCGCCTGCGCTCATGAACGGCTACCACAACCGCCCCGACGTGGCGTCCCCCATCACGCCCGACGGCTACTATATAACCGGCGACGTGTTCCGCCGCGACGCGGATGGCTTCTACTATTTCGTCGGCCGCGCCGACGACATGTTCGTCTCCGGCGGCGAAAACATCTATCCCGCCGATGTCGAGCGCATGCTGGAACATCATCAGGGCGTCGCCCAGGCGGCAGTGGTGCCGATCGACGACGACATCAAGGGCACCAAGCCGGTCGCCTTCATCATTCCCAAGGCCGGGCAGCCAGCGCCGACAGAAGCCGAGATCAAGCAGTTCGCCCTGGCCAACGCTCCCGCCTACGCCCACCCGCGTTCCGTTTGGTTCGTGGACGACCTGCCGCTGGCCTCCACCAACAAGGTGGACCGCACGGCGCTGAAGCGCATGGCGGCAGAGCGGGTACGGCGGGCGCGGCGGGCCTGATCCACCGCTGAAGCGGAGCCTGCCTACGAAGCCGTAACAGCTCGTTGAACTGCAGGCGTCGGACGGCCGTCAACTGCGCTTGGCAGCGGCCGATCGGGAAGTGCGGACAGCTCGTGAAGCCGTCACAAGGATGTCACTTGTGTTTTGTGTCAGACCCGCAGGGTCGGCGGCGGCCGGCACCGTCACGCCTACCCTAAGCCCGCGTCACCCGCCGCAGTGTCAGGCAAAACCGGCCGCCTCCAGCCAGTAGATCCGACGTCCCTGCGTGGATGCGATCGATGCCGTGATAGAAGTCGCGCGCAGCGCCACCGAGTACGAAGACGTCTCCCGATCGCAGAATCAGCCGCCGTCTAGGGTCGGCGCGGCGCGGGCCCCCGAGGTGGTAGGTGGCGTCGTCGCCGAGCGAGACCGATATGACCGGCGCCTGCGTCTCCTCCTCATCGGCGTCGCGGTGCGACCCGAGCTTGGTGCCTGCGGCGTAATAGTTCACCAGGCACGCCTCGGGCTCTGCGCGGTAGCAAGACACCTCATTCCAAATCGCACCTAGCAACTCAGGTATTGGGGGCCAGGGCCGCCCGGTCTCAGGGTGGGTGGCCTGGTAGCGATAGCCGCCATCCTTATCGGAGACCCAGCCGAGCCGTCCGAGATTGCTCATCGGCACAGGAAAAGTCTTGCCACTCCGTGGCATGGTGAACCGCGTGAGCGGCGCGTCGGCCAGCGCCGCCCGCAGCTCGGCGAGCAGCGCCCGCTGCCGCACAGGAGTGAGCCAGCCGCGCAAATGCCGCCACCCACAGCCGTCCTTGGCCGGAGAGGCGCCCCTAGCCTGCTGATGTGTCCGTTGCATGGCGATCAACAATTTCGATCGCATCCGGGCAAAAGATCGGCGCTAGACTGGGCTTCGGCCCGTTGCAGCCCTATAGACCCCCTACTATATACCGCACGAAACCATCGCAGCTCCAGGGGATCGTCCCCCAGGGTCAAGGGGGCCTTGAGGGAAGCCGGATGCCGACCTGACCGGGTCCGGACGGTCCGCCGCACGAGAGAGAGGACAGAAAGTATGGGCAAAGTCATCGGCATCGACCTCGGCACGACCAACTCGTGCGTCGCCGTCATGGACGGCTCCAAGCCCAAGGTGCTCGAGAACGCCGAGGGCGCGAACATCACACCCTCCATCGTTGCCTTCACCGATAGCGGCGAGCGTCTCGTCGGCCTCCCGGCCAAGCGCCAGGCGGTCACCAACCCGGTCAACACCTTCTTTGCCATCAAGCGACTGATCGGCCGCCGCTACGACGATCCGACCGTCGAGAAGGACAAGCACCTCGTCCCCTACAAGATCATCAAGGGCCCGAACGGCGACGCCTGGGTCGAGGCTGACGGCAAGGCCTACTCGCCGTCGCAGATCTCCGCCTACATCCTGCAGAAGATGAAGGAGACGGCCGAGGCGAAGCTGGGTGAGCCCGTCACCGAGGCGGTCATTACCGTTCCGGCCTACTTCAACGACGCCCAGCGCCAGGCCACCAAGGATGCCGGCAAGATCGCCGGTCTGGAGGTGCTTCGCATCATCAACGAGCCGACCGCGGCGGCGCTCGCCTACGGGCTCGACAAGAAGAAGGATTCCAAGACCATCGCCGTCTACGACCTCGGCGGCGGCACGTTTGATATTTCCGTCCTTGAGATCGGCGACGGCGTGTTCGAGGTGAAGTCGACCAACGGCGATACCTTCCTTGGCGGCGAGGACTTCGACATGCGCCTCGTCGAGTACCTCGCCAACGAGTTCAAGAAAGAGCACCAGATCGACCTGCGCGGCGACAAGCTCGCCCTGCAGCGCCTCAAGGAGGCGGCCGAGAAGGCCAAGATCGAGCTGTCGTCCTCGCAGCAGACCGAGATCAACCTGCCGTTCATCTCCATGAACCCGCAGACCCAATCGCCGCTGCACCTCACCATGAAGCTGACGCGCGCCAAGCTGGAAAGCCTGGTCGACGACCTGATCGAGCGCACCAAAGGTCCCTGCCTGCAGGCGCTCAAGGACGCCGACCTGAAGGCGGCCGAGATCGGCGAGGTGGTGCTCGTCGGCGGCATGACGCGCATGCCCAAGGTGCAGCAGCTGGTGAAGGAGCTGTTCGGCAAGGAGCCGCACAAGGGCGTCAACCCGGACGAGGTTGTCGCCATCGGTGCCGCCATCCAGGGCGGCGTGCTGAAGGGCGACGTGAAGGACGTTCTGCTGCTTGACGTGACCCCGCTGTCGCTGGGTATCGAGACGCTGGGTGGCGTGTTCACGCGCCTGATCGACAAGAACACCACCAT
>DASURA010000377.1:0-11175 GCA_036280295.1 Hyphomicrobiaceae bacterium
GCGTGGGCATGCGTCTCGAGCACCCAGTCGATCTTGAAGCCGCCATCTGCCGCGGCCTTGAGGATGGTATCCGCAGACCTCGTGGAGGCCTTGCCGGTCCGGTGGTCGTAGTCGAGCACAGGGTCGATCACGGCGGCGAGCCGTGTTGCCGGGTCGGCGACGAGGTAGGTGACGGTATTGGTGGGCTCGTCGAAGAAGGCTTGGATGGCAGGGCTCATGATGGGCCTCCTTGTTACTGAAGCGTCGGGTGCTTGACGTATATATTAGCGATAACTAAATTAGCAAGACCTTAGAGGAAGAGGAGTTAACCGCATGCCGGGTGCGCCACGCGATCTGGCTGCCTTTGCTGCCAATGCGAGGCTGGTGGCGGGCGTCCTGCGCGCCATCGCCAACGAGCGCCGGCTGATGATCCTGTGCAAGCTTGTCGAGTGGGGCGAGGCCACCGTCGGCTCCCTGGCTGAGGCGGTTGGATTGTCGCAGTCGGCGCTGTCGCAGCACCTCGCCAGGATGCGCGAGGAAGGGATCGTGAGCTACCGACGCGAGAGCCAGACGCTGTGGTACCGCATTGCCGATACCAGGACGGAAGCGCTGCTCGGGCATCTGCAGCACCTCTACTGCCCGCCCGAGGCTGACGCCCCGCGCCGCAAGTCCAAGCGAACCGAGGAAAGAGAGAGATCATGAGCCTGCCCAGCATCACCCCCGCCGAAGCCAAGCGCTTGCTTGACGAGGGCGCCGTTCTGGTCGATGTGCGCGGACCCGACGAGCATGCGCGGGAGCGCATTCCCGACGCTACGAACCACCCTGTCGACCACCTGACGACGCTCGACGTAAGGGACCGGCCCGTGATCTTCCACTGCCGCTCGGGTCAGCGCACCGCTGCCCATGCGGCCAAGCTTGCGGCGGCGACCACCTGTGACGCCTACATCATAGAGGGCGGCATCGAGGCCTGGAAGAAGGCCGGGCTGCCGGTTGCCAGGGACCGCAGCCAGCCCATCGAGGTCCAGCGCCAGGTGCAGATCGCAGCCGGTAGCCTGGTGCTGATCGGTGTCGTGCTCGGGCAGGTCGCCTCGCCGGTCTTCTACGCTGTCTCGGCGTTTGTCGGAGCGGGGCTGACCTTCGCCGGAATCTCGGGCTGGTGTGGCATGGCAAGCCTGCTGGGGCTGATGCCCTGGAACCGGACGACGGCCGCCAAGGCAACGACTGAGGCCGGGTAAGGAGCCAGCTGTGCCCATTGCCATCCTGCCCGCTGCCCTGGCGATCGGGTCCGGCGTTCTGGTCGGGCTCGTGCTCGGTCTGGTCGGCGGCGGCGGCTCGATCCTTGCCGTGCCGCTGCTGGTCTACGTGGTCGGAGTCTCGTCGCCGCACGTTGCGATCGGGACGGCCGCGTTTGTCGTTGCCCTCAATGCCGCAGTGAGTCTTGGCGCCCACGCGCGACTTGGCACCGTCAAGTGGCGATGTGCGCTGGTCTTCGCCGCGGCCGGCGTTGTGGGCTCCCTGCTGGGGGCTGCGCTCGGCAAGGCGGTCGACGGGCAGCGCCTGCTCGCACTGTTCGGCCTCATCATGATCGCGGTCGGTCTCAGCATGCTGAGGCCGCCGGGGGCGCCGGCAGACGAGGCCGTGCGCCTGACAAAGGAGTCCGCGAGCCACCTGCTGCCGCGCCTGATCGGGATGGGCTTTGGCGTCGGCGCGCTCGCCGGCTTCTTCGGCATCGGCGGCGGCTTCCTGATCGTGCCGGGGCTGATGCTGGCGACCGGCATGGGACTTGCCAGCGCGATCGGAACCTCGCTCGTGGCCATCACGGCCTTCGGCCTGGCGACGGCCGCCAGCTACGCCGCCTCGGGGCTCGTCGACTGGTCGCTGGCGGCTCTGGTCGTCGTCGGCGGCGTCGTGGGCAGCATCGCCGGATCGCGGTTGAACGCGCTGCTGGCCTCCAATCGCAACCTGCTGAACCGCATATTCGGCATCGGTGTGATCGCGGTAGGCGTGACGATCGTTGCGCGCGGATTGCCGTACCTGATCAGTGCCGTCACCCAGTGACGCTTGGCGACGCTCGAAACGCTGTGGCGAGGGCGAGGGTCACGAGGAGTGCGTCACTTCACCCGTGCCCGGCTTCGTGCTCGGCAGCCTCAGCGACTGCTGGAGGTAATCGAGGTGGACAGGCCGAGCCCAGCCGTACAGCGCCGGGCGGCCGCCAACGTGCGCTCGACGAACGCCGCGTCGGCAGCAATCAGCTTGAGAAGGGCCCGCGCTGCCTGGTCGGGCTCGCTGCGCCGCTGCTCCGATCACGCGGCCAGTGATCCGCGCATACGCGGCGCGCGTCGGTCCACCACAGGTGAGGCTACATTGCCCAGGCCGGACAAGGTGTCTCCGAGGCGTCGCCACCTGCCCTCGAACCGGAGTGTGCGCCGTGTCAGACGATCCAAAGCAATCGGACCGATACGGGCTTTCCGCGCTGACCAGCACGCTCTCCCGCGATCGGCCGCGATCGGCGCCATCGTCCTCGCCGTCGTCGGCTGCTTTGATCTATCGGGACGAATGTGTTCCACAGTATGACACTCTGGAGGCTACGCAGTGGCGAGGAGGCTGACAGACGGGCTACCCCTCGCGTCGGCAATCGATAGCCGGCAATACGGCTCGCCAAGCCGCATCTTCGAAAGTGAGCAACTGCCGAGCAGATCTGCGTACGCCCTCTTCTGCTGGTGTAGAACAGCTCGTCGCGCAGTGCTTCCGCTTCCTTTTGCGGCAACCAGTTTCCGTTGTTGAGCCGCTTCACCAGGGGAGGCACGGTCTGATCCTGGGCAACAGAACGATGCAGGGAGCATGGTCTTGTGCAGACGTGTTTGCATCATCCGGGGGACGCTCCATGGAGGGGCTTCACACAGGCAGAAGGCCGCTGGCCGACACTCAGGTGGCGCCGGCTCCCAGGAGCCATTACGGCAGCGATCTCCGAGGCGCGATCGTTGGTCTTCTCCGTCAATCATGCCTCCATCCCGAGCCGGCTGATCGTGCTGTGGTGCACGGCCATGCTCCTGGCGATGGCGCGGCAGGTCTCCCCCTTCGCCAGCCGCTCCTGCGCCTCGGCCTGCTGGTGCGCCGTAGGCTTGGGCTTGCGGCCCATGTGCACGCCCCAGGCGCGCGCTGCCGTCCGGCCCTCGCTGGCACGCTTGTGGATTCGCAAATCGTCCTTGGCTATGGACAGAATTACTCTGCCGCCCGACCGGGGTCCACATGCGTCGTGGTGTGCGGAGCGCAACGGAAAGCCCGGTGAGACGGGGGCGCCCCACCGGGCTTCGTGGCTGCTTCAGCTGCCACTCGATCCTGGGTCGATTCACTTGATCGCGGAGAAGGCCGGAGGACCTGTTGGGCTAACCTGCCCTCGGTCGCGACGCTTGGCTCCGGTACATGACCCTTGCTGATCGGCTTCAGTCTCTACGGCGCGCGCCCGTGGAAGGGCGAGCCGTCGTGATGTTGAGTTGTCGGTTCAGCGCCGTCGGCGATGGAGGGCTTGTCAGCCTCAACGCTCAGACGGCATGCGACTGCCCGGCGGAGACATTTTCCTAGACCTCCTTTTGCCCAAGGATCAGCTGAGCTTGGCGCAGACGGTGGGGTCTGTCAAATGCGCGCTTCGCATATGCAATGCATGCGGGGCGGACGGGCGTTAATCGGTTCTTTGCCTGCGCGTTCGCCCGTCCTTCGCAGACGCCGGGCGCTTGGATATTCAACTGAGCGCTGAGTCTCGTGGGCTTGCTGCGCCACGCAAGGAGCATTGCCATGCACCGACTTTTCATTCTGCTGGCGCTGGCTGCTGGGCTGCTCGCACTGTGGGTGCTCATTGCCGGTCCTGGTGTTGATCCTGTGAGCGGCGGCCAGCGCCAGCTCTCGCAGCCGGCTGCCGTTTACAACGCCTGGGCGATCGGCCTGCTGATGGGGCTTCTCCTGGCTTGGCTGGCTACCACGGACTGGAGCAAATTCCCGCAGTGGCTGCGCCTGCAGCGAAAGCGCATCGGACTTCTGATTCTGGGCGGCGTGGCCGCCAGCGTGCTGCTGCTGTTCTAGTGCGATGATCGAGAAGTCCCCTTCGTCGGTTTGGCTCCGTGGGCGAAGCGGACTTCTCGATCTGAATCGCACTGGCAGTCACAATGTTGGCTAGTGTCCTTCAGACCGCGAAACTCTTTCAACCTTGCGGTGCTGCTCGCTCTACGCCGGCGGCCGCTCGACGCTGTCGGGCGTGCCGCCGAAGCCATGCATGAAGAACGCCCATTGCAGGCCGACGATGGCGCCCTTGATGCGCGGCAGGAGCAGCAGCGAAAGCACCAGAGTGAGCGGCAGCCACAGGGCGGCGTGCAGCCAGAGGGGTGGCTGGAAGGCGCGCTCTACCGGCAGGATGGCCCCCACGACGACGTGGCCGACGATCAGGATCGTGAAATAGGGGGGCGCATCGTCGGCGCGGTGATGGTGCAACTCCAGGCCGCAGCTGGCGCAGACAGTGTTGACCTTGAGGAAGCGGCCGAACAGCGAGCCTGTGCCACAGGCCGGACAGCGCTGGCGGAAGCCGTTCAGCACGGCGGGCCACCAAGCCCTTTGCGGACGCGTGTCACGGCTTATCGTATCGAGTGGCATCGGTGGGTCTCGCTGCTGCGCCTGCGTGTACACGCACAGGCTGACTGCCTCGTGCCCAATATATAGGCTGAGCCGCTGCCGCCATCACCTCGCGTCCGCGCGCGCGTTGAAATGTCTCAGCGCCGGCAGCGGCATTCCCCACAACTGCCGGCTGCAGCGCTCGTTACGCGGACTTGACCCAATAGCCGCCGAAGTCATCGACCTGGATGATCGGGTCGAGAATCGCGTGCGCCGCGCGGAACTCGTCCACGGCCTTGCGCTGCGTCTCGAACAGGAAGTAGTCGTCAACGATCAGCGACCCGCCCGGCGAGAGCTTGTGATAAAGGCTGGCCAGGCTGTCGCGCGTGCTTTCGTACATGTCGCCGTCAAGGCGGAGCACCGCCAGCACCGCAACCGGTGCACCCGGCAGCGTGTCTTTGAACAGGCCCTCCAGAAACACCACCTGCTCGTCGAGCAGGTGGTAGCGGGCAAACGCCGCCTTCACCTGATCCAGGGACACCGCGAAGTTGTCGTTGCCGATCAGGATGAACCCTGCATCGGGAGAGCCTTCGCCCGCGCTTGGAAAGCCGGCGAACGTGTCCGCGGCGAGCACGCGGCGGTCTGTCACGCCATAGGCCTTGAGCACGGCGCGCATCATCATGGAGGCGCCGCCGCGCCAGACGCCAGCCTCCATGAAATCGCCGGGTACGCCTTCGCGCAGCACGCGCTCGCATTCGCTGCGGACGTTCTGCATCCGCTTGCCGCCGATCATGGAAGGCGCCGTCGTGGGCCAATCCCAGCCGTTCTCGCGGAACTCCTCCTGGTAGCCTTCGACCTTGCTGGCCGGCAGCGCCGGCTCCTCGTTGAGGCGGCCTATCAGGCTGTCGCGCATCAGGTCGAGGTAGGCTGTCCGGAGCGCCGCAAGCTCGGCGCCCGAGGCGTGCAGTGTGGCGTCGTGTGCGGTCAAGGAGAGGCCTCCAGTAAGTCGGTTGGATCATCCCGGCAAAGGCTGCAGGCAGCCCCGACGCATTGAACAGGTCGTGCACTCAACGGCGTTGGGTCTGCGCTCCGCTCGACCCAGCCTACACCAAAGCAAAGGGCGGCGCCCCCCAGGACGCCGCCCCTCGCCAATCGCCAGTCCGGCCTCAGGCTAGACCGAGTAGTACATGTCGAACTCGACCGGGTGGGGCGTCATCTCGAAGCGCTGCACCTCGGCGATCTTGAGCTCGATGTAGGCATCGATCATGTCGTCGGAGAACACGCCGCCCTTCTTCAGGAACTCGCGGTTCTTGTCGAGGCTCTCGAGCGCCTCGCGCAGCGAGCCGCAAACGGTCGGGATCTCCTTCAGCTCGGCCGGCGGCAGGTCGTAGAGGTTCTTGTCGATGGCCGAGCCGGGGTCGATCCTGTTGGTGATGCCGTCGAGGCCCGCCATCAGCAGGGCGGCGAAGCCCAGGTAGGGGTTGGCCGACGGATCGGGGAAGCGCACCTCGACGCGCTTGGCCTTCGGGCTCGACGCGATCGGGATACGACAGGAGGCCGAGCGGTTGCGCACCGAGTAGGCCAGCAGCACCGGCGCCTCGAAGCCCGGCACCAGCCGCTTGTAGGAGTTGGTGGTCGGGTTGGTGAAGGCGTTGATGGTCTTGGCGTGCTTCAGGATGCCGCCGATGTAGTAGAGGCAGGTGTCGGAGAGATCCGCGTACTTGTTGCCGGCGAAGGTCGGTGTGCCGCCCCTCCAGATCGACTGGTGCACGTGCATGCCCGAGCCGTTGTCGCCATAGATCGGCTTCGGCATGAAGCAGGCGGTCTTGCCGTAGGCCTGGGCGACGTTGTGGATCACGTACTTGTAGGTCTGCAGGTCGTCGGCGCTGCGCACGAGCGGCTGGAACCGGATGCCGAGCTCATGCTGGGCGGAGGCCACCTCGTGGTGGTGCTTCTCGACCACCACGCCCATCTCGGCCATCACCGACAGCATCTCGGAGCGGATGTCCTGGGCGCTGTCGACCGGCGGCACCGGAAAGTAGCCACCCTTGGTGCGCGGACGATGGCCCAGGTTGCCCATCTCGTAGCTGGTGCCGCTATTGGAGGGCAGCTCAGTCGAGTCGAGCTTGAAACTGGTATTGTAGGGATCAACCGTGAAGCGGACGTCGTCGAAGAGGAAGAACTCCGCCTCCGGGCCGAACACTGCGGTGTCGCCGATGCCGGTCTGCTTCAGGTAGGCCTCAGCCCGCTTGGCAATGGAGCGCGGGTCGCGGCTGTACAGCTCGCCGGTGGACGGCTCGATCACGTCGCAGAAGACCGCCGCCGTGGTCTGGGCGAAGAACGGATCGATGTGGATGGAGGACACATCGGGCATCAGGGTCATGTCCGACGCCTCGATGCTCTTCCAGCCGGCGATGGAAGACCCGTCGAAGGCATACCCCTCGGCAAACATGGCCTCGTCGACACACGAAATGTCGGCCGTGACATGCTGCACCTTGCCCTTGGTATCGGTGAAGCGGAGGTCGAGGAACTTGACCTCCTTATCCTTGAAGAGCTTCAGCGCCTCGCCGACGTCCTTCGGTCTTTCTGCTGCCATTAGTGTCCCCTATCCTGGACTGAGCCTTTTGTTGCGCACATGAACCGCCGCCCGCGCTTGCTCACGACGCGAGCCGCGTGCTTCAGATCGCGTCGGTTCCCGTCTCGCCAGTTCGAATGCGAATCGCTTCCTCGACGGATGAAATGAATATCTTGCCGTCGCCGATACGGCCGGTTTTCGCCGCCTTCTGGATGGCGTCGAGGGCCTTCGGCAGGAGCTCATCGGCGAGCACCACCTCGATCTTCACCTTGGGCAGGAAATCGACCACGTACTCGGCACCGCGGTAGAGCTCGGTATGGCCTTTCTGGCGACCGAAGCCCTTGGCCTCGATAACGGTAATTCCCTGCAAACCGATCTCCTGCAAGGCTTCCTTCACCTCGTCGAGCTTGAAGGGTTTTATGATGGCCTCGATCTTTTTCATGCGTCCCTTCGTCTCCCGACCCGAGCATGGGCGCCATTGCTGCCTGATTGCGCGTCAGCAACCTGCTGGAACCAGCACGTTGCGTGCCAAGTTCACGGTCCGCCGGTTCCCCCTATTGGAACGGTGGTTCTGGGTATCTACAGGTCAACATCAATGCAGAGCAACAGCAGAAGTTGCCTAATATTAGTGCAATTTGCCTATTCGGTAATCGTTGCAAATCGTGCACGAATGTGGCTGACGAAAAGTCGGGCATTGGCGCGCGGGGTGCGCGGACGCAAAATGCGGACGCAAGATACGGAGCTTGCCGAATGACCTGGGGAAATGCCGTGCCTCACCTCGCGTCTGGATCCGGGCCTGGACCTCAATCCGAGCCGGAGTTGCTGAACACGGAGGAGATGGGCCGCGCCGACCGCCTCACCATCGGCGGCGGCACGCCCGGAGCGGCCCTTATGGAGGCGGCAGGGGCGGCGGTGGCTGTCGCGGCCGCTGATCTGGGAGAGGCAGGCGCCGCCGTGGCGGTGCTCTGCGGTCCCGGCAACAACGGCGGCGATGGCCTGGTTGCGGCGCGCCTGCTGCGTGACAGGGGCTACAACGTTCGCGTCTTTCTGCTCGGACCGCCTGACGCTCTGCGCGGCGACGCGGCCATCATGGCCGAGCGTTGGGGCGGCAAGATCGAGGCGTTGTCCCCGGCCTCGGTGGCCGGGGCGGATGTGATCGTCGATGCCCTGTTCGGCGCCGGGCTGTCGCGCCCGCTCGACGGCGTGGCTGCCGAGGTCGTTGGCGCCATCAACGCTACCGGCAAGCCTGTCGTGGCCGTGGATGTGCCGAGCGGGCTGGACGGAAGCTCCGGATGCGCCGCGGGACCGGTCGTACAGGCGACATGCACCGTCACGTTCTTCCGTCTGAAGCCGGGGCACCTGCTCCTGCCTGGTCGGCTCTACTGCGGCGCCGTCCGTACCGCCGATATCGGCATCCCCGCCAGCGTGCTTGGCGAGGTCAGCCCGCGCACCTGGGCGAACCGCCCGGCCTTGTGGCTCGCCCACTACCCCCGCCCCAGCATGGAGGCCCACAAGTACACGCGCGGGCACGCCATCGTCGTCTCCGGTCCGCCCGAGAGCACCGGGGCCGCCCGCATGGGTGCGCGTGCCGCGCTCCGGGTCGGTGCCGGCCTCGTCACCCTGGTCGGCAGCGCGGCAGCCACCGCCATTAATGCCACGCATGCGACCGCGGTGATGGTGCGTGCGATCGCGTCGGACGCCGGGCTCGCGGAGGTCCTTGCCGATGCGCGCCGCAACGCCGTGCTGATCGGGCCCGGCGCCGGTGTCGACGGGGCCACGGCAGCGAGCGTGCTCACGGTGCTTGCCTCGCCCGCCGCTGTCGTGCTCGACGCCGATGCGCTTACCTCGTTTGCCGCCGCCGAAGGCACCGTGTCGGTCAAGGCGGCCGGCCTTGGCTTCGTGGTGCGTGCCGAGGCGGATCCGACCTCGGAAGTGCTGTTCGATGCCATCAAGACGCGGCAGGCGCCGGTCGTGCTCACGCCGCACGAGGGCGAGTTCAAGCGCCTGATGGGTGAGTTGCCGGGCTCCAAGCTGGCGCGCGCGCGGCAGGCCGCGGCTTACACCGGCGCCGTGGTCATCCTGAAGGGAGCCGACACGGTGATCGCCGCGCCCGATGGCCGTGCCGCCATCAACGACAATGCCCCGCCGTGGCTTGCGACCGCCGGTGCCGGTGATGTTCTTGCTGGTCTCGTCACCGGCCTCCTGGCCCAGCACATGCCGGCCTTCGAGGCGGCGTGCGCAGCCGTCTGGCTGCACGGGGCCTGTGCGAGCGACTTCGGCATCGGGCTGATTGCGGAAGATCTGCCGGAGATCCTGCCGCAGGTGCTGCGCCGGCTGCTGACTTGACGGAGTCGTCAGGAAGCCGCCGGCTCGGTCACGGCGTGCACCGACTGTTGAAGAAGCGGCGGCGCTGGTCTGTGGGGTGAGCATCCAGCCAACGCACCGCTGTCATTTGAACGGGCAAGGTTTTGACGAATGCCCCGGCGGCACCCCTGTGCTGACCTCTGCGTCAGAGCAATATCAGGCCGCCCGGGACGGTACGGTCGATATGGCAAGGGCCTGAAATCGGCTCGAGCCAAACGACGTGTACGAGTGGCGCGCGTGCGGCGCAGACCTTCTCGCTGACGTCCTGGTGGAGGGCGGCGAGCTCGCCAATCGCCTGATGGCCGCATACGGCCGCCTGCGCATGCAACCCTGCTGCACCGCCGGGCCGGCAGGAGTGTTCAGCAAGCGGTGAGGCGAGGCGGCGGGCTTGCCGGGCACTGTTTCAGCCGCTCGATGAGCCAACGTCCGGCCGGTCCGGGAGGCGAAGCCGCCGGATAGACGGCGGACATGGGGAGCGCCATGCCTTCCGCCGCAATGTCCTCGACCGTCAGCCGGACCAGCCTGCCGCCGTCGATGTCCTCCTCCACCAGGTGCAGGGGCGTGCCGCCCCAGCCAAGCCCCTTGAGCAGAAAGGCGCGCTTGGCGGAAAGGTCGGCAAGGCGCCACGTCTCCGGGGACAGCACGCCGAACTCGCGGCCTTTCGACAGCTCGGTGCGATCGGCGAGCACCAGCTGCACATGCCTGGCGATCTCCCGGCCGCGCGCCCCCTTCTCACCCCACCAAGAGAGAAGGCAGGCTCACACGGCCCCACCCAATGGCGCGGCCGCGGCGAGCCCGGTGCCCCTCAGGCGCCGCCGCACGATCTCGATGTGCTGGCGCAACTCATAGAGCTTGTCGGAGAATGCCAGCGGCACCGGGATATCGTCCACCGCCGACTCGATGCGATCGAGCGCCAACAGGTGCTCTGCCCTGGCCTCGGGCGCGCCGTTCCGGCGGGCGGCGGCTTCCAGCTGTTTCAAGGCGCCGTACCAGTAGACGATGCGGCGGCGGATGCGCCAGCTGTAGATCTGCGGTGCGAAGCGCACGAGCGGGATCAGGATCGGCAGCAGCACCACCAGGGAGACGAGCAGCCGGTCGATGGTGGAGGCGACCCAGAACGGCACGTAGCGCTGCAGGATCGGCGGTCCTGAGCGATAGACGCGGCGAGCCTCCTCGGCGAAGGGAAGCTCCGGGTCGGTCGCGATCGGGAACTGGCCGGCGCGCTGGAACAGCGGAGCCTCGCCGTTGGCATCGACGGCCGGCTGGCTGTGGACCTCCTGCAGCGCCTGGGCGAGTAGGCCGACCAGCGCCCGGTGCGCATCCTCGCGCACAACCACCGCCGCCGTGGTCGCGAGCAGCGCGGTGTCGTTCGGTGGCAGGTTCGCGGCAAGGTCCACGACGCCCTCGCGCAGGTCGAGGCGCGTGAGGAACGGAAAGCGCTGCGTGTAGGCATCGGCGTTGGCTAAGCTCATCAGCCCGACGCCCGGGGTGCGCAAGAGGCGCTGGATGGTGCGCGCCTCCGCGGCCAGCACCAGGAAGCCGGCATCGGCCTCGCCCTGCCGGAGCTTGTCGACATAGGCAGGCAGCTCGGTGTTGATCAGCGTCGCCGTCTCCGCCGTGACGCCGTTGGCGGCGAGCAGGCGCAGCGCCAGCCCGGC
>DASURA010000378.1:0-4958 GCA_036280295.1 Hyphomicrobiaceae bacterium
CTTGCCGCTGGCATTGCGGCTGAACACCGCGAGGTCGCCGGTGACACCGCTGGTAATGCGAACGGTGAGCTGTGCGCCGACCTTGACGCGGCTGGTGGGAACGCCGTCGGCTGCGATGTCCACGGCGCATTGGCCGTTGGGCGCGGGCGGGCCACCCGCCTCGACGCCGCCAATCTCCTGCAACGGCCCCTGCGGCGGGCCGGACTGCGGCGGCAGCACGAACACCGCATTGGGAACGCGTTCGCGGATCCAAGCCTCGAAGTGGCCGACATTGGTAAACAACGCGTAGTAGCTGGGGCAGCCGACCACATTCCAGCTGGTGATGCCGGCCTGGATCGGCTCACCGCCATCGCCCGCCAGGAACAACGGGCCGCCGCTGTCGCCGTTGCAGATGCGCGGCTTGCTCTCATCCTGGCCGTAGCCGGCACAGAACTGATCGTCCTCCAGCGGCCGCCCTGGCTTGCTGCCGAACAGCCGGAAGGCGTTGCAGATGGCCTTCTCGGGGATGGGCACGGAGGCCTGCTGCAGAACGGGCGCGATATCGCCCGGCTTGCCTCCAGGCCCCCACCACGCCTTGGTCAGGCCCCAGCCTACGATAGTCGCCATGGTGCCCGGCGCCAGGAACCGCGATTCACCCTCCGCCGCCATCAGCTTCTGACGCGGCAACGCCACAGGCTTCTCCAGCTCCAGGAGCGCAATATCGTTCACAAAATATACGTCCTCGAACGAGCGGTGGACGTAGACGGCCTTGACCGGCAGCACCGCGTGCTCGTCGAAGACCTTCTGACTGGCGAACGCCGACATCCATCGCAGGGTCTTGAGCCCGCCCTCCCGGCTTCTGAAGACGCAGTGCGCGGCTGTCAGCACCCAGCGCGCGTCGATCAAGGTGCCGCCGCAGATGGCCTTGTTGTCCTTGCCGTCCGAACCGGCATGGGCAATGAGCAGGCTGAGCGTGCTTCTCCAATCTCCGGGCGCGGCAGGCTTGCCGTGAATGATGCGACCGTCCTCACCGCCATCAGACTGGGGGCGCAACTCCCGCGCCGCGCTCAACGCCCAGTCGCTGCCGGCGGCCGGCCCTGGCGCGCCGCCGCCGCGCGTCGGATTGAGATTGAGATCGAGGCTCTTTTCAAAGATGAGGCCGCTGCCCTGGGCTGCGGCATGATCGATGGCTGCGCCCGTGCTCCCAGCCAGGCTCAGCAGCACCGCGAGGCAATGGCGTCCGCGCAACCAGAATCGAGCCATGATGGATCGTCTCCCATAGATGCCACCCCGGAGGGACCGCTGGCAATGCTGGCGCCATGCTCGTGCGATGATCGAGAATTCCCCTTCATTGGTTTGGCTAGGTGGCGAAGCGGACGCCTCGATCAAATTCGCACCGGCCATCATAACGTTGGCTAGTGTCCTTCAGATCGCGAAATTCGTTCCAACCCTGCGGCACGCTGAGACGAATTTCGCGATCAGGACACTAGTGATGCGACAGCCCCGGTGGAAGGCGGTGGGGGCAGGTCCGGCCTCCCCCATCCTGGCCGCCCTCCCAAGGATTGGGAGCCCATGTGAATGATCGGGTTGGACCAGACCGATCGCGATCCGGTGCGGTCCAGCCCACCGGGTCGACCGCACTTTCTGCAGCTGAGATCAGGCGGTCGTCATGGTCGAGCCGATCACCTGCCGGTCACCTGGGTTGTGACCGACGAGCTCGGAAAGCCACGCTTCGTGCCCGATCTCCTCATCCAGGATCGTGAGCACCAGACGATAGGTGCGGGGATCCCTGCCGAACGTCATGTCGCAGATGCGCGTGTAGCTGCGCACGGCGAACTGCTTGGCCCTGAGCAGACTCTCCCGCCGGTCTGCAGTGTCGCAGGAGGCGGCTGAGGGGCACGAGGGGCGGGTATGTGGCTCCTTCATGTCGTCCGGCAGTGTGCCGCCCAGCTCGTGGATGCGCACCACCAAGGCGTCGAAATGACGCCGGTCATCGGCTGCAGCGGCGTCGACCCGCTGTCGGGCCCGCTCGCCATCCGGCCTGCTCGGTGCCTGGCGAAGAAGATCAAGCTGCTTGCACGTGCTCAGCTCGCCCGCCGCACTGTCGACGAGCAAGGTCAGGAGCATCGACACATCGACGCCGGCTCCCTCGACCATCTCCGCTGCGGCAATCCTCCCAGCCATATAGATGCCCTTTCACATTATTATGTCCGGATACAAATCGACAGCCAATGATCATCTCTGCGTCCTCGTCGGACGCTTCATGAGCGCTCATGCGACGCGCCACGGCCGGCAGGGGCCACAAGAGAACTCACGTCAGGAACGAACAGCATACCAAGCATCACTATACCAACAACATCGCGCCTTGCACCAGCCGCACATGGAGATCCTCGCCATGCCACA
The DNA here is from genome assembly GCA_036280295.1 of Hyphomicrobiaceae bacterium. Lineage (GTDB taxonomy): Bacteria > Pseudomonadota > Alphaproteobacteria > Rhizobiales > Hyphomicrobiaceae > AWTP1-13. Next base: position 2,383 of record DASURA010000378.1, read on the forward strand.
CGCGGTGATCGCACGCGCGGTGCTCACATGCGCCTACCTGCTCCGCGCGACGCACGCACCAAACGGCTGGCGCGGGCGCCGTGCCGGCGTTACGAGGAGCAAGGGCGCATCTGACACAAGTATGACTCTGGGCACGATCTTTAGGCACAAACATGACTGTTCGGCGCTTCCTGGGCACGCTCGGCCTCGTGGCCGCTGCTGCCGGAACCGGGTATGCTGGCTATATTGTCTGGCTTGGGATTGATGGAACGCGGCCAAGCGTGTGCCGTGGCAACGCTGTCCACGGTAGCCTCCAGGACGGGCGGCGGCTGCCCTACTCGGGTAGCAACTTCCGCGCCTACAGCCGGGCGATGTTCGCGCTCGGGCGCACCTTCGTGCACAGCTCGGTGCGAGATGCCATGCACGACGCCTATGCCGACCTCCACAAGACGAGCCCAGAGCTGCGCTTCGTCTATGCCGAGACGGGATGGCCCTGGGGCGGCCGCTTCCGGCCGCACAGAACACACGCCAACGGCACCTCGGTGGACTTTCTGGTACCGGTGCGAACGCTCGAAGGTCAGGTCTCGGAGCTGCCGACGGCGCCTTGGCAGCTGTTCGGCTACGCGGTGGATTTCGACCGCAGTGGACGGTCAGGTTCGCGGCGCCTGGATTTCGAGGCCATGGGCGCGCATCTCATCGCCCTGGACAAGGCCGCCCGCGCCCACGGCATCCGCATCCGGCGCGTCATCTTCGACGTGAACCTGCAGCCCAAGCTCGCCGCAACGAAATCCGGCGCCGCCGCCATGAGCCGGATGGTGTTCAACCGCAGCCAGGCCTGGGTGCGCCACGACGAGCACTATCACGTCGATTTCGCCGTGCCGTGCCGGTAGGGTGAATGGCCAGTCGCGAATGGGACATGCGCATCCGCCACTCACCATGCCATTCGCGCCTATTTCCTCTTCCCCGCCAGACCGCGTGCACGCGCGAAGGCGATCTCGGCGGTGGCGTAGGGTTCCTGCAGGGCGACACTCCAGTAGCGCAGGTCGGCGAGCGCAATCGGCTCGCCGCTCACCGCACAACGGACGAAATCGCCTGGGACCACGACCTGGAACTCACCGTCGAAGTAGCGAAGCTTCGCCTCGCCCCTGAGGCCGAACAACCGCTCAAACCGATTCATGCTTCCATTGCCTTCGGGCCTCAGGATATCGGCACGCGCTCGATCTGCGCGCCGATGCCGCCACCTTAGCCCAACCGGTTCGCGCAGTGCAGTGGCATCCTGCTCGATTCGGGTAAACGAGGCTCGGCACCAGTTCAGGCGCGCCCTAGAAAAGGGACCCTTGGCCCCCCTCCGGATCCGGCTTGCCCTTGCCGCGCCCCGGCTCGCCGCGCCGCACGCCCGAGCCTGGGCTGGCCTGGGCACCGTCGCGCACAGCGATCACCCTGGCTTCGGCGGCGACATGGCCGTCCACAAGCTCAATGTCAAGCCGCTCGCCCTGCGTCACCCGGTGCGCCGAGCGGACGCCATGGCCGTGGGCGTCGCGCACCAGCGCAAATCCGCGCGCGAGCACGCCCTGGTAGCTGACGCTCGTCAGCAGCTTGGCGCAGGCTTCGAGATGCCGACGCTGCCGGCCGAGCGCGTTAAGGATGCCTTGTCTCAAACGCGCATCGAGGACAGCAACCCGCTCGGTGCGCCGGGCCACCCGGTCGGCGACGATCTGCGAGGACAGCCGGGTGGCAACCCGCTCCAGGCGCACGCGCTGGTGGCTCGCCATCCGCGCCAGTGACGCCGCGGCATGGCGGCGCAGACCATCAAGGCGTGCGTGCGCGCGCTCGAAGCGCGCCGTCAGCAGCCGGGGGCCGAGGCGGCTCTCGATCCGCACCAGGCGCCGCTCGTGCGCCCGTGTGCTCTCCAGCAGGGCGCGACCGAGCCGGCGCTCGACCGAGTCATAGCGCTGGCGCGGCAGAGCTAGCAGATCCTGCCGCCGCGGCAGGCCGCGCTGAGCGGCACGCAGGTGCGCGCGCAGGCCGTCGAGCACGCGATAGACGGCTGTTCTGATGCGCAGTTCGAGCTTGCCGGTCTGCTCGGCAAGCTCGGCATACTTGGGCACCACCCATTCAGCCGCCTTGGTGGGCGTGGGGGCGCGGGCGTCAGCAACCCAGTCAATCAACGTCCAATCGGTCTCGTGGCCGACGGCAGAGACCAGCGGAATGGCGCTGGTCGCGGCGGCGCGCGCCACGATCTCTTCGTTGAAGCCCCACAGGTCCTCCAGGCTGCCACCACCGCGGGCAACAATCAGGACGTCAGGTCTCGGAATCCGCCCACCAGCGGGCAGCGCATTGAAGCCGTCGATGGCGGCGGCAACCTCGGCGGCGCAGGTCTCGCCCTGCACCCGCACCGGCCACAGCAGCACGCGCGCCGGGAAGCGCTCGGTAAAGCCCGCCAGCATGTCACGGATCACCGCGCCGGTTGGCGAGGTGACGATGCCGATCACGCGCGGCAGAAACGGCAGCGACCGCTTCCTTTCCTTATCGAACAGCCCCTCGGCGGCAAGCCGCTTCTTGCGTTCCTCCAGCAGCGCCATCAGCGCGCCGATGCC
>DASURA010000379.1:0-2464 GCA_036280295.1 Hyphomicrobiaceae bacterium
CCGCGGCGGCAGCCGCGGGGCGCGAAGCTTGAATTTGGTGTTGCCGCGCGGCGCCCGGCGGCGCCGCTCGCTATGCGGAGAGGGCGCTCGGATGAGCCGGCTGCGGGTGAGACTGTTTGGATTTTGGCGCGCTGTCACGGTGTTGGGCGTGCTCGTACTTCTGGCCGGTCCGTCGGCGGCTCAGCAGCGTGAGGTGCCGCCCTCGCGCGAGGCGGCGCAATATTCCTTCGCCGCGATCGTGAAGCGCACTGCGCCTGCTGTCGTCAACGTCTACGTGCGCGGCAGGGCCCGCATCGTCTCGCCGTTCGCCAATGATCCGATCTTCCGCCGCTTCTTCGGCGAGCCCTACGGCATGCCGCAGGAGCGCGTGCAGAGCTCCCTTGGCTCCGGCGTGATCGTCAGCGCCGACGGCGTGGTGGTCACCAATGCGCATGTGATCAAGGTGGCGGGGACCGCCGAGATCAGCATCGTCACGCACGACCGCCGCGAGCTCAACGCCAAGGTCCTGCTGTCGGACGAGAAGACCGACATTGCCGTGCTGCGCATCGAGGGCGATGACGGCCGCTTCCCGCATCTGCAATTCGCCGACTCCGATGCCGTCGAGGTGGGAGACATGGTGCTCGCGATCGGCAACCCGTTCGGTGTCGGCCAGACCGTTACCAGCGGCATCATCTCCGGGCTCGATCGCACGAAGGTGACGCGTTCCGACGCCCAGGCCTTCATCCAGACCGACGCCGCCATCAATCCCGGCAACTCGGGCGGGGCGCTGGTTGACATGGGCGGACGCGTGGTCGGCATCAATACGGCGATCTACTCCCGCTCCGGCGGGTCGATGGGCATCGGCTTCGCCATACCGTCCAATCTGGTCAAGCTGGTCGTGGAGAGCGCCCTGACAGGCCGCAAGCTGCAGCGTCCGTGGCTGGGTGCCAGGCTGGCACCGGTGACGCGCGAGCTGGCCGAGCAGCTGAAGCTTCCGCGCGTGGCCGGTGCGCTGGTCACACGTCTGCAGGACAAGAGCCCGGCCGCCGAGGCCGGGCTGCAGGCCGGCGACGTGATCTTGGCCGTCGATGGCCATGACGTGGACGACGCACGTGCCGTTCTCTACCGGCTGACCACGCGCGGGATCGGCAATCGCGCGCAGCTCAAAGTGGTGCGCAAGGGCCGGCCGGCGAAGGCCGAATTGGTGTTGAGCCCCGCTCCGGAGGCGGCGGTCGACGCCCGCGATCTATCCGGCTCGCATCCCTTTGACGGCGCCCGCGTGGCCAACCTGCTGCCAGGGATGGGCCAAGAGCTGGGTGTGGACGATGCTGACGATGGCGCGGTCGTCGTGCTCTCTGTGCGGCCCCGCTCCACCGCTGCCCGGCTGTTCCGGACCGGCGATGTGATCGTCCAGGTCGGCCGCGAGCGCATCGAGACCGCGGCCCAGCTCGAGAGCGTGCTGAAGCAGCGCCAGCGCAGCTGGCTGATCGTCCTGAAACGCGGCGGCCGCGTTCTGCAGCTGCAGCTGGCGGGGTGAAGGCGTAGGACGGATCAGCGAAGCGCAATCCGCGGATCCACCGCCACAGAGGGGGATTACGCGCCGCGCGCTAATCCGCCCTGCGGCTCAGCCCGGCATAGAACGCCGCCAGGTCCTCGATGTCCTCGTCGGAGAGCTGGCGCGTGACCACCGTCATCATCTCGTCCTTGCGCGCTCCGGCCTTGTAGGCACGGATCGCCTTGACGAGGTAGTCCTCCACCTGGCCCGCCAGATGCGGCGCGCCCGGAATCTTGGCGAGGCCATCGAGGCCGTGACAGGCCTGGCATTGCACGGCTTTTTTCCGGCCAGCCGCGACATCGCCGGCGTCGGCCGGTTGCGCAATCGCCAGCAGCGCCATTGCCGCCAGAACGAACGCGCCCATGACCCCGGCACTTGTGGACGGGATGGCGCGCAATACGGGCTCCGGCGCCTGCTGATGGCTGGATGCCGGGGACACCAAGCCTTCGCCCGGTGCATGCAAGCCCCGGCATGACAGCCGGTGGCTCCCCCCGCGTGCGGGGAGAGCCGGATGCCGACGATCGCCGTCACTCGCCATAGGAGATCCGGTAGATGGCGCCCACCAGATCGTCAGACACGAGCAGCGAGCCGTCGGCGAGCTGGGCGATGTCTACCGGACGGCCGAGATACTCGCCGTTGGCGGTGAGCCAGCCCTCGGCGAACGGTACCGTCTTGTCGGCTGTGCCGTCCTCCTTCAGGCTGGTGAACATCACCCGCGCGCCCACCGGCTGAACGCGGTTCCAGGAGCCGTGCTGCGCGGAGAATATGCCGCCGCGGTACTTCGCCGGAAACTGGGTGCCGGTGTAGAACTTCAGGCCGAGATCGGCGGCATGCGCCGCCATCTCGACCTGCGGGAACACCACGTCCGCCGGCGGCGTCTCGGTCTTGTACTCGTCGGTGCGGATCTTGCCGCCGCCATACCAGGGGAAG
>DASURA010000380.1:0-6078 GCA_036280295.1 Hyphomicrobiaceae bacterium
TGGTCTTCTGGCCGAGGCCGACCTTGGCGGTCTGGCGCAGGAAGTGGCGGACGAGGTCGCCAACGTCTTCCAGCCGCTCGCGCAGGGGCGGCAGCCGCAGGGGGACGACGTTCAGGCGGTAGTAGAGGTCCTCGCGGAACAGGCCCTGCTGGATCTGCGTCTTCAACTCGCGATGGGTGGCGGCGACGATGCGCACGTCGGTCTTGATCGACGTGCGTCCGCCGATCGTGGTGTATTCGCCCTCTTGCAGTACGCGCAGCAGTCGGGTCTGCGCCTCCATCGGCATGTCGCCGATCTCGTCCAGGAACAGCGTGCCGCCCTCGGCCTGCTGGAAGCGGCCCTCGGTCTTGGCCTGCGCGCCCGTGAAGGCGCCCTTCTCGTGGCCGAACAGCTCGGATTCGATCAGCTCCCGCGGGATCGCCGCCATGTTGATGGCCACGAACGGCCCGTTGCGGCGTTTGGAGTAGTCGTGCAGCACCCGCGCGACCAGCTCCTTGCCGGTGCCGGACTCGCCGTTGATCATCACGGTGAGATCGGTGCGGGTGAGCCGGGCAAGCGCGCGGTAGATCTCCTGCATCGGCGGAGACCGGCCGATCAAAGGCAGGTCCTCGCCTTCGCCGTCGGCATGAGCCACCACGTCCTTGCGCCGGCTGGGCTCGGCCAGCGCCCGGCCGACGATCGAGACCAGCTCGTTCAGGTCGAACGGCTTCGGCAGGTACTCAAAGGCGCCTTTCTCGGCCGCCGACAGCGCCGTCATCAGCGTGTTCTGCGCGCTCATGACGATCACCGGCAGATCGGGCCTGACCTTCTTGATGCGCGGGATCAGGTCGAAGGCGTTCTCGTCCGGCATCACCACGTCGGTGATGACCACGTCACCCTCGCCCTGGCTGACCCAGCGCCAGAGCGTGGCGGCGTTGCCGGTCGCGCGCGGGGCATAGCCGGCGCGGGCAAGCGCCTGGTTAAGCACCGTGCGGATCGCGGTGTCGTCATCAGCTATGAGGATGGTTCCGGCTGGCATGATGGCCGTTGTCCCTGGTCAGTGCTGTGGCTGCCGATCCTGGAGCGGCAGCAACACGCGAAAGACCGTGTGCTTGGGCACCGATTCGCACTCGATGACCCCTCCATGATCGCCAATGATCTTGGCGACCAATGCAAGTCCCAGGCCGCTTCCGCTGCGCTTGGTTGTCACAAAGGGATCGAACAGGTGAGGCTTGAGCTCGTCTGCCACGCCGGGTCCGTTATCCTCGACCTCGATCATCAGCGGCAGGCTCACGCGTGCGCCCGAGCCGGGGACGCCCATGCGCATGCCGGAGCGGAAAGCCGTGCGCAGCACGATGCGGCCTGACTCGTGCCCCTTCTCCCGCCCTTCGCCGACCGCCTCGGCCGCGTTCTTCACCAGATTCAGGAATGCCTGGATGAGCTTGTCCCGGTTGCCCGACACCGGCGGCAGCGACGGATCGAACTCGATGCCTATTTTCGCGTCACCCAGAAACCCGGTCTCGGCCAGGCGTTTCACGTGGTCGAGCACCTGATGGATGTTGAGCGCCTCGACGCTGAGCGGACGCTCGTCGCCGAACACCTCCATGCGGTCGACGAGGTTGCGGATGCGGTCGGTCTCGGTGCAGATCAGCTGGGCGAGCGGCCGGTCCTCCTCCTTGAGGCCGGGCTCCAGCAGCTGGGCGGCGCCACGGATGCCCGACAGCGGGTTCTTGATCTCGTGCGCCAGCACCGAGGCGAGGCCGGAGACGGAGCGGGCTGCCGCGCGGTGGGTCAGCTGCCGCTCGATCATCTGCGCCATCGAGCGCTGCTGCAGCATCAGCACGATCAGGCCGGGCACCTCCGGCATGGCGCCGGCAAACACATCGACCAGCTTGTGGGCATTGCTGCGCGGCAGTCCAACGTCGACCGAGTACTCGTTGACGTTGGCGCCGGTGCGCCGCACCTGGCTCACCAGCGCCCCGAGCGGGCTTGAGAAGGCAATGATATCCGGCAGCGTCTGCCGCTTCAGCACGCCCTGGCCCAGGGAGAAGAAGGATTCGGCGGCGGCATTGGCGTAGAGCACACGGTCTTCCTCGCCCAGCACCAGCACCGGGTGCGGCAGGGCAGCGAGCAGCAGGTCATGCTCGATGTGCCGGCGCAGGCCAGCTGCCGTGCGCTCGGGCTTCCTGGTCTCCGGCGGGCTCGTCGCGGGACCGGTGGGCTCGTGCTTCGGATCGGATTTGCCGCCGGGCTTCGGAGAGGGCTTCGCGCCAGGCTTCATGCCGCAGCCTCCATGGCCTCATCGTAGAACTGGGCGAGACCGGTACGCACGGCGCGCGGGTCATCGGCCGTGCACAGGCGCTGGCGCCACGCCCGCACCGTCTCGGCGGGCCGGCCGCTGGCGGCGAGATACCAGGCGATGTGCTTGCGGGCATTGCGCACACCGAGGCCGACTCCGTCCTGCTCCAGAATGGCGTCGAGATGGGCGAGCGCGATCTCGCCTTGTCGCACCAGGACGGGCGAGCCCGGATCCCGCCCCCCGCCGAGCACCGCGGCGACACGGCCAAGCATCCAGGGCGCCCCGCAGGCGCCGCGGCCGAGCATGACGGCACGGGCACCGGAAGCCGCAAGCGCAGCGCGCGCCGTAGCCGGATCGACGATGTCGCCGTTGATCGTCACCGGAATGCCGATGGCATCGACCACATGGCGTACGAATGCCCAATCGGGCGTACCCTTGAAATGCTGGGCACGGGTGCGGGCGTGCACGGTGATCATGGCGACGCCGGCGGCCTCGGCGCGGCGCGCCAGCTCCGGGGCATTGCGATTGGCATCGTCCCAGCCCAGCCGCATCTTGAGCGTCACCGGGACGGATGCCGCCTTGACCACCGCCTCGATCAGCGAGGTCGCGTGATCAAGGTCGCGCATCAAGGCCGAGCCCGATGCCTTGCCCGTGACCTCGCGCGCCGGGCAGCCCATGTTGATGTCGATGATATCCGCCCCCATCGCCTCGGCGACGCGGGTGCCTTCCGCCATCCAGCGCGCCTCGCAGCCGGCAAGCTGCACGGCGAATGGCTTCAAGCCGGCATCGCTGCGCAGCCGGCGACGGGCGCCATGGCGATCGCGCACCAGATGCTCGCTCGCCACCATCTCGGCGACCACCATGCCGGCACCCTGCGCCTGCGCCAGCCGGCGGAATGCCAGATCGGTGACGCCCGACATGGGCGCCAGCAGCACCGGATTGCGAAGCGCATGCCGACCGATCGGGAAAGCCGCCGACGTCCCGGACGTGCCGTTCCCATCACTTTGCTGTTTGCCCATCAAGTAGGCATTGACCTCTCTTGCCCTACTTTTAGGCAACCTAGCGTGACGTAAATTTCTTCGCAAGCCCGAAAGAAATCGGGCAAGTCACAGGCGGGGAAGTCAGAAGCGGCCCGGCAGGCCGTTGACGTGAGGCCGGGTTGGCCCGGCTTGGCCGGAACGGTGATGGAGCAAGCTGGGCATGAGTCAAGGAGACAAACCGTGACGACCGCGGCTTTGATCGTCGCAGCTGGTCAAGGAACGCGTACGGGCCTTGCGGTGCCCAAGCAATATGCCAGGCTCGGCGGCGAGCCGGTGTTGGCCCGCACGATACGCGCGTTTCTTGCCCATCCTGCCGTTGAACTGGTCATTGTGGCGATCGCCGAGGCGGACCGGGCGCACTACGATCAGGCCGTCCCGGCTGGCCACCGCAAGCTGCTCCCGCCGGTGCTCGGCGGCGCCACGCGACAGCGCTCGGTGTTGAACGGGCTGCAGGCGCTGGACAGCAGGCTTGGGCGGGGTGGTGAGGCCCCGGCACGGGTGCTGATCCATGACGCGGCGCGGCCATTCGTGACGGCAACGGTGATCGATCGGGTGCTCGCTGCCCTGGCGCACGCGCCGGGCGCCATCGCCGCGGTACCGCTGTCGGATACCTTGAAGCGGGCCGACGCCGAGGGGCGCATCGCCGGCACTATCGAGCGGGCCGGGTTGTGGCGGGCGCAGACGCCGCAGGGGTTCAACCTGAAGACGATCCTCACCGCGCACGAGGCGGCGCTTGCAGCGGGCCGCGAGGACCTCACCGACGATGCCGCCGTGGCCGAATGGGCCGGGCTGGTGGTGCAGCTGGTGCAGGGCAGCGAGACCAACGTGAAGCTGACGACGGCGGAGGATATGGCGCGGGCAGCCCGCCTGGTTGAGGAGGAGGCAGCCCGCGGCGGCGTGCCAGAGGATGCGGTTGCGGCGGCAGGGGCCGCCATGGGCGCGAGCCTCGGTGCAGCCATGGACGCCGTGATGGGGGTCGTGACCGCAGCCGCCGGCGCTGCGGCGGAAGTGATGGGCGCCGCGGCAAAGGCCGTGGACGGGATGCGGGGCGTGGTGAATGCCGGGGCTCCTGATGGTACGGACGAGGTCAGCCCCGTCGCGCCAAGCGGGAGTGGCACTCTCCAGCGTCGAGGCGAGGGACCTGCCCCCGTTGCCAGCGCCGCCACAAACGCGGCCAACTCTCCCCGGCCAGACGCGAGTGCAAGCCTCCAGCGCCCTGACAAGGTGGCTGCAGCCATTGCAAGCGGCGCGGACGCGGCGCGGCATGAGGCGGCAGTCCCCGTCGTCGCCGCAAGCGAGGCCCCGCCTCCCGGGCCGAACGCGAGTGCAAACCCCCAGCACCCCGACAAGCCGGCTGCAGCCGTTGCAAGCGGCGCGGACGCGACGCGGCAGGAGGCGGCAGCCCCGGCGCCGACGACCGATATCCACCCAGATATCCGCACTGGTCAGGGCTTCGACGTGCACCGCTTCGCCGCCGGCGATCACGTCTGGCTCTGCGGCATCCGCATCCCCCACACGGCGATGCTCGAAGGCCATTCCGACGCCGACGTTGGCTTGCATGCGCTCACCGACGCGCTGCTCGGCGCCATCGGCGACGGCGACATCGGCCAGCACTTCCCGCCCAGCGACCCGCAATGGCGCGGCGCCGCCTCGCACCGGTTCCTCGCCGACGCCGCCCGGCGCGTGCGCGCCCGCGGCGGCCGCATCGCCAATGTCGACGTGACGCTCCTGTGCGAGGCCCCCAAGATCGCCCCACACCGCGACGCCATGCGCACCCGCATCGCCGAGGTGCTGGGCATCGAGGTCTCCCGCGTCGCCGTCAAGGCGACGACGACGGAAGGTCTCGGCTTCCCCGGCCGCCGCGAGGGCATCGCCGCCATGGCGACGGCGACGGTGGTGCTGGGGTAGGGGTGGGCGGGTCAGACTCTGCGGGTCTGACCCCGCTCCTCCGACGCGGCAGCGGTGCGATGCGCTCCGCTTATCGCACCCTACGGGCCATCCTTCGTGTCCTTGCTGGCATTCTTCCGCAGCCACGCCTCCAGCTTCTCGAACTGGAACGTCCCGCGCTGATAAAGCGGCAGCAGGACCTTCGTGGTCGCCGCCTCATCGGCCGCCAGCGTCACCCCGTTGACGGCCAGGAAGGTGGCCATCACGGCGAAGGCGGTGCGCTTGTTGCCGTCCACGAACGGATGGTTCTGCGACAGGCTTTCCCACAGCGCCGCCGCCTCGGCAACGATATCGGCATAATAGCCGGTCTGCGGTCGGAACAGAGCCGCCTCCAGCTGACCCGGATCGCGCACGCCCGCGCTGCCGCCGTAGCGCTCGATCAGGTCGTCATGGATCGCCAGCACCTCGGCAACGGTCAGGTAGACCGTCGTCATTATTCAGCGAGCTTCCGATAGAGCTTGCCGAAGCGGGCATGGGTCCCCTGATAGGCGGCCATCACGTGCTTGCGCGGCTTGCCGAGACGGCGCTTCTCGACAAGGTCCACGAGCGCCTCGTCGATCAAAGCCTGCACCTGCCGGCCTTCCTCCCTGGCGATGCTACGCACGGCCTCGATGAGCTCGGCATCCACCTGGGTGGCGAACTTCTGTCTCTGCTTTCCAGCCATGCACACCGGATATCATGATGTTTCATGATGAGGCAAGTTGGCGAAAGGCATATTCGACCGGTCCTTTACGGCCGTTGCCAACGCCAATTCGGCCCCAGCACGGGCCAGTCGCCCATCCCTTGGTTCGGCCCCTGCGGAGCATCCCTTCG
>DASURA010000381.1:0-8696 GCA_036280295.1 Hyphomicrobiaceae bacterium
GGGCCGATGCAGGAAGCGCTTGGCACCAGCGCCACGATCGCCAGCGGCGGACGCCTGGAGGCGCAGGTGCTCCGCGCCACTGCCGGGCCGGTACGCAGCGGCACCCTGCATGCGCTTTCAGGCCGTGGCCAGCGCCTGGGCTCGGTGCCCTTCACGCTCGGCGCCGGCGAAACGCGGGCGGTGGCGAGCTTCGATCTGCCCCTGGAGCTGCGCAACCAGGTTGCCCGTATCGAGATCGATGGCGAGCGCTCGGCCGGTGCCGTGCACCTGCTCGACGCGCAGTCGCAATGGCATCGCGTTGGCCTCTATGCGGCCGAATCCCTGGAGCAGTCGCAGCCGCTGCTGGCGCCGCTCTTCTATCTGGAGCGTGCACTGGCGCCATTTACCGAGATCGCCAAGAGCGATCAGGCAAACCTGCCGGCCGGCATCGATTCCATCCTGAAGCGCAATGTCTCCGTGCTGATGCTCGCCGATGTCGGCGTGTTGCCGGCCGAGGTGCACGAGCGCCTGGTCGGCTGGGTGAAAAAGGGCGGCGTGCTGGTCCGCTTCGCCGGGCCGCGGCTGGAGAAAGGGGGCGACGATCTGCTGCCCGTCGCCCTGCGCCAGGGCGGGCGCAGCCTGGGCGGCGCCTTGTCGTGGTCGTCGCCGCAGGCGCTGGCCCCGTTCGGCGACGATGGCCTGTTCGCCGGCCTCACTGCGCCTCCGGATGTGCTGGTCAACCGCCAGGTGCTCGCAGACCCGGCGGCACTGACGGGTGACGTGAAGGTCTGGGCCAGGCTCAAGGACGGCACGCCGCTGGTCACGGCGGCGCGTCGCGGCGATGGTCAGGTCATCTTCTTCCACGTCACCGCCAACTCCGACTGGTCGAACCTGCCGATGTCGGGCCTGTTCGTCGAGATGCTGCGCCGGATCGCGAGCCTCGGCCAGCTCGGCAGCGCAGTGCAGCAGGCCGGCGGTGTCGAGACCAACGAGGCCGGCGCGCCGGCAACCGTCGATGTGCTCGCGCCGTTGCAGGTGCTGGATGGGTTCGGCCTGCTGCGGAGCCCGTCGGCGACCACGCAAGGCATTGCCGCCGCCAAGATCGCCGCGGCACGGCCCAACGCCGAGAACCCTCCCGGGTACTACGGGCCGGCCGGTGCGCCGCGGGCTCTCAACCTGCTCACGCCCAAGAGCCTGCTGAAGCCGCTGCCCTCGCTGCCGCTGGGAACCGAGCGTCGGCTCTATGAGGGCAACACCGCCCAGCCGCTCAAGCCGCAGATCCTGGGCGCCGCCCTGGCCTTGCTGTTCGCCGACATCCTGGCGGTTCTGCTGCTGCAGGCCGGCGGGCTCGGGCCGCTGCGTCGCCACGCCCGGCGGGTGGCGGCGATGCTGGCGATCGCCGCCATCGGCGTCGGCGCGCTGGCGGTGCTGGTCCCTGCGTCGGCGGCGGCACAGTCCTCGCCCGCATCCCGCACCGATATGATGGCCATCAAGGCCACATCCAAGGTGACCTTCGGCTATGTGACGACGGGCGATACGACGGCTGACGATACCAGCCGGCGCGGCCTCATGGGTCTCACGCGGCAACTCATCCGGCGCACCGCAGTCGAGCCCGGCGAGCCGCTCGCCGTCGATATCGACAATGATGAGATCACCTTCTTCCCGGTCCTGTACTGGCCGGTGCTGGCCAATGCGCGGCCGCTGTCGCCTGCGGTGCTCGCCAAGATTGACGCCTACATGAAGCAAGGCGGTATGATCATCTTCGACACCAAGGACTACGGCCAGGGCATGCCCACCGGCTACAATCTGCGCGGCAACGGCACAACACCTTTGCAGCGCATGCTGGGCAACCTTGATGTGCCGCGCCTGGAGCCGGTGCCGGAGCACCATGTACTCACCAAGTCGTTCTATATCCTGCGCGCCTTCCCTGGCCGCTTCGAGGGTGGCAGCCTCTGGGTGGAGGCGGAAACCCCGCGTGACAGCGATCAGGGCCGGCAGGCACGTCGCGTCGACGGGGTGAGCTCGATCCTCATCACCTCCAATGACCTCGCCGCAGCCTGGGCTGTGGATGACAGCGGCCGGCCGATCTACCCGGTGGTGCCTGGCGGCGAGCGCCAGCGCGAGATGGCCTACCGCGTCGGCATCAACATCATCATGTACGTGCTCACCGGCAACTACAAGGCCGACCAGGTGCACGTGCCGGCGCTGCTGGAGCGGCTGGGACAATGACGCGGCTTGTTTTGTGGCTGGACGCTCGCCCCATCGTCCCCTCCTCCCTTGAGGGGGAGGGACGGGGTGGGGAGCATTGCAGAACATCGAAGGTTGGGAGTCTCCCTACCTCTAGCTCCCCACAAGGGGGAGGGGGATCCGCGCAGCGCTCGTGGAGAGGTATCCCATGAGCAATTGGTCGCTCGACTTCGCGCTGATGGTGCCGCCGCCCGTGTACTGGGCCGGCGTGGCTCTCGCGGTGCTGCTGCTGGTGGTGCTGTTCGTGCGCCGCACACGCGGCGCGTTGTTGCGCGCGCTGTCGCTCGGCGCGTTGCTGCTGGCGCTGGCCAACCCGACGCTGCGCCAGGAGGAGCGCGAGAGCCTCGCCAACATCGCCATCGTTGTTACCGACGAGAGCCTCAGCCAGACCATCGCCGGTCGGCCCGAGCAGACGGCGGCCATCAAGAAAGAGCTGGAGTCGCGTCTCGGCGACATCCCCAACCTGCAGGTGCGCTGGGTCAATTCCTCGCGCGCCACCGGCCATGAGGCGGCCGGCACCAACCTGTTCGCCGATCTCAACAGCGCGCTCGCCAATACCCCGCCGGACCGGCTCGCCGGTGTCGTCATGATCACCGACGGCGAGGTGCACGACGTGCCGAAGTCGGCGCAGGCGCTGGGCTTCGACGCGCCCGTGCATGCACTGCTGACGGGCCAGCCCGGCGAGTTCGACCGCCGCATCGAGATTCTGAAGGCGCCGCGCTACGGCATCGTCGGCTCTACGCGCGAGATCGAGCTGCGCGTGGTCGAGACTGGCCGCAAGGGCCGCGCCAGCGAGCGGGTAACGCTCAAGATCCGCCGCGAGGGCAGCCCGGATACCTCGCGCGTGGCCCTGATCGGCCGCACCGTGACGGTGCCGATGGCGTTCCCGCACGCCGGCCAGAACATCATCGAGGTCGAGCTCGAGACGGCGCCAGGCGAGTTGACCGCTGCGAACAACCGGGCGGTCGTGGCGGCCGAAGGCGTGCGCGAGAACCTGCGCGTGCTGCTGGTCTCGGGCGAGCCGCATGCCGGCGAGCGGGTGTGGCGCAACCTGCTCAAATCCGACGCTGCGGTGGATCTCGTGCACTTCACCATTCTGCGCCCGCCGCAGAAGCAGGCGATCGACGGCACGCCGATCCACCAGCTGTCGCTGATCCAGTTCCCGACGCGCGAGCTGTTCTCGGAGAAGATCAAGGACTTCGACCTCATCATCTTCGACCGCTACCAGCACCGCGATATCCTGCACACGCTCTACTACGAGAATATCGCGCGCTACGTGCAGGACGGCGGCGCCCTGCTGGTGGCCTCGGGCGACGACTACGCCGGCAAGATGAGCCTCGCCTATACGGCGCTGAGCTCGGTGCTGCCGGCGATGCCCACCGGCCAGCTGATTGAGCGGCCATTCAAGGCGACGCTCACCACCGACGGCGTCAAGCATCCGGTCACGCATGGCCTGCCGGGGTCGGAATCCAAGGTGCCGACCTGGGGTCGCTGGTTCCGCCAGGTCGAGGTGGCGCCCGGACGCGGCCGCACCCTCATGAAGGGCGCCGACGACCGCCCGCTCCTGGTGCTGGACCGCAAGGGCAAGGGCCGGGTGGCGCTGCTGCTGTCCGACCACGCCTGGCTGTGGGCACGGGGCTTCGAGGGCGGCGGTCCGCACACCGACCTGCTGCGCCGGCTGTCGCACTGGCTGATGAAGGAGCCGGACCTGGAGGAGGAGCGCCTGCTCGCCTCCTCCAAGGGGCTCAAGCTGACCATCGAGCGGCGCTCGATGGAGGAGGATATCTCGGCCCGGGTACAGATTGCGGCGCCGGGCGGCGAGACCTCCGAGGTGACCTTGGACAAGGCCGGGCCAGGCGTCTGGCGCTCGACCGTCGATGTGCCGGTGCCGGGCCTCTATAAGCTGGAGACGGCCTCGTCGCTGGGCCTGCTGACCGCGGTGGCCCATGCCGGCGTCGAGGACGCGCGCGAGATGAGCGAGGTCACCGCCACCGACGAGAAGATGCGGCCACTCTCGGACTCCACTGGCGGCGGCGTATTCTGGACCCGCGGCAACGGCCTCATCTCCAGCGTGTCGTCGGGCGTGGACCTGCCGCGCATCTCCATGCTCACCAACGCCCGCGTGCTGGCAGGCTCGGGCTGGATGGGCCTCAAGGACCGCGAGGCGTTCGTCACCCGCGGCGTCAAGTTGATCCCGATGTTCACAGGCTTCCTGGCGCTTGCCGCGCTGCTGGCGCTGCTGGCGGCCACCTGGTGGCGCGAGGGGAGGTAGGGCAATAGGGCAATAAGGCAATAAGGCAGTAGGAATTGGCGTAGACACTGCCTTGCTGCCCAAATTATCTGTGCACGGTGCGGCGTGCCGGCTTGCCGTGCGGGCGCGATCTGCCACCTTGGATAATCAGTATCGGTTGTCCTTGCGGTGGCGATGCCGGATGTCGGAGCGGCTGTTTCAGCTCGATCTCGCGCGGGCCACGGCCATTGCGCTCGTCACCGCCTACCACCTGTGGCGGTTCTTCGATGCGCCGGCCGTATGGGTCGGTCCGTTCGACGTGGCTGGCGTCGCCGCCATGGGGTTTACGGGCGTCGACCTGTTCTTCGTCGTCTCGGGGTATGCTGTCTCTCTGACCTGGTGCCGGATGGGGCATGGACAGGTCCTGGCGTTCTGGGCCACGCGCTTTCTGCGCATCTATCCGCCGTATGTGGCGGCGATCGGCGTCTGGTGCGCCGTCATGGCGGCCGGCTACGTCGTCAGGCCGGCTGGCCCAACGGACATCCTCACACACCTGACCTTCACGCACACCCTGCAGCCGCAGACGTTCTTCTCGGTCTCCGGCGTGTTCTGGAGCCTGGCCGTCGAGGCGCATTTTTATCTGCTCTTTCCGTTCCTAATGCTGCTCCGCCGGCGTGGCCTCGGCGCGCTCTGTGCGGCGAGCCTGCTGTTCAGCACAGGGGTGCTTTTGCTGCAGGCGGACAGGCAGGGCGCGGGCACGTACGTCGCAAGCTGGAACCTCGCCACCTTCCTGCCGCTGTTCCTGCTGGGCATGGCCCTGCAGCGCGATGATCGTCGTTCCATGCCGGCCGGCCTGGTCGCGCTGGGGGTGGCGCTGCTCTTGATGACCACCCTGCCCCGATACCTCGACATGGCATCGGGCGGGCCGCATCTCCTCGATCGGCTGGCCGTCGGGGCGCTGCTGGGGTTTGGCATTCTCAGAGCGGCGCCGAGCTGCCCGCCGGCCTCGCGCATGGCTCCGGCAATCACCACGATCGCCGTCGCCTCGTATTCGATCTATCTCTACAACTACGTGTTCTATCTTCTCCCCAGGTCGTCGTTCAGCGCGGCGATCGGCTTTCCGCTCTACGCCCTCTTTGTCTTTGCCGTCGGCATCATGATGTGGGCGCTCGTCGAGCGCCCTTGCGAGTCGGTCCGGCGCATCATGGCGGCTACGATCCACCGGCAAGCCGCGAGCCGCTTGCCCGCGCGTTCAAGCTGACGGGCGCGAGCATGGCGCAGCGGGCCGCCTATGTGCTGCTGACGGCGACCGCGCCGGCGATGATGGCCACGCTTGCCGTGTCCGACTGCTGCTGCTGGTGCCCCAGCTCCTGCTGGCTGTGCCCGCGCCCGGAGACCAGCGCCGTCGGAGCGGGCATGCCGTAGCCCTTGAGGGGATTGTTCCACAGCACCTCCCCGGTCAGCGGGTTCAGGCAGAAGATGTAGCCGCCGGTGGAGACGATCAGCCGGTCGCCGTCGAGCAGCAGGGTGACGGGGCCGGACTCCAGCTTGTCGTTGGACCACACGATCTCGCCGGTCTCGCGGTGGAGGGCGAGTGCATAGCCGTTGAGGCCGACGAAGATGAGCTGGTCGATGGTCATGTCGGTGGCCTTGTTGGTGGTGATGGACATCCTCGTGTCAAGCTCGCACCGCCGACCGGCGCCGGGGCTGGGCGCTTGATCGGCCTGAGCTTATTCCAGGCGAGAGCGGCGTGGCCACAGGCCGGCCCCCTTTCGGTTTGGCGGGTGATTTGTGAGGCAGCATGTCCTGGGATCTTGGGATGGCGGAGCGTGCGCGTGCTCCCGCCGCCGGCTTGTGCCCGCAAGGGCACGGCCGGCGCAGTTGGGACAAAGAACCGTTCACCGAATCGGCAGACTCGCCTACCGTACGTGATTACGATGCCGTGATCGCTCGGACGGGAAACGCTCCATGCATCTGCTCTTTCACATCGTCTACGGCACACATGCCAGCGGCACCCATCACAAGCTGGCGCTCGACGCGCTGCGGCACCTCAAGTCCACCAACGCCAACCGCTGGCAGCGGATGCTGCTTGCCCACGCCCGGCTCTATCTGGAAGGCGCCGAGGCTCCGGACGACGACTTCAAGGACTTCGAGAACCACGTGCTGCTGCCGCGTGATGGCCTGTGGGGCGGGGCACCGGAGAAGGTGCGCAGCTGGTATGGACACGTGGTGGAGGCGCTGGGTGGCCAGGATTGGCCGACGGCGGCCTATTGCGCCGGCGTGCTCAGCCATTACTACACGGATCCGCTGCAGCCGTTCCACACGGCGCAGTCGGAGGCCGAGAACAACATCCATCGCGCCGTCGAGTGGAGCATCGCCCGCAGCTACCGCGACCTGCGCGCCCTGGGCGTGCGCGCGCATGGCAACATGGACATCGAGATCGGGTCAGACCCGAACTGGCTGGCGGAGCTGGTGTGCCGGGGCGCCGAGCGCGCCAACCGGCACTACGAGAAGCTGATCGCGCACTACGATATTGGTCGCGGCGTCGTTGATCCGCCTGCGGGTCTCGATCGGGTCGGCCGGCGCATCGTCGCCGAGATGCTCCAGTACGCAACCCTGAGCTTTGCGGCTGTGCTCGATCGCGCCATTGCCGAGGCGGGTGCATCCGCTCCGGCAACCGGGCTCGCCGCAGCGAGCCTGCTGGCGGCACTGCAGGCGCCAGTGCGCTTGCTTGCCAACCGTCGCGCGGACGGCAGGGAACGGCGCGCGGTTGAGGCCATCTACGATGAGCTGCAGGCGACCGGCACTGTGGAGCAGCACCTGCCGGAGGAGGAGCGGATCGTGCGCGAGCGCTATGCCAGCGAGGTGCTGGCCAGGCGTGCGCCGGCGCCGCCCGCCAGCCAGGTGTTCCCCTTCCGGCCGCGCCAGCGCGTTGTCACCCGCATCGATCGCGAGCGCGAGGTGCGCAAGCAGGATGCCCTGCTCGCCTCGGCCGATGTGATCCCATTGCGGCGGCCTGGAGAAATGGTATCGGCCGCGGCAGCCGTGCCGGTGGCCGCCGCCAGCGCGCACGCCTCAACGACGACGCCGGTGAACGTCACCCGCCAGCCGATGCTGTTCCTGGTTCCGAGCCCACCACGCGATGGGACGGCTGCCGCATCTGCCTCGCACACTCCTGAAGCGCCGGCGAGCGGCACCGGGCATGCAGACAGGGAGGTACGGGCCGGCAGATGGATGGCGCCAGAATCGGTGCCGCAGTCAGTACCGCCTCAGGCGACGCCGGAGGAGCTGGCGGCCGAGCGGCCGCGGCGGGCGCGGCGGAACGATGCAGCCGACGCCGGGCTGACGCTCGACGACGATCTCGCCGATGGTCCTGCCATCGGCGGCAAGCTGGTGAAGCGGCTGCGATCGCTCGATATCCATACCGTGCGCGATCTGCTGAAGGCCGATCCGGAGGCGCTGGCGCTGCTGCTCGATGCCAAGCCGGTGACGGCCCAGATCATCGGGGCGTGGCAGGACCAGGCGCTCTTGATGTGTGGTGTTCCCGGCCTCAAGCCGGCTCACGCGCAGCTCCTGGAAGGGGCCGGCTATCGCTCTGCCGAGGCGATCGCTGCCGCCGACGCCGAGAAGCTGTGTGCCGATGTGATTGCCTTCGCCGCGACGCCCGCCGGTCAGAAGCTGCTGCGCAACGGCGAGGTGCCGGATATGGCGCGCATCGAGGGCTGGCTGGAGGCGGCGCAGCGCACGCGCGCAGCGTAGGCGGTGCAGGCCGTGCGTCCTGCCCGTCTGACGCCGTGCTGCAGCCAGCTTCATGTCGAAGCGCAGCCGTGCGGCGCGGGCAAGTGCGATTGATATCTGCGTGCAGTCGGGTTGGCGCAGGGTGTCACACCCAGAGGGTTTGACACCCATCGAACCGCCTTAGAAACCCAGCCCCTCGAACTTCTTCTTGAAGCGCGCGACACGGCCGCCGCGATCCATCAGCTTCTGGTCGCCGCCGGTCCAGGCCGGATGCGTCTTGGGGTCGACGTCGAGGGTCAGCGTGTCGCCCTCGCTGCCATAGGTCGAATAGGTGTTGAACGTCGTGCCGTCCGTCATCACCACCTTGATCATGTGGTAGTGGGGATGAAAATCCTCGTCTTTTTTCATTGTGCCGCCGCTTCTTGCTAGGCTGTTCGATGGGTGCGCGAGCAGGCCGGCACAACAAACACGCGCTGCGGCCTGGATTGGGCCGCCTCTTTAG
>DASURA010000382.1:0-3159 GCA_036280295.1 Hyphomicrobiaceae bacterium
ACCAGCCCTTGCACCACGAAGAACATCATGGCGGCCACCAGGCCGTCCGACAGGGATACCCGCGCCGGCGGCGATGCCGACGGGTCGAGCAGATAGGGCAGGTGGTCGCGCGCCTTCTGCCACAGGGCGAGCCCGAGCAGGGCCGTCAGCACCATCAGGCCCACCACCTGCCACACCGTGCTGGCGATGATGGTGTAGGCATAGAGGCCGGCCAGCAGCATGTAGAGGTACATGTAGCTGGGGCGCAGCCGCCGCTGCACCTGCTGCTGGAGCGGGTCGCTGGCGAACACACCGAGCGCGGTGGCGATCACCGCGAAAATCGGCACGCCGGCGAGCACCACCACCGCGTGACCCAGCACTTGCAGCGGCGGGCGGCCGAGGCTGAGCGCGATGGCAAATACCGCCAGCGGATAGACCAGGCAGACGGTGCCCCAGAGCAGCGCCTTCTGCCACAGGCTCGTGTCCAGTGGTTGCGGAACGCTGTAGAGGATCCACAGCGCGTTGCCCTCGTTGTTGAGCGTCTGCAGGGCTGAGAACATGAGGGCGTATGCCGAGATGAAGAAGGCGACGGCGGCGAGGCCCGAGGCGCTGGTCCAGCCAGATGACAGGATCTCGCTGCCGGCGTTGAACCAGAGCTGCGCGCCGATGACGATCACCGGGAGCACGAGGGTCTGGACGAGAAAGTTGCGGTCGCGCGCGAGCAGGGTGAGCTCGCGCGCCTGGATCGGGCTCAGCAGCCGCCGCTCGGGCGCTGCTGCGCCTTCCGCAGCAGTCCGTGCCCGTGCCGGCCGCCGGCCGCTCTCGCGCGCACCGGTGCTGACAACGCCGTTCTTGAGCTGGCGCATCAGCAACGCCAGGCCGACGGCCGCAATGGCGGCCGACTGCATGACCAGGAGCACGGCCGCCACGCCGGTCGAGGCCGCCTCGGTGCCGGCGACGACGCGCGATGCGAGGCCCGGAGGCAGCCAGAAGGCCCAGCCAGGCAATGCCGGTGCCCAGTCCAGGATGTAGCTGGAGGGGCTTATGCCGACGGAGAGGGCGAGGTAGAGCAGCAGGGCTGCGGCCAGGCCGACGATGGATTGCAGGTTGCGCAGCCTGCCCGGTCCCACGCTGAGACGCAGGCCGGTATCGATCAGGGTGCGTGCCGTTGCCACGATGGCCAGCAGGGGAAATGCCGCCAGCAGGCCGAGCCCGGCCGAGGCGGCGATGTCATGGCCGGCGTACCAGGCCGCAACCGCCAGGAAAGGCCATAGCACCGCCAGGCCGCCTCCCAGGAACGTGCGCTCGATAAGCCGGACAGCAAGCAGCGTCGACAGCGACACGGGCAGCGTCGCCAGCCACTCCAGGTCCCAGTCTGGCCGCGCCAGATCACCGGCGCCGAGAGCGAAGCACGTGACTGCGATCAGGAGAATGAGTGCCGTCAGTGCCACCGCCTGCAGCACCCCGGCCGGGAGGCCGCTGCCAGGGGCGTTCGGCAGTGCACGCCGGAGCTTGGTCCGCAGCGTGGACTTCCCCACCGATGCCGTCACCTCCGCGGTGCCCAGCGTCCGCTGCATGTTGGTGAGCGCCTGGACTGAGAGGTTGAAGGCGCCGAAGATCATCGACAGGCCGACGAGGCCGGCAAGCAGCCAGCCGAGCTTGGCCTTGCCGGCCGTGGCGGCGCGCTTCTCGCCGGATACCGGCTTGCGGCGCAGAATCTGCCAGCTGCCCAGGGCCTGGTTGAGCGTCCGCCGCAGCCGCAATCGGACCAGCAGGCGGGCTGCCGTATCGGCGCCAATGGCGATGCTGTCGCTCATGCCACACCCCCGGTCACAGCACTGGCCACGCCAGCCCCCGCACCATCGCCGTCGGGCTGCGTCGCCTTCAGGAAGACCTCCTCGAGCGAGCCGCCCGGCACCACCTGCTGGCGCAGCGTCTCCAGCTCGCCCACGGCCACCAGCTCGCCCCGGTGGATGATGCCGAGCCGGGTGCAGAGCCGCTCGGCCATGTCGAGGAGATGAGTGGACAGGAAGATGGTCCGGCCGCGCGCCGCGCTGGCGCGCAGCAGGTCCTGCACCTCGCGTGCGGCCCTGGGATCGAGGCCGTTGGTGGGCTCGTCCAGGATCAGCACCGAGGGATCGTGGATCAGCGCGCAGGCGAGGCCGAGCTTCTTCTTCATGCCCATGGAGTAGTTGACCGCGTACTCCTCGGCGGCTTCGCCCAGTGCCAGCTCGTCCAGCAGCCGCTCGGTGCTGGCTTGCGCGTCCCTGCGCGACTGGCCGTGCATCTCGCCCACGAACTGCAGGATCTCGCGTCCACGCAGGAAATCGTAGAAGATCGGCGAGTCTGGCAGATAGCCGACGCGGCGCTTCACCTCCACGCGCTGGGCCTGGCAATCGAGGCCGTCGATGCTGACCCGGCCGCAAGAGGGCACCAGGATGCCCATCATCATGCGGATGGTGGTGGTCTTGCCGGCCCCATTGGGACCGAGGAAGCCGAACACCTCGCCGCCGGCGACCGCAAAGGTAAGGTCGCGGACGGCTGTGAAATCACCGTATTGCTTGCCCAGTCCGTCTAATTGGATCACGGCAGCCCCCATCGGAACATCAAGGTTCCGGGAGCATAATAGCGGCGTCGACGGAAGGCGAGGCGGTGGCCCCCCAACGGATTGGGGGCCATTACAGGTTTCAGGTTTCAGGGAGGACGCGGCCTGCCCTGAAACCTGATCCCTAGAACCTTCTTCCTTACGCCGGCCGTGCCCGCTGGATCATCCAGGCCGCGGCGAACACGATCAGGCCCAGCAGGACGTTGAAGCCGATGTGGACGCCGACGGTGGACAGGCCGGGGATGAAGGTGCTCACGTCAAGGCCCAGCGGTACCAGGATGACTCCCAGAATGGCCGGGAATAGCAGGAACAGGCCGGCGATCGCGAACAGCACGGTTTCCAGCGCGGTGCTTTTCGTCCGCGCCCAACCCTGGGCCGCGAAGGCCAGCATGGCGATGCCGCCCGCAGTCTCGAGGAACACCTCGACGAGATCGAACCAGTCGCCGCCCTTCGGCACCTTCAGCAGCAGCCCGATGCCTTGCGGATCGAGCACGAACACGAATGGCACCAGGAACGCGGGCATCGTGTACTTCCACGACTGCAGGGTCGTGAGGTAGGGGTTGCCGCCGGTGATG
>DASURA010000383.1:0-2332 GCA_036280295.1 Hyphomicrobiaceae bacterium
CCTGGCACCAGCGGCGGAGCGCTCGACGTCGTGGTGGGCGACGGCCGGTCCGACTTCTGCATAGCCAGCACGGCCCATCTCGTCCTCGCCAAGGGGCAGCTGGCAAAGCACTGCCAGGCGAACGACATCGCGCACTGGCCCGTCGCCGGCTTTGCCGATGCCACCAATGTCCTGGCCGCGTGGCTGGCCAGGCACGCGCGCATACCCGCCTGAGTTTCTGGCGTCTTCAAGGAAAAAGAACAATGACAATCGCGGATCACAGCGAGACCTTTTGCGGCGGCCCTGTCGGTTTCCTGCTCGTTCACGGCCTTGGGGGCACGCCCGTCGAGATGCGCTTCGTGGGCAGAGGGCTGGCGCACGCCGGCTACACCGTGAGCTGCCCGCAGCTCGCGGGACATTGCGGCAGCTTCGAGGACTTGCGCGCGACCAGCTGGCAGGAATGGTACGCGAGCGTCGAGGAGGCGCATGAGAAGCTGCTTGAGACCTGCAAAACCGTCATCGTCGGCGGTTTGTCGATGGGCGCCATCCTGGCGCTGCACCTGGCGGCGAAGCGACCCGAGGACGTGCATGGCGCAGCGCTGTTCGCGCCCACCTTGAAGCTCGATGGCTGGGGCGTCCCCTGGTACAACAAGCTGTTCAAGCTGGTGCGCCATCGCTGGTCTGCGGATCTGATCAGGTTCTCAGAGCGCGAGCCGTATGGCATCAAGGACCCGCGCGTGCGCGCCCTGGTGACCGCTCAGATCAACAGCGGCGACAGCTCGCAGGCGGGGCAGATGACCAATCCGGGGCGGGTCATGCTCGAGATGCGCTGGCTCGTCGACATCGTGAAGCGCGAGCTGGCAGGCATCCGCCAGCCGACGCTGATCGTGCATCCGCGCGAGGACGATCGGGCGAGCCTCGGCAACGCCGCCTACCTGCAGGGCGCGCTGGGCGGCCTGGTCGAGACCTGCGTGCTCGATGACAGCTATCATATTGTCACCGTGGACCGGCAGCGTGACCTGGTGGTGAACCGCACCGCCGCCTTCGCCCGCCGCTTCCGCGCCCCTGACCTGCATGGCGACAACACCGGGCCAGTCGATCGAGCCCACGCTTCTGGCTTCAGCGCGTAGTCCGCTGCTGCGATGGGGCCGCAAAGGGCTGCTCTCCAATTCAATCTTATTGGCGCTCCGGGAATTCCTGCTTAGCTTAAGCGGCTTGCAGATCATCTGCCCATTCGTGGAGCGCCCAATGACCACCGCCGCGGACATGCAAAGGATCATCGCGCCCTTGTTCCCCGGCCTTATGGGCGTTGAGATCGAGGAGGTGACGCCGGAAAAGGTGGTCGCCGGCCTGCTTGTGCGGCCCGACCTGTGCACGGCCGGCAACATCTGCCACGGCGGCGCCCTCATGGCGTTTGCTGACACGGTGGGCGCGGTCGGCACCGTAGCGAGCCTGCCGCCCGGTGCCCGCACCACGACCATCGAATCCAAGACCAACTTCATGGGCGCCGCGCCGGTCAACACCCGCATCACGGCGCTGTCTGTGCCTCTGCACAAGGGGCGGACGACGCAGGTCTGGCAGACCACCATCCGCACCGAGAGCGGCAAGCTCGTCGCGGTCGTCACCCAGACCCAGATGGTGCTGCCCGCGCAGCCTCCGCGTTGAGAGGCTCTCTCTTGGCCATCGCCCCGTTGCCGCCGGTATCGAGCTGGCGCCGTTTTCGGCGTCACGAAAACAACCGACATGCGCCGGCGTCAGATAGAAATTCCTTCGGTAATTCAAAGAGATAAATCAAACGATTCAACTTGTCGCCGGGCGTCCTGGTGACTAGCGTAACCGTACGGGCTCAGCAGATCTCAATGCCGATTGCGGCGAGGTCACGGGGCCACTCCAGGGACATTTCTTGCGGGGGTTCGTTGCCGATGCGTAGAGGCGCTCTGGCTCTCATCTGCTGGCTTGCCACGGCCGCACTTGGGGCGGCGGCTTGGCAGCCGTCAGCCCGGGCCCAGACACCCGAGCCTGCCGACACCAACGCCAAGCCGTGGGCGCCGGCGGAAAAGCCGCAGAACGGTGCTTCCGTCACCACGACCAAGGCGCCGGACGCGCCGGGCGAGAAGCCCAGCACGGACGAAATCGCGATCTCACCTCCCCCTCCTCCCCCGATCGATCCGAAGGTTCTCAAGGCCAACGCCTGGACCATTGGGCTCGCGAGCGGGCTGCCGGAGGGTACCTTCATGCGCTTTGGCGCCGAGATCGCCCGCAACCTCAATGACGGCGACCGGCTGCGCGTCATGCCGCTTCTGACCAACGGGGCGACCCAGAACATCACCGATCTCATGTACCTGCACGGCGT
>DASURA010000384.1:0-20421 GCA_036280295.1 Hyphomicrobiaceae bacterium
CTCAAGCTGCTCGGCGTGCGCCTGCGGCTCCCAGTTCGGGAACGCCAGGATGTCGTGGCCGGACTTGGCCTGCGCCTCGGCGGCGATGGTGATGAGGTTCTTGTTGCCTTGCGAGGTGATGTAGTCGACCTGGACCTCGACTTTCTCCCTGGCGCTCCATTCCTCGACCAGCGTCTGCGTGGCCTTGTTGGCGCCGGGCACCCAGTGGTCCCAGAATCCGATCGAGATCTTTCCAGCGGCGTTGGCCGTGCGTACGAACGGCGCTGCCATCATGGTCGCCGACGCCGCCGCCGTCGTGGCCATGAAGCGTCTGCGGCTGATTTTCCTGCGCGTCATCTGCGTCTCCTCCTCCATGCCGTGGCCGGCTCCGGGCCGCGCCACGCCTGCCTGAACGGTTCAACGTCCTTGCGTTCCTGGGAGCACTCCCGGAGCTGTTTTCGTTGTTGGCAGATCGACTGGCTTTCCGCGTCTTGTCTGTTGCTGAGCTCCTCCTGCTAAATGACCGCTGTCCGTATCCTCCTCACCTGCCTCCGCCGCGGAGGCAGGACGACCTTGGGCGGCCGCAAGCTCCGCTTGCGGTCGACGCATCGGATGTCCGGTGCTTCGCTGAAATCCCTGGCAAACCGCGCATGCGAGCGCTCAAGATGCTGGCGCATGGCCATCCGCGCCCGCTTTGGGTCGTGCGCCGCAATGGCGTCGCGCACAATCCGGTGCTCGGCCTGCGCTGCGCGCCACGCGGACGGTGTCTCGAAATGCCGGGCGAGCCGCTCGAAGTAGGGATTGATGCGCTGATCGAACAGCTCGCCGACGCAGCGGACCAGCACGGCATTGCCGAGCGTGCCCGCCACGGCGAGGTGGAACTCGCGGTCGTGGGCAACCCAGGATTCGAACGAAGGCTGCGTGGCCTCGGTTTCGGCGAGGACGGCATCGAGCCGGGCGATATCGGCGCGGTCGGCGCGCCTGGCGGCCTCCTCCGCCGTCGTACTTTCGACCAAGGCCCGCGCGTTAAGTACCTCGAACGGCCCGGCAATCGGCTCTGGGAATGAAACCTGCTGGTGCTGTGGCTCGATGACGTAGATGCCCGAGCCGACCTTGATCCGGAGGCGCCCTTCAACCTCGAGCGCGATCAGGGCCTCCCGCACGGTGGGGCGTGACACACCGAGCTTCTTGGCAAGCTCTCGCTCGGTCGGCAGCCGGCTGCCGACCGGATATTCGCCCCCTTCGATCAGCTGGCGCAGCTGCTCGGCGATCTGGCGATACAGGCGACGCGGTACGAGGACCTCGATGGGCAATCGGTGCTCCCTTGCGCGCTTCTCCCGGAACGTCTTTTTTTATTTGGCTCGACGCTTTGGTCTGACCATTTGTCCAATGCACCATCAGCCCTGTCAAGACCGAGATGCCTGGGCGTTGTCCATCCGGCATTCAGCCGGACATGCTGCTACAAGGCGGCAGCGGCTCAAGCGAGGTTGCGATGTGAGAACAGGCGCTCGCCGTTTCTCAATCAAAACAAGTGTGCAGACATCAGGCCAGAGATTACTTCCTGCCCTGGAAGATGCCCGCAGGTCAGCGCGGCGCTCTTCTCGTGGGCGGCGCTGCCCAGATGTTTTCACACCGTATCCTGTGATACCGGGTTTGGGATCTGCAATGCCTCGTCGCTCGGCAGATCGGCGGCCAGATTGGCATGAATGCTCAATCGGCCTTTCCGTTCTCGTTGGCACCAGCCGGAGCAGCCTTGAACGGGTCTTTGCCGGTCCCGACATGTCGATCCAGGGCAGATGCGAGCGCTACGGGCGCGGCACCGTCAAAGCCCAGCTCCTTGAGCAATGAGTCGATCAGGGGAGCCTGCGCACGGTATTTCAATGCGCTTTGCACGATCTGATCCGACGGGCTGACCGCGCCATTCTCATGGGCAGTGCTGGTGGCCAGGCCATCCACCTGCAGAATCTTGATTGAGTCGATATTCTCCAGCGGCTTGACGGACTCGCGGATGATGTCGCGCAGTTGCTCAATCAGGGCGAGGCGCAGCTTCATCTGCACGATCTCGGCACTCAGGCGGTTATCGGCGTCGTTGAGAGCGGCCCGGCCCGCCGCATCCACGGCATAGCGGCGCTCGGCCGCCTCGGCGCGCTGGATCTCCGCCGCCGCCTCGGCCTGCGCCGCCACGCGCGTCTTCAATGCCTCGGCCTCGGCGCGGATGCGGATCGCCTCGGCTTCGTCGTCAGCGGCGACCTTCTCGGCTTCGGCCTTCACCTGAACGGCAATGGCGTCGCGCTCGGCGATACGGCGCGCCTCGATCAGCTCGATCGCCTTCTGGCGCTCGGCACGCTGCTTCTCACGGACGGTCGCCACCTCTTCCTCGGCCTTGACGGCCTCCGCACGCGCCTGGTCGGCCTGGGTCTGGGCCAGCGACTGCTCCTGAGACTTCTTGGCGATGACGATCGTCTTTTCCTGCTGCGCGACCTCGACCGACCGTTCCCGCTCGATGTCACGCTCGCGCACCTGGCGCTCTTTCTCGATATTCTGCTGCTCGATTTCGCGCGCCGCCTGGATGCGAGCGAGTTGCACGCTCTGGTCTGCGAGGATCTGGGCTTCCTGCGCTTCCTTCTGGCGCAGCGCCTGCTCACGGGCGATCTCGCTCTTCTGCATGGCGCGGCGGGTCTCGATTTCTCGCGCCTGCTCAAGCTGCGCATATTCGCGCTCGCGCATCAACGTCAGGCTGAGCTGCTCCGCCTCAAGGTTCTTGCGCTCCACGGCTATGCGCGCGTCCTGCTCGATAGCGTTGCGAAGCTTGCGCCGCTCCTCGATCTCCTGGGTAAGCTTGGTAAGCCCCGCCGCGTCGAACGCATTGTCCGGGTTGAAGAATTCGCGGTTGGTCTGATCGAGGCCGGTGAGCGAGACGGATTCCAGCTCGAGCCCGTTCTTGAGCAGATCCTCCGAGACCGCACGCTGGACTTTCTGCACGAAATCGACCCTCCGTTCGTGCAACTCCTCCATGGTCATCTCGGCAGCCACGGCGCGAAGGGCATCGACGAACTTGCCCTCGACGAGCTCTTTCAGGGCCTGAGGCTGCAAGGTCCTGCGGCCGAGCGTCTGGGCGGCATTGGCAATGGATTCAGTGGTCGGCTGCACGCGGACATAGAACTCGGCCAGTACATCGACGCGCATCCGGTCGCGCGTAATGAGCGCCTGCTCCTGGGCGCGGCGAACCTCCAGGCGCAGCGTGTTCATGTTCACGGCGATGGTCTCATGGAGCACTGGAAAAACCAGAGAGCCGCCATTCATGACCACGAGCTGGCCGCCCAGGCCGGTCCGCACGAAGGAGACTTCCTTCGAGGCGCGCTGGTAGAGACGCGCAAACACCAACCCCATTGTCACGAAGGCAACCAGGATGATCGCAATCAATGCCAGCAGTTGAAAAAGCTCGGGCACTGTTCCTCCCCATGTCGTCGACTAATGCCGTCGACTGTTATTCGCCTGGACGCCTAAGGGCCAAGCAGCGCCTGGTTCTCCGCTCGGATCGCCCTGAAAACCCCATTGCTGCGGGACACCAGCAGAATGCGCTCGCCTTCGACGAGAACATCCGATGCGCGGTCTGGCTCAACCATCACGTAATGCGTCTGCCCATGGCTGTCGGTCAGCCGCGCCTGGGTGGGTTCACCGCTCCTGGCCGAACCGAGCGTGACATTGGCTATCCGCCCGATGAAGCTATCGCGGGAAACGGCAGACGTCTCCTCTTTGGGGATGATCCGCGCAATGCGCACTGCCAGCCAGCGCGTGGTGAGGGATGCGCCGACCAGCGCGGGAATCGCTGCAACGCTTGCGGGAAGCGGATAGCCCGTCATCTGCCGCAGCACTGCCTGCAAGGTCAGGCCGATAAGGCCGAAGGCCGTCAGCAGCGCGATGACGATGACGAGAAACGGCACACGCCCGACCGCGAACCAGCCAAGAACCTGCTCGAGCATGCCGGACGAGGCACCCGGAGCAGGCAAATGCGTCTCGGCGGCGACATCGACATTGCCATCGAGACTGTCAGGCAGAAGATCGTCGACGAAGCCGAGCAGCGACCCTCCCAGAAGAAGGATGAGCGTTTCCAGGAGGGCGAGCCCCAGCATCACGCCAAGCGCAACAATGAAGGGCCAGTTATGCGGTGCGGTGACGATCTGCCCCACGGGTTAATCCTCTTTGAGCGCCGCCAGGCGCTCCTTGATCCGATTGCGCCGCGTCAGCTCTTCAAGCTCGGCATTCACCTTGACGATTTTGGGATCGGCGACCGAGCCGCCTGAAGTCATGCCGCCGACACCCTCCATGACACGATCAAACGCTGACTGGGCATTCTGGACGCGCTGGCGCACCGACGACGGCTCGCTCTCCGCTGCCGCCTCGGCCGACGACTTCGCGGACCTATAGGCATTCCGCTCGGCGATCATTTCCCGCTTGCGGGCCTGAAGCGCGGCAATGAAGCCTTCCAGCTCGGTTTGCGCAGAACGGGTTTCGAGGGCTGTCGCCTCGATCACCGGGATCTGCGCCTCGATATCGAGAAGCTGCCCAACTCCCGCCTCGGCGAGGTCGTCACGGCCTTCCTTCAGGGCGATGCGGATCTTCTCCTTCAGGCTCTCATGTCGCTCTTTCTCGGCGGCAAGGCGCTGGGTGGCGTGATATTGGCGGGTCAGCACCAGCCCCAGCTCGCTGCGAACGTCACCGATCGCGCGGTCGATCTCGCGGATTGCCTCATCCATCACAATTTCGGGCGCCATCGCCTCCACCGCGGCGACGATCATGTTCGCGCCACCGCTGACCAGCCGCTTGACCCGCATTGTCAGTGATTCACTCATGGCCTTTCCTCCTCGAGGCGTGGCGTGTCCCGTCGAGCAACCGGCAGAACTCCCACACGGCTGGCAGCCTTTCCGTGGGATGGCTGCCCGATAGCAATGCGCTGCGGAGAAGGAGCCTCATTTCAGCCCCACCGGCAGCAGCGAGAAGATCTCGATGGCAACATCGCCTTCGTGCGCAACGGCCGCCTTCCGACTATCCTCCTTCGCCGCATCACTTTGCAAGGCCGTGCCGAGGAAAGCAAACATATCCGGCAGCCAGGAAGCGATTACGGCAATCAGATCCGAGTGCACGCGCTGTTCGGCTTGGTGCTGCGTCGGATCGTTGCTCCATACGCGCACCGTTCCGATACACATCAGATGGAACGCGCTCCAAGTGGGCTGGAGGTCGGCAAGGGCGCGCAGCTTCGGCGCACCGAGGACCCAATCGCCTGGGCGTGACGCGCTCCGCAGTCAGTAAAGTGATCGGGCGGCTCGCAGCGACGCGCCGCATTCGCCGCCCTCGGGCGAAACCGCCTTCATAAAGACGATGCCGGGCTACGCCCATCCACGTCGGCGTGTCCGAGGAAGAGTCCAAGGATCCACATTTTGATGGGCCGCGGTTTTGGACGGCTTTCCCCGAGGCGCGGTCTCGTCGGCAAACAACCACAACGAGCCGTACGCTGATGCGCGCCATGCCATCCACCACACCAACAAGAACGGCAACGGGACCGAGGGTTTCCGCGCGAAGCGAGCACGCATGCCACGCCGCGCAAAAACGCTTGCCTTTTCTATATGATGGTGGCGCCCCGTAGGAGAATCGAACTCCTGTTTCCAACGTGAGAGGCTGGCGTCCTGAACCGCTAGACGAACGGGGCGAAGCAGCGGCTGGCCCGTCTATAAGTGACAGCCGCGGCGGGATCAAGAGCGGACGAAAGACCTTTATGGTGTCATGACACAAATGACGCAACGGTGACGCAAGGACCTGGAGAGAGCGACTTGGGCGACGACGCAGACAGCGGCGAGGCGAGCGGCAGCCGGCATGAGGCCCTGGTCGAGCCTGCGGAAGCCGGCGAGCGGCTTGACCGTTGGCTGGCGGCGCGCCTGCCGGAGCTCTCGCGCGCGCGCCTGCAGGCGCTGATCGAGGCCGGGCGCGTGACCCGAGAGGGGGACCCGGTGCGCGATGCCAGCGCCCGCATCAAGGCTGGTGCCAGATACATCGTCGCCGTTCCGCCGCCCGAGCCAGCCGAGCCGGAGGCACAGGCGATGCCGCTGGCCATCGTCTACGAGGATCGCGACATCATCGTCATCGACAAGCCGAAGGGCCTGACTGTACACCCTGCGCCCGGCCACCCCTCGGGCACGCTGGTCAATGCCCTGATCGCCCATTGCGGCTTGAGCCTGTCCGGAATCGGCGGCATCAGGCGCCCCGGCATCGTCCACCGGCTCGACAAGGACACCACCGGGCTCATGGTGGTGGCGAAGTCCGACCGGGCGCACCAGGGCCTGGCCGAGCAGTTCGCGGCGCATGGCACCGATGGACGCCTGCGGCGCGCCTACCGCGCCGTCGCCTGGGGCGCGCCAGAACGTCCGAGCGGCACCATCGAGGCCTCGCTCGGCCGCAGCACTGCCAACCGCACCAAGATCGCCGTCGTGCGCGCCGGCAGCGGCAGCGGGCGCCACGCCATCACGCACTACGAGACCCTAGAGCATTTCGGCGAGACGGCCGGCGGCGGCGCGGGCGGTCGCGGGGCCAGGCGCCCGATGGCCAGTCTCTTGCGGCTGGTGCTGCAGACCGGCCGCACCCATCAGGTCCGTGTTCACCTCGCCCATATCGGCCATCCTCTGCTGGGTGATCCCACCTATGGCGCGGGACACAAGGCGAGCGCGCGCAAGCTCAGCGCCCGGGCGCAGGAGGCGCTGACGGCGCTCAACCGGCAGGCGCTGCACGCGGCAGAGTTGGCCTTCGTGCACCCTGCGACCGGCAAGCGACTCGATTTCGAATCGCCGCTGCCTCCCGACATCGCCGCTCTTGTCTCGGCCCTGCGCGAGCTTCCCTGAGTGCGGGCTTCCGTGGCGTCCCCAGGGGCATCCCTGGCGAGCCTTGAAAAAGCAACTATTACGTGCAACAATTCAAACTATGATCAACCGCACCATAGTCTTGCTGGGCGCGCCGATTTCGCGCCTCTTTCTGCACCAAGTCTTTTACCCAAGCCATTCAGACTATCCCTGACTCCAAACCACCTTTGGAGCACGCGGGAACCTACGGGATCCCTGAGACTTACCAACGCGTGATCAGTCGTTACCACAGGACACGGTAACGTGCTGAGACCTTACCGAGGTGTCACCAACCGGGTGACCGGACTTTGTTATAGTGTGCTCGGTCCGATGGGGACCGACTGGAGCAGCGGGCGTCAGAACGAAGCGCCTGCTGGACGGAGAGATGATCGCAAAGCTCCCGACGATTGCCGGTGATTCCGGCGGACTGGTGCGGTATCTGGAGGAAATCCGCAAATTCCCCATGCTGGAGCCCGAGGAGGAGTTCATGCTCGCCAAGCGTTGGCAGGAGCATGAGGACTCTGACGCGGCCCATAAGCTTGTCACCTCCCATCTGCGTCTGGTGACGCGGATCGCCATGGGCTATCGCGGCTATGGGCTGCCGATCGGCGAGGTGATCTCCGAGGGCAATGTCGGGCTGATGCAAGCGGTGAAGCGCTTCGAGCCGGACAAGGGCTTCCGGCTTGCCACCTATGCCATGTGGTGGATCCGGGCCTCGATCCAGGAATACATCCTGCGCTCATGGAGCCTGGTGAAGATGGGCACCACGGCCGCGCAGAAGAAGCTGTTCTTCAACCTTCGGCGCATGAAGGGGCAGATCAAGGCACTGGACGATGGCGACCTGCGGCCCGACCAGGTGAAGAAGATCGCCACCACCTTGGGTGTGCCCGAGGACGATGTGGTCTCCATGAACCGGCGGCTTGGCGGGGATGCTTCTCTCAACGCGCCGGTACGCGCCGATGCCGAGGGCGGCGGCGAGTGGCAGGACTGGCTGGTGGACGATGCGCCGGACCAGGAGGAGCGTCTCGTCGAGTCGGAGGAACTGTCGCAGCGCCGGTCGTACCTGGCCAACGCCATGAGCACGCTCAACGAGCGCGAGCGCCGCATCTTCGAGGCGCGGCGGCTAGCCGAGGAGCCGGCGACGCTGGAGGACTTGTCGGAGGAGTTCGGCGTGAGCCGCGAGCGCATCCGGCAGATCGAGGTGCGCGCCTTCGAAAAGGTGCAGGCGGCGGTCCAGAAGGCCGCCCGGCGCGACGACGTAGGCGCCGCCGCCCCGGCGCATTGAGCCTGCGGCCGGCTGGCGCGCGAGCGTGGCGACCAGTCAGCCCAGGCTGGTCATAATCGGATGGCCCCTCGTCAGGCGAGGGGCCATCCGTCTTTTTTGGGCCGTACGCGGGATCAGGCCTGCGGCGACAGCTTCTGCAGCGTGTCGACAATGGCGGCAAGATCGTTGATGAACTTGTCGCGCTTGCTGTCCGGCAGGGCCTCCAGGATGCGGTCATCGACTTTCCTGGCCAGCGGCTCTGCAGTGCGCAGCGCCTTGCGTCCGTCGTCGGTGAGCTTCACCGCGTAGGCACGGGCATCCTCCTTCGTCCGCCGGCGTTGCAACAGCCCTTTGCGCTGCATGCGGCGTACGATATCGGCCAGCGTCGAACGGTCGATCCCGGTGCGCTCGACCAGCCCCGTCTGGCTGAGACCTTCGTTCTGCGAAACAGTAACGAGGACGGCCAGCTGGCGCGGGGTCAGGCCGTCCACTTTCATCTCGGCGTGAAAGATATCTCCGGCACACTGGCCCGCCCGGTGCAGAAGATGGATGGGCGAGCGGTTAAGCCGATCAGTCGTATCGCGCTTCATTGCTAGTTCAAGTTGCCCTCTGTTGAGTGGAGCTCTGACCCTCTCCACACGCTGGCGCGCGCAATCGCCAAGCCGGCAGACGTTCCGTGGCGGGTCAGTCTTATGTAAGACTACACGGAATTTGTTGATGTGTCATCGGCTTTTGTGTGACGGAGTGTCCCACTTTCGACGCATGATGAAGCTGTCAGGGTGCAAATCGTCTGCCGATGGCAGCTCAGAGACCAACCGGAAAGATGGCTCCTAACCTTGCGGGCGCGCCCCAGCGGTTGTGAGAAATTCCTGCCACACCACGTCGTTGAGAATAATCCATCGATGGCAACGGAAGCCACCAGACGATCCGTAGAGTGTTAATCCCTTGGAAGACTAGGTGCGAATCGCAACCCTTGTCATCGCGATATTTGGCACGCAGCCCCACCTTAGGGAAGAAATGAGAGCATCCAAGAGCATCTGGCGGGATGATCGACAAGGCCGCGCCATCGCGCGGCTGTCATATCGGAGCGAATTTCTCGATCTCGAATCGCACGAGCAATCGTGAAATTGACCAGTGCCCTTCGTATCGTGAAAATTGCTGCCGATTTTGCGGCACGCCGCGATGAAATTTCGCAATCCGAACACTAATTGTCGGCCTGCGTGGCCTCGTAGCGCTTGATCAGCCTCACCTGGGCGATGGCGAACAGGAACGTCAGCGGCAGGATGCCCCAGACCTTGAAGTTCACCCATGTCGGTTGCGAGGTGAGGCGCCAC
The DNA here is from genome assembly GCA_036280295.1 of Hyphomicrobiaceae bacterium. GTDB lineage: Bacteria > Pseudomonadota > Alphaproteobacteria > Rhizobiales > Hyphomicrobiaceae > AWTP1-13. The sequence continues at coordinate 9,465 of DASURA010000384.1, forward strand.
ACTGCCTCGTTGAGGGCCGCCATCGCCAGAAAGAACCCGATCCACCGTACGGTGAGCTTATGCCAGCCGGCATCGGTGAGCTGCAGGGCCTCGCCCATCAGGAGCTTGAGAAGCGGACGGCCGACAACGAGGCCGTAGCCGAGGACACCGGCAAATATGAGATTGATGATGGTCGGCTTCATCATCACGAACTTTGGATCCTGCAGCCAGATCGTTAGGCCACCGAAGACCACGACGAGGGCAGCCGTGACCAGCGGCGGGAGGGAGAAACGACCGAGCACGATGCGGGAGGCGGCGAGCGCGGCGACGGTTGCCGCCATGAGGATGCCGGTCGCCCAATAGATGCCGGCTTCGGGCTGGTAGCGTTCGGCCAGATAGTACGTGGCGAAAAAAGCGACCAGCGGCCCGAAATCGATGAGCGCTTTGGCGACGGGCGAGGCGGCCTCGCGGCGGCTGCTGGACGTAGCCTCTTGGCTCATGTGGGTGGCGCCTGCTTTTGATCTGCCCGTCCGATCGGTCGCCTTAACCGGCGTCGCCGAAGGTCACGCTGGAGTCGTGTCTGGCCTGGAGAGCCTGGGATCGGGCAGGCGGTAGCGCTGCATGCGCCGGACTTGCCACCAGAAATACAGCCCCGTGGCAGGCATCACGATAAAGATCTTGAACAGGATCCAGATATCGATGCCCGTAAACAGGTGATTGAGCGCCAGCATCTCAAAGCCGTCGAAGCCGAGCCGCACCGCCTCGTTGGCAATCGCGGTGGCCAGGAAGAACAGCGCCACGTTGCGCGTGAACTTGTGCCAGCCCTCCTCGGTGTAATGGAAGGTCTTGCCGAACACGAAGCGGAAGAAGTCATGGCCGGTACGCTGGCCAATCCACAGGAAGGCAGCGACCATCGAGTTGAAGATCGTGACCTTGATCTGCACCCACATCGGATCATGCGTGATCATCGTCAGGGTGGCAAAAACAATGCTAATGCCACCGGCGATGAACGGCATCACCGGGGGCCGGCCAAGCACCCACAAGGTTGCGACCAGGGACGCAACGGTGGCAACGATCAGCGCCACGCAGCCGGCCAAGATGCCGTGGATCCCGTTGACGATGAACATCGCCACCAGCGGCCCGATCTCGCCGAGGACGCTGACCGTCTGCTCGGTGTTGAACGGGTAATGTCGCCTGCGCCCATGATGCATCGCTTCGACTGCCACTCTTGTTCTTCAGGCGGCTCCTTGCGAGCCCTCCCCGTTCTCGTTTCCTTAGCCCAGCGCAATGGCACGCGCAAACTCGCGGGCATCGAACTCGGAAAGATCCTCGACGCCTTCGCCCACGCCGATGGCGTGCACGGGCAATCCGAACCGCGCCGAGATGGCAACCAGGATGCCTCCCCTGGCGGTGCCGTCGAGCTTCGTCATTATCAGGCCCGTGACGCCGGCCTTGTCCTTGAAGACTTCCACTTGGTTAAGGGCGTTCTGGCCCGTGGTGGCGTCGAGCACGAGCAGGACGTGATGCGGTGCGGCCGGGTCGATCTTGCGCAGGACGCGAATAACCTTCTCCAACTCCTCCATCAGCGCCTGCTTGTTCTGCAGGCGGCCGGCGGTATCGACCAACAATACGTCACAGTCCTTCTCGCGCGCCTGCGTGAGCGCGTCGAAGACAAGGCCGGCAGCATCGGCACCGACCTTGCGGGCAATCACCTCGGAGCCGGTCCGCTCGCCCCAGATTTTCAGCTGATCGATCGCCGCAGCCCGGAAGGTGTCGCCGGCCGCCATCATCACCCTGCTGCCCTGGCTGGCGAGGCTCTGTGCGAGCTTGCCGATGGTGGTCGTCTTGCCGGTCCCGTTGACACCCACGACCAGCACTACCTGCACGCCTTCGCCGCGGGCGATCAGCAGGGGCTGGGCGACCGGCGCCAGCACCCGCTCCACCTCGGCGGCCAGGACGGCGCGCACCTCCTCGGTGGTGACCTCCTTGTCGTGCCGGCCCTTGGCCAGGGCATCTGTGATGCGGGCGGCGGTGTCGACGCCGAGGTCGGCCTGGATCAATAGATCCTCCAGTTCCTGCAGCGTGTCGGCATCGAGCTTCCGCTTGGTGAAAATGCCGGCAATGTTCTGCGCCAGGTTCGTCGATGTCTTGGCGAGGCCCTGCCGGAGCCGCTGGAACCAAGTGGGCCGCCTTCCGGGTGGAGGCGGCGGCTCGGGCACGACGGGGCCGGCGGGCGCAGTCGGCGGCGCAACGGAGGCGGCAGCGGAAGACTCGCTGCGAAGAGCGATGGAAGGCGGCGCGTCGGCCGCGGCGGGGGTCGCGCTGGTGCGCACCTCGGCGACCGGCTCGGCCTCGATCGTGGGCGCCTCGAACGTCGCGCGGGCCTCGACGAGAGGCGCTTCCACAGCGCCCAGAGCAACCTCTGCGTGCGACATCTCTCCGGAACCGGACTCGCCTGGTACCGCCAAGTCGGCAACCGGCGGCGGCTCAAAGCCGGCAGGCTCGGCGGCCGGAGGTGCGTCAACGTGAACAACCGGCGGCGCTGCGGTCTCAGGCACGGGCGCAGGTGGCGGCGGCCGCCATCGTGGCTCGACCGCAGACGGCGCGTGCCCTGGAGCCCTATTGTCCACCTCCGGTGGCACCGGAACCCGAGGCTCGGGCTGCGGCGGAGGTGCGTACGCCTCATGCACCGCGGGCGGCGGCGCAATCTCCTCCTCGACAGGCCCCGACGCCGGCTCCTCGCCGCGCCCAAACACACGCCGGAAGGCGGCGAAGAAACCGCCGCGCTTTTTTGCAGGTTGATCGGTCACAGCGCACACTTGGGGGCAAGCGGCTCGCCGCGCAAGCGGGACCCGTCGGTTCCGGCGATGCGGACGTTCACAAGGGCGCCAGCCGATGCGAGGTCAGGCGCGATATCCACCTCCGCGAAAGCCGGCGTGCGGCCGAGTCCGGGCTGCTCGGCCAGCACCTCGGTCTCATGTCCGACCTGGGCGCTGAGGTAGCCGGCGAGGGCCGCACGGCCCTTTTGTCGCAGCCTCGCCGCGCGCTCCTTGATGGCCGCGCCTGCCACCTGTGGCATGCGCGCCGCCGGCGTACCGGGCCGGCGCGAGTAGGGGAAGACGTGCAGGAAGCTGAGGCCGCAATCATCGACGAGGTCGAGCGAGCCCTCGAACATCTCCTCCGTCTCGGTCGGAAAGCCGGCGATCAGGTCGGCGCCAAAGGCCACGTCCGGCCGCAGTCGCCGCACCTGCTCGCAGAACGCAACCGCCTCGGCACGTGTGTGCCGCCGCTTCATGCGCTTCAGGATCATATCGTCACCCGACTGCAGGGAAAGATGCAGATGCGGCATCAGGCGCGGCTCCTCGGCAATGGCGTCGAGCAGCGCCGTATCGGCCTCGACCTGGTCGATCGATGAGAGCCGGAGCCGGGGCAGATCTGGCACATGGCGCAGGATATGGCGGACAAGCCCGCCCAGTCGCATCGGCCCCGGCAGGTCCTGGCCGTAGGCGGTGATGTCAACCCCGGTGAGGACGATCTCGCGATAGCCGGCCTCGATGAGGCGCTGTGCCTGCCGCACCACCTCGCCGGCCGGCACCGAGCGCGACGGTCCGCGGCCGAAGGGAATGATGCAGAACGTACAGCGGTGGTCGCAGCCGTTCTGGATCTGCATGAAGGCGCGGGCGCGCGAGCCGAAGCCGTCGATCATGGCCGAGGCGGTCTCGCGCACCGACATGATGTCGTTGACGAGCACCTTCGGGCTGTCGGCGACGCTCAAAGCGCCCAGACTCCGGCCTAGGCTGTGGAACGTCTCGCTGCGCATCTTCTCGGCATTGCCGATCACGGCATCCACTTCGGCCATGTCGGCGAAGCGGGCGGGCTCGACCTGCGCGGCGCAGCCAGTCACGACGATATGGGCATTGGGACGCTCGCGCCGCAACCTGCGGATGGTCTGGGTCGCCTGGCGCACCGCCTCGGAGGTGACGGCGCAGGTGTTGATGATGACCGCATCGTCGAGCCCCGCCGCCTCGGCATGCTGGCGCATGACCTCCGATTCGTAGGCATTGAGGCGGCAGCCCATGGTGACGATGTGAAGGGGGCGCGGAGCCCCCTCTCCCGGTGCCTCTTCCGGCATGGGGAGAGGGTCGGGGTGAGGGCCAGCTGCACACGCGGAGCTCTCCCTTTGATCCTGCCCCTCACCCCGCAAGCGGGGAGAGGGCGTGTCTCGGAGCGTCGCACGGGGAGAGGGAGATCCGCTCATCTCACGCCACCCTGCCGGCTTCGAGCTGGCCGGCGTGCTCGAACTGTACGGGGCCGGTCATCCAGATGCGGTCGTCGTCGCGCCACTCGATCTGGAGCGCCCCGCCGGGCACCGTGACCGTGACATGGCGCTCCGCCAGCCCCTTGCGCGCGGCGCAGACGGCGGTTGCGCATGCCGCGCTGCCGCACGCTCTGGTAAGGCCGGCGCCGCGCTCCCAGGTGCGCACGACGATGCTCCGTGGCGTGGTCACCCGGGCGAGCGAGATGTTGGCGCGCTCCGGAAACAACGGGTGCGTCTCCAGCGGCGGCCCGAGGCGGGCCAGATCGTAGGCATACGGGTCATCGACCCAGAACACCGCGTGCGGGTTGCCGACGTTGACGACCGAGGGCGCGCTCAGTTGCCGGCCGTCGCCAGTGTCGATCGTCAGAGCGATGGCTTTCGAATCCTGAAATGGCCGGGCAAGCGGAATATCCTGCCAGCTGCACCGAGGCCGCCCCATGTCCACCGAGATGCGGGCGGCGTCGGTGACGTGGGCCTCCAGCACGCCGGCATGCGTCTCGAACCTGAGTGCCTTGCGGCCGCTGCCTTCGGCGACCACCCAGCTCACGCAGCGCATGCCGTTGCCGCAGGCGCCAGCCTCGGAGCCGTCGATGTTGTAGATCTGGACATAGGCGTCCGTCTCGGCCGTCCTGGGGTCCCGCAGCACCATCATCTGGTCAAAGTGCGAGGCGGTGCCATGGCCGATGGCCCGCACCGCCGCGGCATCGAGCGTCTCGGCGCGCCCGCGCAGATCGACCACCAGGATCTCGTTGCCGAGCCCGTTCATCTTCTGGAAAGGGATGGACGTGGACATGCGCCCTTATATGGCGAGGTGGTATAAGAACACAATCGATCGCGCGGCCCGGCTGTCCGCCGGGTCAGGCCCTCGGCTCGGCCTCCTTTATTCTCCTGCGCATTAGCGGCGAGGGGTTGACCGCGAAACACGATCCGGAATGCCGCAGCGCGTCTTAGCACCGCCGACGGGCACCAAGACTGCATCCATGCGGAAGCCAGGGGAGCCTCGCGAATGTCGACTGAGCAATCGCGATGGCTGGTCGTGCGGCGCGATCATGGCGGCAATCTCGACGTGTTGAAAATGCCAGACGGCACCGCCTTCGCTTGGCAGCTCTCGGAGAGAGAGGCCGACGCGGTGCTCGTCCATGTGCAGCGCGATCACCGCAAAGTGCATGGCCAGTCCTACTGGAAGATGAGCTATCCTGATGGGACGTTGAGCACCTTTCTCAAGGCCAACAGCATTCGGGTGTAACTCTCCAGGCAATCTCGCCCAATGCTGTGCCGTGACGAGACCGGGAGGCCGCCAATGCCTGCACGCGCAGCGACTGCCGCAGTCGCATTTCTCGCCGTGGCGCTCGCACCCGCCCTGGCGGAGCAGACCAGAGCGCCGCTGCCAACCGCGACACAAGCCTACAAGGTGAAAACTTTCGCCCGCGGGCTGGAGTATCCCTGGGGGCTGGCGTTTCTGCCCGACGGGCGGCTGCTGGCTACGGAGCGGCCCGGGCGCATGCGGCTGATCGGCAAGGACGGCCGCCTGTCGCCGCCGATCGGGGGTGTTCCTGCCGTGCAGGTCCGCGGCCAGGGTGGTCTGCTCGATGTGGCGCTCGATCCCGACTTCGCAGCGTCCCGGCTGGTCTACATCTCCTATGCGGAGCCGCGCCAAGGCGGCGGCAGCGCCACCACAGTCGCTCGCGGCAGGCTGACGGAGGAGGACGGTGCACGTCTTGAGGACGTCGAGGTCATCTTCCGGCAGCAGCCGGCCGGCCAGAGCGGCATCCATTTCGGCTCGCGCCTAGTGTTCGCGCGCGACGGCAACCTGTTCGTCACGCTCGGCGAGCGCGGCGAGCGCGCCAAGGCCCAGGACCTCACAACGCACTACGGCAAGGTGGTACGCATCCGCCCTGATGGCACCGTCCCGGCCGACAACCCCTTCGTTGGCCGGACCGACGCACACCCCGAGATCTGGAGCTACGGCCACCGCAACATCCAGGCGGCTGCGCTGCATCCGGCGACAGGAAAGCTGTGGACCATCGCGCACGCCGCGCGCGGCGGCGACGAGCTGAACATTCCGCTGGCCGGCAGGAACCATGGCTGGCCGGTGATCACCTATGGCCGCGACTACTCGGGTGCCAAGATCGGCGAGGGCACGGCCAAGGAGGGCATGGAGCAGCCGGTCTACTACTGGGATCCGTCGATCGCACCGTCGGGGATGGCATTCTATACGGCCGATCGCCTGCCTGCATGGACGGGCAATCTGTTTGTCGGCGCCCTGCGCGGGCAGGCGCTGCACCGCCTGGTGCTCGACGGCGAGCGCGTGGTGGGCGAGGAGGTGCTGCTCGCCGACCTCGGCGAGCGCATCCGCGACGTTCGTGCCGGACCCGACGGTGCGCTATGGCTGCTCACCGACAGCCCGCGGGGCCGTGTGCTGAGAGTAGTGCCGGGAGCGTAGGGCGCCCACCTCCCAGATCGACCAGCATCCCGGAGGGATTCGGTGTGAACCGAACATGCAAGGGCATGCGGTGCAATAGGCGAGGCGGGAATGACGACACGGTGCAATGCGGCTCACGACTTGTTGCACCCTACGCCCCTAACGCCTGCCTGAGCGCGGCCGAGAGCCGGAGCGGCTTGCCGGAGACGGAAACCAGCACCACCATCACCTCGGCGGTGAACAGCTCGACGCCGTTGCGGGAGATGCGCTGGTCGAGGATCAGTATGGCGGCGGCGCTCTCCTTGACGCGCGTCACGACCTCCAGCACCTCGTCGATGCGCGCCGGCTTCAGGAACTCCAGGCTCATGCGCCGGACCACGAATGCCGAAGGCTCGCGGCCGGCGCTGCCTTCGATCAGCGCCTTGTGGTCATTGCCGACCAGGCGGAGGAAATCGGAGCGGCCGCGCTCGCACCAGCGCACATAGCTGGCGTGATAGACAAGCCCCGAGAAATCGGTGTCCTCGAAGTACACGCGGATAGGGAGCACATGACGGCGGTGCCCGCCGGCATCGGCAACGATGCGGCCGGCGAGGTCTGGCCAGCGCTCGGGCTCGACGGGCTGGGAGGCTTGCTGAAGCTCAGGCTGCGAGGTCATCGATCAGCTCCGGAGGAACGCCGGACGTTCAGGCAGGCCAGAATAGCGCAACCTAGCAGGCGGCGCTTCCCCTGATGCACCCAGGGCACGGCGGGAGCTTCAGGCAATGCCGTCGTAGCTGGAGCCGCCGACATCCACCATCACCACCTCGGGCGGCACGCCGATGCGCACCGGCAGCACCGAGCAGCCCAGTCCGCCCGATACGATCAGATGGCGATTGTCCTCGATGATGTGGCCGTAGGCGAAACGGTTGCCGAAACGCGATGGCACGCGCGGCGAATAGCTGAACAGGCGCACCTGCCCGCCATGCGTATGGCCCGAGAGCGTTAGCGACACGCGCTCCGGCACCTTGGGGAAGATATCTGGCTCGTGTGCCAGCAGGATCACCGGCGCGTCGTCGGTCACCTTCGCCAGTGTCCCCGGCAGATCGTCAAGGCCGCGCGCGCCGTTGGGACGACGGCGCCGGATGAGCCTGGCGAACGCCAGCTGGTCGCCGAGGCCTGCAAGCCAGAAGGCGTGCCCGTCCTTCTGGAGCCGCACCGCGTCGTTCTCGTAGACAGGGATGTCGAACCGCTCTAGCGCGCGGCGGCCCATGACGGGGCCTTTGCCGGAGCGCAGCGCGACGGCGTCGTCCCACCAGTCGTGATTGCCGAGGATCGCATGCACGCCGAGGGGCGCCTTGAGGGCGCTGAGCGCCTCCGCCCATTCCTCCGGCGGCACGGAGCGGGTCTTGAGCTTATGGCTGGCGGCGAAATCGCCGAGCAGCACGACGATATCCGGCTTGAGCGCGTTGGTGCGCTCGGCGATGGCGCGGATGCGCTCGGCCGGCATCAGCGGCCCGCCGGCATGCACATCGGCGATGACGCCGATGCTCAATTTGAGGCCCGGCGTCCAGTTGCGCGGAGTGACGTGATAGCGGGTGACGCTCAGCCGGTAGCCCGGATCGACGGCGAAGCCGTAGCCGGACAACCCCACCATGCCGGCACCGGAGAAGCCCAGTGCGGTGAGAAAGCGCCGCCGGGACATGCTCCGCGCGGCCGCGCGCGCCCCCGTTCTCAGACCGCGCGTCTGGGCCCGCGTCTGCGGCAGTCGATCAGCCATTATGTCGCTGCGGCAGCCCTCACTGCCGCCCCCCTCATGCCCTGGCCCGCATTGTGTGCAAAGCACAATTGCACTGGAGCGGCAACCCCGAGCTTGGGGGATACATTACGTGGGATTCAGACCGTCGGGGTCAGACCTTCGCCACGACCCAACGGACGGGGCCGACGTGCTGGCGAGAGGTACGCCCCCGGCCTACCCCGCCGCCTTGCCGCCAGTCGATTCAGGATCTTCGCTCTCGACCTCGTCGAACAGCCCGCCTTGCGGTGTTGATGTGCGAGCCGGCCCGGTGAGGCCGAGATGCTTGTAGGCGCGCAGCATCAGCACGCGCCCGCGCGGGGTGCGGCCGATGAAGCCTTGCTGCAGCAGAAACGGCTCGACGATCTCCTCCAGCGCATCGCGAGGCTCGGAGAGCGCCGCCGACAGCGTCTCGATGCCGACCGGGCCGCCGTCGTAGTTCCTGGCGATGCAGTTGAGATAGCGGCGGTCGAGGGCGTCGAGCCCCTCTTTGTCCACCTCCAGCTGGCTCAAGGCGCGGTCGGCAACGACGGCATTAACCACGCTCGCCTCCTCCACCGCCGCGAAGTCGCGCACGCGCCGCAGGAGGCGGCCGGCAATGCGCGGCGTGCCGCGTGAGCGGTGGGCGATCTCGGCGGCGCCGTCGGCGCTGATGGGCATCTTGAGCACGCCCGCACCTCGCTCTACGATCGTCTGCAGCTCGGTGTGGGTGTAGAAGTTGAGGCGGACCGGGATACCGAAGCGGTCGCGCAGCGGCGTGGTCAGAAGGCCGGTGCGGGTTGTGGCACCCACCAGCGTGAACTTGTTGAGGTCGATCTTGACCGAGCGCGCCGCCGGCCCCTCGCCGATGATCAGGTCGAGCTGGTAGTCCTCCATCGCCGGGTAGAGAATCTCCTCTACCGCCGGGCTAAGGCGGTGGATCTCGTCGATGAAGAGGACGTCGCGCTCCTCCAGGTTGGTGAGCAGCGCCGCCAGGTCGCCCGCCTTGGCGATGACCGGGCCGGAGGTTGAGCGGAAGCCGACGCCCAGCTCGCGCGCCATGATCTGGGCGAGCGTGGTCTTGCCCAGGCCCGGCGGTCCGGCGAACAGCACGTGATCGAGGGCGTCGCCACGCGCCTTGGCAGCGGCGATGAACACGCGAAGGTTGGCGCGCGCCTGCTCCTGGCCGATGAACTCGGCAAGCAGCTGCGGCCGCAGCGACGGCTCCACGTCGTCCGCGCTGCGCCTGCCCCCGGTGACGAGTCGCTTGTCGTCGGCCATGGTCGGCTGACATGCGGGTGTTCGCCGGGGGTGTCAAGGCGTGTCACGGTGGGCTCGCTCCACCCCGGTGGATCATAACGGCGCCCCAGCTGCAACAGTCCGGCAGCGCTGCGAGGAAGAGGTCCCGTACCGTACGTGCCTTCTCTCGGATGCGGTGCTGCAAATCTGGAGCATGCCGCAATTCATCCTTGTACGTTCAATGAATATCCTGGGCGGGCCGCTACGTGTCGGTTCATCCGAATATGCACTCAACCCATATCAGATCGCGTGTGAGGTTCCGCCCATCCAGAGCACAATCATGGTGGCGGGCGAGTCTCCACGGCGAGTGCCGCCCGCCTCTACCTACAGGCAATGGCGCGCCCTTATTGCGTCGCAAGATGGGCATCTTCGAGACGCCGCGATGAACACCGCATGAACGCGGGACGGGCACGGAGCTCCGTGACAGTTGAAGCGAGAATTTCCGACGGAAACCGTGCGCCGCTGCCGTCATTGGCGGCACTGGGGGAGATGCCTGAACCGCAACAGAGAGGTGGGTGAGTACATGCTCACAAAACTGACTTTAGGCGCACTTGCGCTCGCGGCGTTGCTCTTCGCCAGCCCGGCGTCGGCCGCCCCGCTTGCTGCATCTCCGACGGCCGGCAATCCCGTCGCCGAGAAAGGCCTGGTGGAGCAGGTGGGCTGGCGCCATCGGCACCGTCACCATCGCCACTATCGCTGGCACCGCCGGCACCGCCATCATTGGGGCAACTACTACTACTATAACCCCTACTGGTACTGGCCGCGGCGTCATTATCGCCACTACCGGCATCACCGGCATCACCACCACCGCTGGTGACAACGAGCAGGTGCCGGAGCCGAGAGGCTCCGGCACCATGCATTCATCGGCGCAATGCATCACGCTTGTTGCCGCCTACGGAATGTCAGGCAGCGGCGGCATGTAGCCTGCACGCGTGAGCGCGTGGAAGCGCCACAACAACAGCACGGCGTAGACCGTCGTGCCGATCGACAGCCCGATCCAGACGCCGACCGCGCCGAACTCCAGGACGATACCCAGGGCATAGCCGGCACCGACGCCGGCGCCCCAGTAGCTGACGGCTGCGATCAGCAGCGGCACGCGCGTGTCGTTGAGCCCTCTGAGGGCGCCGGCCGCGACCGTCTGGATGCCGTCGGTCAGGAAGAACGTCGCGCCGAGCGCCAGCAGCAGGGC
>DASURA010000385.1:0-6665 GCA_036280295.1 Hyphomicrobiaceae bacterium
CCAACCAGCCGATGCCGCGCACGGTGCTGACGCCGCCGGCTGGCGGCTCTCCCTCGCCCGACATCCCCAACTGGGCCTGGCACGAGTACGGCAACCGCGTGGGCTTCTGGCGCCTTCTGGAGGTTTTCGACGAGTTCAAGCTGCCCTCGGCGCTTGCGATCAACGGCTCCGCCATCGCCGCCTACCCCGCCATCGTGGAGGCCGCCATCGAGCGCAAGTGGGAGTTCATGGGCCACGGCTTCACCCAGCGCAACATGCAGAAGGTGGAGAACGAGCGCGAGGACATCCGCAAGACCGCCGAGGCGATCCTGAAGGCCACCGGTAAGCGCCCACGCGGCTGGCTCGGCCCCGGCCTCACCGAGACCTGGGAGACGCCCGACATCCTGGTCGAGGAGGGCTACGAGTACGTCAGCGACTGGGTGCTCGACGACCAGCCCGTCTGGCTCAAGACTCGCACCAAGCCCATCGTCAACGTGCCCTACACGCAGGAGTGCAACGACGTGGCGATGATGCTGATCCAGCACCACAAGGCGTCGGAGTATGCCGACCGCGCCCTGGACCAATTCGAGCAAATCTACGCCGATGCGGCCGATTCCGCGCGCATCATGGCCATCGTCATCCATCCCTACATCATGGGCGCACCCCACCGCACCAGGTACTTCCGCTGCATCTTCGAGTCCATTCACCGCCGGCCCAACGTCGCCTTCATGACGGGGGAGCAGATCCTGGATTGGTACCTCACGGTTGGTCCGAAGGCGCCGTAAGCATGCACACGATCGATCGCAGACACTTGCCTCGCGATGTCATCCTGGCGCTTGTCTCCGGGATTTATGCAACCGCATGCTCCGACGCACATGGTCGTCTGGATGCCGGGGACACGTCCTGGCATGACAGCCGATGAGCACGTTCCAGCTCCTTAACGGACTGACTTTCGCGGCGCTGCTGTTCGTGGTGGCGAGCGGGTTCACGCTCATCTTCGGCCTGCTGCGCATCGTCAATCTGGCGCACGGCGCGCTCTACCTGCTCGGCGGCTATCTCGGCTACACGGTTGCCTCGCAGACTGGCAGCTTCGCCCTGGGCGGGCTTGCGGCGATGGCAGGCGTCGCACTGACCGGGCTCCTGCTCGACCGGGGTCTGCTGAGCTTCGTGCACGGCTACGAGCTGCGCCAAGTGCTGCTGACGCTCGGCGTCGCCTTCGTCCTCGACGACCTGGCGCTGGTGATCTGGGGGGGCGACAGCTTCACGGTGCCGATCCCCGACGCCCTGCGCGGCGCCACGCAGATCTTCGGCGTCTTCTATCCCAAGTATCGGCTGTTCGTCCTGGTGCTGGGCATTCTCATCTTTCTTACCTTGTGGCTGCTCCTCAACCGCACCCGCCTCGGCGCGCTGATCCGCGCCGGCGTCGATGACGCCGAGATGGTGGAAGCCTCCGGCATCAACGTCCGCCGCGTGTTCCTCGCCACCTTCGTGCTCGGCGCGGCGCTGGCCGGGCTCGGCGGGCTGATCGGCGGCGCCTTTCTGGCGCTCTATCCCTCGGCTGACGCCGAGATCCTGGTATTCAGCCTCGCCGTGGTCGTGATTGGCGGGCGCGGCAGCCTCATCGGCGTTGCGGTCGGGAGCATGCTGGTGGGGCTGCTCAATACCGTGGGCCAGGTGATGTTCCCTGAGCTCGCCTACTTCGTGATCTTCGGCCCGATGGCGGTGCTGCTCGCCTTCCGCCCGCTCGGCCTGTTCGGGAGGCCCTGAGATGAGTGCCGGCCAGACCACCGCCGACAACGCCGCCGTGGCATTGCCGAGGCTCGCACCCCGCGGCATCAGCTCGGTCCGCATCCTCGGCACGGGCGCGATCGCAGTCATTGCAGCGGCGCTGCTGCCGCTCGTGCTCTCCAACTACCAGGTCGGATTGGCGACCGAGGTGCTGATCTTCGGCGTCCTGGCGATGTCCATCGATATTCTGGCCGGGTTCGCGGGGCGAACGTCGCTGGGCCATGGCGCCATCTTCGGGGTCTCGACCTATGTCGTGCTCTACGCCATGTCTCAGCTCGGGCTGCCGCCGGCGGTAGCGTTGTTTTTGGGGATCCTCGGCGGCACGGTGGTCGCCGCAGTCTTTGCCTTGCTCGCGGTGCGCACGTCCGGTGTCTACTTCCTGCTGCTCACCCTCGCTCTCGGCATGATCGTGTGGGGCATCTGCCTGCGCTGGACCGCGGTGACGGGCGGCGAGAACGGCCTGCGGGGCGACATCCGTCCTCCGGCGCTCGCCGATACGCGGGATTTCTACTGGGCGGTGCTGGCGGTCACCGCGCTGCTGTCCTTTGGCATGTGGCGGTTCGTGCACTCACCGTTCGGCCTCACCTTGCGCGGCATCCGCGACAGCGAGAGCCGCATGCGCAGCCTCGGCTACAACGTGTCCCTGCATCTCTTCATCGGCTTCACGGTGTCTGGCTTCTTCGCCAGCTGCGCCGGCGGCATCTACGCATTCTTCAACAATTTCGTGAGCCCATCGACGGTCGCCCTGGCGCAATCGGTGGAAGGACTGCTGATGGCGATCGCCGGCGGTGTCGGCACCCTGTTCGGCTCCTTCGTCGGTGCCGCGGCCATCATCGCGCTCGAGAACGTCGTCAGCTCTTATACCGAGCGCTGGCAGACCGTGCTCGGCCTCACCTTTATCGTGATCATGATCTTCGCGCCCGAAGGGCTCGTTGGCAAAGGCAGGGCGCTCGTCGAGCGCCTGAGGCGATAAAAAAGCAGCAGGAGAGGAAGTCCCCATGGAACGCAGGCAATTCCTAAAGACCACCGGCCTCGCTCTGGCCGCCGCCGGCGCCGGCTTGCGGCCATGGTCATCAGCCAGGGCGGAGTCTGGCCCCATCAAGGTCGGCTTGATGGCGCCGCTCACCGGCGTGGTGGCCGCCGGCGGCCGCGAGATGGTGGAGGGCACGGAATTCTGGTTCGACCAGATCAAGCACGAGATCGCCGGACGCAAGGTTGAGCTGATCATCGAGGACGACGCCTCCAACCCCGATACCGCGCTGCAGAAGGCGCGCCGCCTGGTCGAGCAGGCCAAAGTGCATTTCCTAATCGGCGACCTGCTCGCCAACACCGGCCTTGCAGTCGCAAACTACGTCAAGGGCAACGGCATGCCCTACTTCATCCCGATCATCGCCGCCGACGATCTCACGCAGCGTCAGCGCATCAAGAACGTGATCCGCGTCGCCGGCTATTCGGCCAGCGCCTTCACGCATCCTTTGGGCGACTGGGCGCTGAAGCAGGGCTATAAGAAGATCGCCACCGTCAGTCAGGACTACACCTTCGGCCACGAGCAGTGCGGAGGCCTCGCCCAGGTCTTCACGGAAGGCGGCGGCGAGATCGTGCAGCAGTTCTGGCATCCGCTCAACACGGCCGATTTCAGTCCCTATCTCGGTCAGATGGCCAACCTGAAAGTCGACGCCATATTCGCCATGGAAACCGGTGCCGACGCGACGCGGTTCATTCAGCAGTACGCCAGCTTCGGTCTCAAGGGCAAAACGCCGCTGCTCGGCGCCATGAACGCTACCGACCAGTCTGTGATCCGTACGCTCGGCGCCGACTGCGAGGGTATCATCTCGCCGGCACATTTCGCGGAAGGTTCGACCAATCCAGCCACCAAGAAGTTCGTGGACGACTACACTGCCAAGTACAAGAAGATCCCTTCGCTCTACGGCTTCTCCATGTACTCGGGCGCGATGTGGATCTCGAAGGCGATCGAGAAGCTGGGTGGCAGGGTCGAGGATCGCGAGGCGCTCATCGACACGGTCCTCAAGACGGAGCTCACCGACTCGCCGCTCGGCACGACCGTGAGGCTCGATGCCTACGGCAATCCGATCTATGACGTCTACATCCGCAAGGTGGCGAAGCGGCCGGACGGGAAGTTCTGGAATGTCCCCCTCGAGACCTACCCCGGCGTCTCCCAGTTCTGGAAGTACGACCCTGAGACCTACCTGAAGCAGTCCGCCTACTCGCGGACGTTCCAGGGCATCAAGAAGTAGGAGGCAGGCGCCACGCCGATCTCGTCTCCCCGGTGGCGTCACTTCGGCTCGAACGCAAAGAGGGCAGGGTGGGGTGCTGCTACACGGGAAAGCCTTTCCAAGGGGGGCCTCAGGGTATGGGTGTGGACGTCAACTCAGGAGGCCGGTTGATAGGCAGGAGCCCTTTGCTTGCCCTCACTACCCCGGCCCTCTCCCCGCGAGCGGGGAGGGGGGGGCCGGCGTTGCCGTGACCCCCGTCGCCCTCACTCTTTCCGATGTGGTCGTCGCCTTCGGTGCGCTGCGCGCCGTCAACGGCGTCAGCTTCACCGTGCCGAAAGGGCAGCGGCGCGCCATCATCGGCCCGAACGGTGCCGGCAAGACCACGTTGTTCAACGCTGTCACCGGCGTCATCCCGCCCACCGGCGGGAGTATTGCCTTCGAGGGGCGCGACATTACCCGCCTGCCACCGCACCGGCGCGCGCGCCTCGGCATCTCGCGCACCTTCCAGATCACCAACCTGTTTCCAACGCTCAGCGTGGCCGACAATATGGTGCTGGCCGCGCGGGGTCTCTCGGCGCGCAAGTTCTCTCTCCTCGGCAGTCCCGACACCGATGCGGCCGAGGTGCAGGCGATCGGCGCGGCACTCGATGCGACGAATCTGGCCGAGCGCGCCAGCGTGACGGTGCAGGCGCTGTCCTACGGCGAGCAGCGCCAGCTGGAGATTGCTCTCGCCTTGGTGACAAGCCCGCGCATGCTGCTCCTCGACGAGCCGGCCGCGGGGCTCTCCCCGGCCGAGCGCTCGATCGTGGCCGATATCATCCGCGCGCTGCCGCGCGACCTCACGCTCGTCCTGATCGAGCACGACATGGACCTGGCGCTTGGTCTCGTCGACCACGTGACGTGCCTGCACGAGGGTCGCGTGCTGGTGGAGGCGCCGCCGGAAGGCATCCGCTCCAGCGCCATCGTGCAGGAGGTCTACTTGGGTAAGCCGCATCATGCTTGAGGTCGGCGACCTGCACAGCTTCTACGGCGCCGCGCACGTCATCCGCGGCGTCTCACTCACAGTGGCCCCCGGCGAGGTGGTGGCGCTGCTCGGCCGCAACGGCATGGGCAAGACCACTTTCATTCGCTCGCTCATGGGGCTCGACCCGCCGCAGGTTCGATCGGGCCTCGTCACCTGGCGCGGCGACAGCCTCATCGGTCTGTCAGCGCACGAGATCGCCCAGCGCAGGATCGCCATCGTTCCGCAAGGCCGCCGGCTGTTCCCATCGCTGACGGTGACAGAGCACCTGACGATGCTCAAGAGCCCGCGCGCCAAGGACGGCTGGACGGTGGAGCGCATCTTCGACCTGTTCCCGCGCCTCGCCGAGCGCCGGCACCACCGCGGCACTCAGCTCTCTGGCGGTGAGCGCCAGATGCTGGCGGTGGGGCGCGCGCTCATGATCGACCCCGAACTGGTCCTGATGGATGAGCCGTCCGAGGGGCTCGCCCCGGTGATGGTGCAGCACCTGGAAGGGATCGTGCGCGACTTGAAGAGCGCCGGCCTCTCCATCCTTCTCGTCGAGCAGAACCTCTACAGCGCGCTCGCCGTCGCCGATCGCGTCTATGTGCTGGAGACCGGCCGGGTCGTGCACGAGGGCACCGCAGCCGCGCTTGCCGGCGAGGCGGATCTGCTGCTTCGCCACCTCGGCGTTCACTGAAAGGCGCACCGACATGGGCATTGTCGACATCCACACGCACGTCCTCAGCCGCAGCGTCGCGCCGCTGATCGCGGGCCGCTTCGATCCTATTCGCAACCCGTACTTGCGAGATATGTCGCTCGAGAGCCGCGCCACGGACGCCGAGCAGGCCAAGTTGCTGCCGCGCCTGATGCTGGATGTTGCGGAGCGTCGGACGCAGATGCAGCGCATGGGCGTTGACATGCAAGTCGTCGCGCCCGCGCCGGCGCAGCAGCACTACTGGGCCGACGAGGAACTGCTGGTGGCGCTCTCGCGTGCCCAGAACGACGACATGGCCGCCTTCGTCGCCCAGGACCGGGAACGCTTCGCCGGTCTCGGCACGCTGCCGATGCGCTTTCCTGACCAGGCGGTCTCAGAGGCCGTCCGGGCCGTCGAGGAGCTGGGGCTCGCCGGCTTCCAGATCGGTACACACGTCGAGGAGCGCGAACTATCCGATCCGGCTTTCGACCCGCTCTATGCCCGCCTCTGCAAGTTGGGCGTGCCGCTGTTCATCCACCCGCTCGGCTTCTCGCACGGCCAGCGGCTCGCCCCCTTCTTCATGGTCAACAGCGTCGGCCAGCCCGTGGAGGAGACGATCGCCATCTCGCATCTCATCCTCGGCGGCGTCCTCGACCGGCATCCCGCCCTCGACGCCGTGATCGCGCACGGCGGCGGCTATTTTCCTTTCTATGCCGGCCGCATGGATCACGCCTGGAAGGTGCGCGCGGAGGTGCGCCGCCTCACGCCAGAGCCGCCCTCGCAGTATCTGAAGCGGCTGTGGTTCGACACCTGCGTCTTCAGCCGGGAGCTGATCGAGGTCCTGGTCGCGGTAGCTGGCGCAGACCGCGTGATGCTGGGCTCGGACTATCCCTTCGACATGGGCGATTCGGACTCTGTCGCCCGCGTGCGCCAGGCTCGGCTCGACGAGGCCGATCGGGCCAAGATC
>DASURA010000386.1:0-7456 GCA_036280295.1 Hyphomicrobiaceae bacterium
TGATACGAGGTCAGCGGCCGCGGCTCGCCGTTGAGGCGCACCTCGCGGGCGCCGCGATCGATCTCCAGGCCTCCGAAGCGCAGCACGTCCGCGTGCCTGGGGGCTGCGGCACGCCGCAGGATCGCCCGCAGCCGGGCCAGCAGCTCGCGCGGCTCGAACGGCTTGGGCAGATAGTCGTCAGCACCCATCTCCAGGCCGAGCACCCGGTCCATGGCATCGCCGCGCGCCGTCAGCATCAGGATCGGCGTTGCGGCGTGCGCCCGGATCTGCCGACACACGTCCAGGCCGTCCATATCCGGGAGCATCAGGTCGAGAACGATGGCGTCGAAAGCGTCGCGCGCATGCATGGCAAGCCCCGAGCCGCCGTTGGCAGCCCGGGCCACGCGGAAGCCGGCCTGGCCCAGATAGTCGCGCACCATCTCGGCCAGGCGGGTATCGTCCTCGATCAGGAGTATGCGGTCGGTCACGCGTCAGTGTAGCCCTTGTGGTGGGTGCCGGGCCAGATCCGGGCGTCGGAGGTCGGAGCGAGGCACCTGGCGCGGAGGTCGGGTCAGAATGGCCCACGCCCTGCGACGCCTCACATCCGCCGCCTCGACAGCCCCGTGCTACCCGCGATGATGCCAGCCGCGGAAGAAGCCGCGGCGCCACTGCATGAGCTCGTGCGCCTTCTGGCGCTGCTCGGGCGTCAGCACCTCGGCGGCGTCGGCCACGGCCTGGGCGAAGCGCTTGCTCGCGGCGTCTACCGTCGCCAGCTGCTCGGCGCGGAACGCCTCGATGGCGGCACGATCAATCTTCGGTTGCAGCAGCAGGTCCGCAGCGCGCGCACGGGCCGCCTGCGCCTTCTCGCGCATGGGTAGCAGGTCCTTGACGGCGCTCCTGGCGATGGTGCGCAGCTTCTCCTGCTGCTCGGTGGTGGCGTCGAGCTCGATCGCCGCATGGCGGATGCCGCGGTCAACGCGCTCCTCCACCTGCGCCGGGCTCAACGGTCCATGCATGAAACCGGGGCCGTGCATGAAGCCGTGGGGGCCGAAACCGCCCCACGGTGGGCCGTATTGGCCGATGGCGCCGGTGGCCGCGGCGCCAGTGAGGCCGGCGGCCAGGGCAATCGCCGTAACAGGCAGCCAGCGGCGGCGCGGACGAGCGGTCTCGGGCCTGCTGGCGGACTGGGTGTTTGACGGCTCGGTCATCGCAGCTCTCCTTCATTCGGGGATCATCTGGTCCTCGAACCTGGAGGAGCCCGGTTTCACCGCTGTCTCTCGCCGGTAAAGTTTTGTAAATTGCAGCCAATGCTTATCAGGCCAGATCGAGCGCGTGGGGCGCGCAGACGATAGCGGCAATGACTCTGATCGTTGGTGGAAAGAAAGGCGGGTTGGCCATGAAGCTCTTGCACCTCGTGCTGTCACGCCGGCAGGCTCTCGCGGGACTTGCCGCACTGGGCGCCGCACCGGCGGTCCCACTCGCCGCGGGCACGGAGGCGCTGCCGGGAATGACCGTCCACCGCGATCCGAGCTGCAGCTGCTGCAGCGCCTGGATCGAGCACGTCCGGCGCGCCGGCTTTCCGGTGAAAGTGGTGGCGACCGACAGCGTCGACGCCATCAAGCGGCGGCTCGGCGTGCCGGATGCGCTTGCCTCCTGCCACACCGCCGAGGTGCAGGGATATGTCATCGAGGGGCACGTGCCGGCGAAGGCGATCCGCCGATTGCTCGCGGAGCGGCCGCAGGCTGTCGGCCTGGCGGTGCCGGGCATGCCGTCCGGCTCGCCGGGCATGGAGGCCGGGACGCCCGAGACCTTCGACGTCGTGCTGTTCGGGCCACAGGGGTCCCGCACCTTTGCGCGCTTCCGCGGCGATCGCGAGGTCTGACCCGTCATTGATCGGCTGGCAGGGCACGCCGCCCTGCTCCTCGCGCTCAGCGGGCCGCGAGGGGACTTGTGTTGCCGCGAGCGCTCCGACAAAACAGGCTGCACGGGGGTGCCAGTCAATACGGCCGCGGGCACCGGCCAGGACTGAGCAGCCGCCACGAGAGGAGAGTCGCGCTATGAGCAACAGGACGACGGTGTCGACCAACGTCGATACCTTCAATGACGGTGGAAGCTATTACGTCCGAACCGAGATCGAGGCTCGCCTCGTCAGCATCCACGGACCGATTGCCGACCTGGACACGGCCAAGCAGTTGCAGGCCGAGCAGACCGCCTACGTGAAGAGCGTCGGCGACGCGGTCAAGGAGCAGCTGGAAGGCACGTCGGCCACCTCTCCGGCCAGCAAGGCCGCTGGCTGACGGCAGATCCATGCAAGCTCTGCAGGCGGCAAGCTGATTGCTACCCCTCCCTTCTGCCACTTCTTTCCAACGCCACGAGGGCCCAACCGGGCCCTCGTGGATTGAGACAGAGCCGCGGGAATGCTTGAGCTCACGCTCGCCTTGCATTCCACAATCCGCTGAGCCTACAGTTGTGCCCTCCGTCGCAGGAAAGATTTCCATCGCGGGATAGAGAGGAGTGACCATGGTTCGCGTTACGGTCCTGTACCCCAACGAGCCGGGCAAGCGCTTCGACCACGGCTACTATGCCAACAAGCACCTGCCCATGGTCATGGAGAGACTGAAGAGCTCCGGCATGCTTCGCTACGAGGTCGACAAGGGTCTCGCAGGTGGGGGTCCAGGGGCGCCTGCACCATTCGTCGCCGCCTGCCATCTGTACTTCAACGCGGTAGCCGATTTCCAGAATGGGATCGGCGCGCACAGCACCGAGATCATGGGCGACATTCCCAACTACACCGACATCTCGCCCCAGATTCAGATCAGTGAGATCGTCGTATCCTGAGGATTGTCGGCGCGTTGCCCGGCGTCTAGTGCGACGCCGAGACCGCCCACCTGTGCGCTCGGGCGGACGCTGGCGCAGCCAGCCCGCCTGCACCAGCTCGGTCATGAGACGCTCGGCGCCCTCGGCATCGGGCGCCTGGGCGAGGGCGTCCCGCCTAATGTCCTCGCGGGATACCTCCGTGCGGCCCTGCGCCCTCAGCCAGCGCAACACACGGCGGGCATCGCGGTGCCGCTCGCTGCCCCCCATCTGGCGCAGTGCGGCGCGGGCGTGCGGCCACCAGTAGGCCGACCACATGCGCACCGCGCTCTCGATATAGATGACGCCGATCGTGGTCGGCTCGGCCGCGCCGCGCGCCACCTCGCGCAACTGCTCCATGCTGGTGCCTGCGGCCGGCCGAACGATCTCCGGCATCGCGCAGGCCATGTAGGCGAGCGTGCCGGCGAGGCGCAGCACGTGAGCCGGCGCCTTGGCCCACGCCTCGCGCTCGCGGCCGTCACATGCGCCCTTTTGGCGCTCAACCCTGGCGGAAGGCCTCGAAGGCTGCGCGTGCGGGGCCGTCGAGTGGGAGCGTGCGCGGCTCCACCTTCGAGCCGCCGCCGGCCGGCAGGTCGATCAGGCGCATCAGCGCTTGCTGCAGGTCCGGGTCGGCCCCCTCGATGTCGTCCGTCAGCGGCCAACAGCCGGGCTCAGCCGGCCAAGCGTAGAGGTAGCGCGCGGCCATGCCACCCTCCTCGCCGCCGAAGGCGCGGGTGAGCTTGCTCGGCTGGAAGCCGCCGGTGATCGACACCAGGAGGTGCGCCAGCGAGACCGGCGGCCGACTGAGACGCTCGATGCAGTGCGCGCCGCCGTTCCACGCTTCCAACCAGAACTCGCGGTCGCCCCCGCGATTGTAGCGGCTCATGCTGGCGTGCAGCCCGGCCAGCTCGTCCCGGCCAGCTCGTCCACGATGGTCAGCATGCCGCGAGGCCGTGCCTCGATCAGCACCGCCAGACGCTCCACCGTCGAGTCCATCACGTAGAATCTCGCGGCAACGAACGGCGGGGGGAGTTGCGCATCGTCGGGGCGTGGCGGCGCCGGCTTGCCGCCGTCCACCGCCTTCTGCACCTCGCCCTTCCAGCGCCGCAGGGCCGCCTTGGCCTCGGCCGTTCGCCGGTCATGCACCGCCCACGCCTCGTCTACGCTCCCGCTGCGGCTGCGCTCGATGCGAGCCAGCACGCGACGGACGACATCGAGGCCCGGCGTCTTGCCCGTCCCCGAGTAGCCCACGACCGCCGTCCACAGGCAGATGGGCTGGGTCCATGAGCGGGAGGCCTGGACCCGGCGCGCCGCGCCGATCAGGCCGGCGACGATCGCCAACAGGGGCGCCGCCACATGGTCCGCCATCACGCCGGCGCCACGCGCCGCCCGCTCCAGCCAGGGCCGCCAAGCCGGCGGCAAGGTGTCGATCGGAAATGGGGGCAGGTCGCCCCGCCGATCCTCGATCAGCGTCCAGTCCGGATCGTGCCATGGGTCCGTGCTGCGGGCGACCGCCTCGCGCTCTTCCGCCTCGGCGCGGTCGTCGAGGCGCAAAAGACCCTGTGATTCTCTGGGGGTTTGGTGGTGCTGCCGGAGGGGATTGAACTCTCGACCTCTCCCTTACCAAGGGAGTGCTCTACCACTGAGCTACGGCAGCAAACGCTGGGGTGGCAACGCCCGTGGCCCGCAAGGCGGGCACATGGGGAACCACGCACGCACCCCGGAGGACGCGAAGACCGGCTACGGCATAGACCATCGTTGCGGCGCACGCAACTGCTCACGCGCGCCGCAAGAGGGGTTGGCAGCGCCAGACTCGCGGCATCGGCATCGGGTGCGGCTCGGCGGGCACGGTAACGCTGCCGCCAGCGCAACTTGCACCGCTTGCGCCTCGCCCGTAAGGTGGCGCAAACACGCCCAGCGGACCGATGGCGCACTCCGGCAAATCCGACGACAAGAAGCTGCAGGCGCAGCAGCGCCAAGAGCGGCTGGCAGCGGAGTTGCGCTCCAACCTCTTGAAGCGCAAAGCACAAGCGCGCGGGCGGGCGCAGCACGGCCGGCTGGAGGGCGAGGCAAAGCAGGCTGGGCCGGACGCGGGGGAAGCGCCGGCCATATCCAAGGGAGAGAATGCCTGATGGGCGCCGCAGTCCGGCGCCTTAGTCGTACGCGACCCAACCACCACGGGGCTATTCATGGATCGCATGAGCATTGTCGGCGGCAAGCGCCTCAACGGAACCATCGCCATCTCCGGGGCGAAGAATGCGGCGCTGCCGCTGATGATCGCGAGCCTGCTGACGCCTGAGCGCCTCACCCTCAAGAATGTGCCGAGCCTGGCCGATGTGGCGCAGCTTGGGCGCATCCTGCGCAACCACGGAGTCGACCTCACCATCGACGGCAAGCGCGGCAAGCCGACGCCTCACCTGGGGGAGACGTTCCATCTCACGGCCCGCGATATCGTCGATACGACAGCGCCCTACGAGCTGGTGAGCCGTATGCGGGCGAGCTTCTGGGTGCTGGGCCCGCTGATCGCCCGCTGCGGGCAGGCGCGGGTCTCCATGCCCGGCGGCTGCGCCATCGGCACGCGGCCGGTGGACCTCCTGCTGATGGCCGTGAAGGCGCTGGGCGCTGAGATCGACATCGACGGCGGCTATGTAGTGGCCAGGGCCCCGCGCGGGCTCAAGGGCGGCCGCATCACCTTCCCCAAGGTCTCGGTGGGCGCCACCCATACCGCCTTGATGGCCGCGGCGCTGGCCAGAGGCGAGACCCTGATCGAGAACGCCGCCCGCGAGCCGGAGATCGGCGATCTTGCCGAATGCCTGATCAAGATGGGCGCCCGCATCGAGGGCGTCGGCAGCTCGCGGCTCTACGTGCAGGGCACAGACCGGCTCGAGGGTGCCGTGCACACCGTGCTGCCCGACCGCATCGAGACCGGCACCTATGCCTTCGCCGTGGCCGCCGCCGGCGGCGACGTTGAGCTGAAGGGCGCGCGCAAGGCCCTGCTGGAGAATGCCTTCGCCACCCTCGAGCGTGCCGGAGTCAGCGTGACGGAGACAGAGACCGGGATACGGGTTGCCCGCAACGGCCGCGACCTGGAGCCGATCACGGTCGAGACCGAGCCCTATCCGGGCTTCCCGACGGACCTGCAGGCGCAACTGATGGCGCTGATGACGAAGGCCAAGGGCACCAGCGTGATCCGCGAGACCATCTTCGAGAACCGCTTCATGCACGTGCAGGAGCTGGCGCGGCTCGGCGCCGACATCCAGCTGCAGGGCGATACCGCCACCGTGCGCGGGGTCGAGGCCCTCCGCGGCGCCCAGGTGATGGCTACCGACCTCAGGGCCTCGGTGTCGCTGGTGATTGCCGGCCTGATGGCCGAGGGCCAGACTACCATCAACCGCGTCTACCACCTCGACCGCGGCTTTGAGCGCCTGGAGCAGAAGCTGTCGAGCTGCGGCGCCGAGATCGAGCGGATTGTGACGGGATAGCCCACCATAGTCACCTGCCTAGCGGGCACCAGTCAAGGCAGTTGTTAGTACATGCTATATCACACAGTGACTCGGTGTCTCGTTGCGGTTACTGTGAGAGGACACGTCGCGTAACAGTCAGTCCTCATGATTCACTCTTTGGTGATCAGCGGCTACCGGTGTTTCCGCTACCTTGAGATGGGTGGACTGGGACAGGTTAACCTGTTGGTCGGACGCAACAACAGCGGCAAGACCTCCGTTCTTGAGGCCCTCTATCTATTGGCATCGGGTGGGGAGCCAACTGCCCTATGGCGCATCGTCAACCGCCGTGGCGAACGATTGGATTTGGATGCTATCAGTCCCAATCGCACTCTCGAAGTCGAGTTGGATATCTCACACTTGTTTCATGGCCACGATATGCGGCCAACCTCGAAGTTCACTGTCCAGACGAAGAATAGTGCGCATGCACGCTCCATCTCCTACTCGATACAAGAAGCGGCTGCGAGCGACCAAATGGACTTCGACCGTGGTGAACTCCCATTGCTGCCACGATCTGTTCTTTCGCTACAAGGCAGCCCCAAACCCTTGATCGGAAGGATGACCCTCTCCGCACGTGGTGGGCTCAGACTGGATGGTATAGACCAACGTCCTCGCCGTGGAAGGGCCGAACGGCGCACATCCGCTCAATACATTACGACCGAATCTCTTTCCGTGGACGATCTGATCGTAATGTGGAATGATATTGTCCTGACCGACTCCGAAGAGCGAGTGCTTACCGCACTACGCTTTCTTGAACCCAAAATTGAGCGACTAGCAGCAACGGCTGGACCAACAACGCGATACTATTCGTTGGGCACTCGAGACGGATTCAAAGTCAAAATAAGAAACGTTGAGACGCCAATCCCCATTGGAAGCCTCGGCGATGGTATGTGGCGCATCTTGGCACTGGCCATATCGCTAATTCGGGCAAAGGATGGTGTGCTTCTAGTGGACGAAATTGATACGGGACTCCATTACAGCGTAATGACGAACATGTGGGATCTAGTTTATCATACCGCCCGCGAATTTAATGTTCAGGTGTTCGCAACAACGCACAGTTATGACTGCGTTCAAAGTCTCGCTTCTGTGTGCGGTCCCGGCGAGGGCAGAGCCAACAATGTAAC
>DASURA010000387.1:0-6381 GCA_036280295.1 Hyphomicrobiaceae bacterium
TGAGCCCGATCGCCTGCAGGCCAAGCGCCAGGTTGACGGCGACGGTGGACTTGCCGACGCCGCCCTTGCCGGAGGCGACGGCGATCATGTGCTTGATGTTGGGGATCTTGAGCGCCTGCGGGCGCGCGCCGCCGGCCATGCCAGGTGCCGGCGCGCCAGGCGGCGCGTGACCGTGGGCGTGCGCGCCCCTGCCGCTCGCAGTCCGCGCCCGCTGGACGCGGGCGCTTTCCGGTGCCTGCCCAGCGCCGGGGCTGCCGCCCGCGCGCTCGGCCGTCAGTACTGCGATGACGCTGGTGACGCCCGGTAGCTCACGCACGGCCGTATCCGCCGCCTTGCGCAGCGGCTCCAGCTCGGCGGCGCGTTGAGCGGGAACGGTGATGGAGAACGATACCCGACCGTCCTTCAGAAGGATCTCCGACACCAGCCCGAGATCGACGATATTGCTCTTGAGGTCCGGCCCCTTGACGTGCCGCAGCCGATCCAGAACTGCCTCTACTGTCAGGCTCATGTCTTGGCACTCTGCTTGTCTTGGCGTGTACAGCCGACCGGGCCTCCGGCGACAACACGGCAGTGTGCTCGGGGCCGCAAGCCTTAGCTCTGCTGACGCCGAGAGTCGCACCATTTATGCCATACTGGCAGCCGAGGCGCAGTGTGTCACGTTGAGCTTCGGGCCTCGCAAGCCGGGCGCCGCAGCCGAAGGCCGGGAAGGCCTCCGCTTCCCGCAACCCGAGGCCCGGGGCAGCCTACCCCTCCAGCTTGCGCTGCACCCTCTGATCGAAGCGCGCCACGTTGACGACCACCCGTTGGTGCGTGCCGCCGCCGATCACCTCGCGCTCGTCGCGCGCCTCGACGCGGAAGGTGATGGTGCGGCCTTCCACCGCCACAACCTCGGCGGCGGCAGCCACGCGCAAGCCCACCGGCGTTGCCGCAGTGTGGCTCACGTCGAGATGGATGCCGAGGCTCTGATGGCCGGGCGGCAGCAGATGCTCGCAGGCAGCGAGCGCGGCGGCCTCGATCAGGTTGATCATCACCGGCGTCGCCAGCACCGCGATCTCGCCGGAGCCAACGCGCGCCGCAGTGTGCTCGGGCGCGACAACAAGCTCAGCGCCGCCGGTCAGGCCGGGACGGATGTCGGAGAGGAGATTGGAGGACGGGGACATGGAAGAGCCTCAGCAGCAATTGCAACGCTCATGTCGGTGGCGTTCCTGGCTTCTGATCCGTCTCCT
The DNA here is from genome assembly GCA_036280295.1 of Hyphomicrobiaceae bacterium. GTDB lineage: Bacteria > Pseudomonadota > Alphaproteobacteria > Rhizobiales > Hyphomicrobiaceae > AWTP1-13. The sequence goes on from DASURA010000387.1 coordinate 1,227, forward strand.
CAAGGTATTCCTCCCAGGCCGCATCACCGATCATCTTGTCTTTGCCGCGCGAAGAGATATCGGTCGGCTCGCTGTCGATCACACCGTGAAAGACTGTCGAGATGTCCGGCCGAGACGTGTCGAGATCTTGCCGTGTGACGCACGTGCTCATGGTGGCCTATATGCCACCCGCCGCGGCCGCACTCAATCCACCTTGAAATCCTTCGGATCCCAATCGACCTTCGGATACTGCGGGGCCATCGCCTCCAGACTCTCGCGGACGATCGCGGCGATGGCGGCATTGCGCGCCCATTTGCGATCGGCGGGGATGACGTGCCATGGCGCCCACGGCGTCGAGCAGCGTGTGAGCATGGTCTCGTAGGCGGCCTGAAACTGCGGCCACAGCTTGCGGTCATCAAGATCGCTCGGATCGAACTTCCAGCGTTTCTCCGGCTCGTCCAGGCGCTGCTTCAGCTGCTTGCCCTGCTCCTTCCTGGAGATATGCAGCATGAACTTTAGGATGGTGGTGCCATTCTCGCTGAGCATCTTCTCGAACGCGTTGATCTGGTCGTAGCGTCGCTCGATCGCGTCGGCCGGGGCGAGCTTGCGCACGCGCCCTACCAGCACGTCCTCGTAGTGCGACCGGTTGAAAATGCCGATGAAGCCGTGGCGCGGGCAGGCGAGATGTGCGCGCCACAGGAAGTCGTGCGCCAACTCCTCCTCGCTCGGCCGTCGGAACGCGGTGACGGTGACGCCGAGCGGCCCGGTGTCGTTGAAGACATGGCGGATGGTGCCATCCTTGCCGGACGTATCCGTACCCTGCAGGATTACCAGGAGCGCGCGCCTGCCCTCGGCGTAGAGCCGATCCTGCCATTCGTTGATGATCTTGGCATCGGCCTTGGATTGCACCTCGGCCGCGTCGCGATCCGGAAAGGCCGACGTATCGTCCGGGTCGTGCTTGGCGAGCTTCACGTGCGTGCCGGGCTCGATACGGAAATCGATCTGCCAAGATCTGGGTCATGTCATGCCGTGCTCCCTGCGACTGTCATTCGGCTCGGAGCCGCACGAACGTCTATGAAGTGCCCGCGGGCCCTTCATGCGGCAGGTCTCGGGTCCGGCACTTCGCGTGTGCCGACCTACTTCGGCTGCGTCTCGGCGAAGGCAGGCACCGCCTCCGCGAAGGCCTGCAGCCACACCACAAGGCCGGGATGCGCGGCACGCCATTTGCCCTCGTGGCGGAAATCGAGGTAGCCAAGCGCCGCGGCGAGCGTGAGATGGCCGTAGTCCGGGCTCTCCCTCCACACCGGCGGCTTCTTCTCAAGAAGCGCCAGCGCGCCATCGATCTTGTGCTGCTGGCGCTCCAGCCACGGAGCGTGCCACTTGTCCTCCGGGCGAAAGCGCTTCTCGTAGACCATCAGCAGCGCCGCATCGAGGATGCCGTCGGCCAGGGCCGCCAGCGTCAGCGTGCGTACGCGCTCCACGCCCCCCTTGGGGAACAGCACCGGCGCCGGCGCCAGCGTATCGAGATACTCGCAGATGACGTGGCTGTCGTAGATCGCGGTATCGCCGTCGATCACGAGCGCCGGGATCTTGCCGAGCGGGTTGGCCCTGGTGATGTCCGGGTTGCCGAGCGGGTTGGTGTCCACCTGGGAAACCTCGACCCGGTCGCCCACGCCCTTCATGGCCATGGCCAGCGACACCTTGCGCCCGTAGGGCGAAAACGGATGGGAGAGCAGCTGCATCATCGATGGAAGAACCTTGAGCCAGGGTGGCCACGCCACCACATCCAGTCCGCCGGGCATCGTGCGCCTGACGGAAATGCTGGGCAAGTGCGAAACGATTGCCCTGCGAAGGGATGCTGAGCGCGCATCGGCGGCGCAGGCCGGGGCGGCCAAGCGTGCTCCACACGATTTCCCCAGCGTCTTGCCGGTACCCCTGCGATCGGCAGGTGCGCGGTGTCCACGCGGCGCCTATAGCAGGCTGCAAGGGAGCCGGCTTCGGCGGGGACGCCGTTGCGGCGCGCGACGCGCGATGGCGCTGCCGGCTCCCCATGGAGCCGCGTCCGGAAGAGGGCGAAGCCGGCAATCCGCCATGCCGACGGTCGTATCGGCGGATGGCGCACCGCCAAACTCATCCGCCTGCGCACTCAGCCGCTGACGACGAAGATCGGTCGTACAGAATTGACCAGCAGCCGCATCTGCGCCTCGGCATCCGGAACGGCCAGCTGGGCAGAGAAGAAGTCATGCACCAGCTGACAAACTTTCGTTGCCGGTGCCTCCGCCATGGTGCGGTCGTTGGCGAGAATCTGGAAGTCCGCCCCCGTCCAGCCCTTCTTGATGAGCTCCGCAGTCAGCATGTCGCGCTGCTCTTGCGTTGGCCGGGCATGAACACGCGGCAATTGGCGTCCTTCAGCGATGGCCTTGAAGACGGCCACGATCCCTGCCTGCAGGTGCGCCGTATCCTCGGTGCCGCGCAGCATGGCCACGACCAGCGGTTCCGCCTCGGCATGCATGATAAAGCCTTGGCAAGCTTCGGCATTCTTGCTGCTCAGGCGGTCGATGCTGTTCAGATAGGCAAGCGCCACTGCGCGCAGTGTCTCCGGGGTGGCCGACAAAGCTTCCGCCACATGCTGCCGGCGCAGCGCTACCAGCTTGCGGGCCATCAGCTGGCCGATGACTGCGTCATCCTTGCTGTCCGCGGCCAGCGCCGCCGCTTCGTCGAGGCGCTTCTTGTACCAGTCCGGGAACTCGTGCTTGACGAGCCTCCAGAGGGGCGTGGCCTGCAACCCGGCATCGATCGCCGCCGCGTCACCGCGGAAACCTGCGAACGGCGGGATTTCCAGACCATTCTTTTCCGCAGCAGCCGTCTCGGAAGTCGCCGGCCCCGATGTGGCGGTAGACAGGGCGGTGGTGGAGGAGGCACTGAAGGAGGCGACCAGGCCCATCACCTGTTCGCGGTAGTGATAGCCGGCGCCTGCGGCCGCCACCGCCAGCGCCAGCAGCGCCAGGAGTGCAAGCCACCGACCTAGGCGGCGGCGGGGCGGCGGCTCTTGCTCCGCCCCCGCATAGCCTTCGGGCTCGTCAGGAGTAAAGCCGGCTCGGCCGTCCGGCATGTAGCCCGTACGATTATCGGCGATGAAGCCGCTCCGATCGTCCGGCGTCACGCCGCCGAGCGACGGCTCTGCCATCATGCGTGGACGCCCGGACTCTCGTCCAGGATCTCGATCGGGCTCACGCCGGGTCCGCCGCGGCCCACCTGGCAGGGGTGGGGCCTGCGGCGGAAACACCACCATGGCCGGCCGCCAATCAGGAAAACCCTCACGCCAAAGCAGATCGGTGGGCTTCAGGTGCCCAAGCTCCACGAGCTTGGCCATCTCAGGCTCGGAGATAGGGCCGAACTGCTCGCCATCGCGGGCAAGATACCATTGTGCATTCGAGGCTGGCCCTGACATCTGTGTCACTGATGTGTCACCGATACGGCTGTCGGCGCCCAAGTTGCAGGATTATCGCTGCTGCGTCGGCTGCCAAGCCTCGCGCGCGGAAGCCTAGCGCCGGACGCCTGCGATCGTCCAGAAAGACAAACGACTTAGCCGGCCCTTTGCGGCCCCAATGCGGCCATCGAAAGGCCGGGTGCGCGCTATTTGCCGGACTCATGCCCACTACCGCCGCCGCCGGTTGTGAAAATCCGCAACGCAGCGCTATAAGGCTGCGCGCGGGCCGCATCTCGCCGCCCAATCAACACCTGCAAGCAAGACCATATTCAACGGAGAGCCGGATGGCCATCGAGCGCACATTATCGATCATTAAGCCGGACGCCACCGGGCGCAACCTCACCGGCGCCGTCAACGCCTTGATCGAGAAGGCGGGCCTGCGCATCGTCGCGCAAAAGCGCGTGCGCTGGAGCAAGGAGCAGGCGGAGAAGTTCTATGAGGTGCACAAGGCCCGGCCGTTCTACGGCGACCTGGTCGCGTTCATGACCTCGGGCCCGATCGTTGTGCAGGTGCTCGAGGGCGAGAATGCCATCAAGGCGTATCGCGACGTGATGGGTGCCACCGATCCCGCCAAGGCGGCCCCGGGCACCATCCGCAAGGAGCTGGCCGAGAACATCGAGCGCAACACGGTTCACGGTTCCGACAGTGCCGAGAACGCCGCTGCCGAGATCGCGCTCAACTTCAAGTCCGAGGAGATCGTCGGGTAGCCGGATTTAGTCGGACTCGGGATAACAGCCCGTAATCCGCCAATCTTTAGGTGCTTCGGCGGATCACGGCTTGCGCCTAATCCGCCCAATACCTGTGACGCTGAGTGGCATCGGGGCAGAGCGCGAGATGATCTCGACCGGCTACGTTCAAGCCATGGCGGAATACAACCGCTGGCAGAACGAGAACCTGTACGGCACCGCCGATCGCCTGAGCGAGGCTGTGCGCAAGGAACCGCGCGGCGCCTTCTTCGGCTCGATCCACGCCACGCTCAACCATCTGCTGTGGGCTGATCAGATCTGGATGAGCCGCCTCGTCGGCACGCCCAAGCCCAAGGCCACAGGCATCCCGCAGTCGCTGGGCATGTACGACAGCTGGGATGAGCTGAAGCGCGAGCGTGCGGCCTTCGATCAGTTGATCGTCGATTGGGCCGAGCGACTGGATCCGGCGTGGCTCGGAGGCGACATCACGTGGCACTCCGGCTCGACCGGCCGTGTCGTGACGAAGCCCAAGTGGCTGATCGTCACCCACATCTTCAACCACCAGACCCACCACCGCGGCCAGGTGCACTGCATGCTGACCCAGGCCGGCGGCACGCCGGGGATGACAGACTTGGCGTTCCGGTAGTGGCGGTGGGGTGCAGGGTCGAATCCTGCGGGTCTGACCCCTCCTACATTCCTTTGTACTGCGGCCTCCGCTTCTCGTTGAAGGCGTTGATGCCTTCCTGCCGATCCTCGGTGACGACCGTGCGGTTGTAGGCCTCGATCTCGTAGGCATAGCCGTCTGCGCGGCCGAGATCGCTCGCGCGGTCCATGGACTTCTTCGCCTGGCGGACACTGACGGGCGCATTGCTCGCGATCTTGCGTGCGACCGAAAGCACCTCGTCCATGAGCTGCGGGCCCGGCACGACCTTGTTGATCATGCCCCAGGCGAGGCCGTCGATGGCGGTGAAAGGTGCGCCCGTGAGGATGATTTCCTTGG
>DASURA010000388.1:0-3416 GCA_036280295.1 Hyphomicrobiaceae bacterium
AGTGCGGATCAGGCGCAGCCGTAATCCGCCGATCCGCGACACAACGGCGGATTACGGGCTGCGCCCTGATCCGCACTACGGCCTTACCTTGCAAACGCCCGTGCATGGGCGATCAGCGCCAGGCAGGCCCGCACCGCGTCCGCCCCCTTGCCGCGCCGGCCGCCCTCGGCCCGCGCCATCGCCTGGGCCTCGTTCTCCACGGTCAGGATGGCGTTGCCAAGCGGAATGGCGTGGCGCACCGCAATATCCATGAGCCAATGGTTGGCATTGTTACACACGGTCTCATAGTGCGTGGTCTCGCCGCGGATAACGCAGCCGAGCGCCACACAGCCGTCGAAGCGGGCGTTGCCGGCGCCGGCGGGGATCAGCCTGGCCTGCACGGCCTGCCCGAGCAGAAGCGGGATCTCCAGCGCTCCCGGCACCAGCACCCGCTCATAGGTGGCACCGGCCGCTGTCAGCTCCTCGATCGCGCCGGCGGCCAATGCCTCGGCGACGGCCGTGTAATAGGGCGCCTCGATCAGCAGCACGCGGGCTCCCTCAGCCGCCGGCGCCTGCGGCGCGTCGTCCGAATGCTGTGCGCGACCGGCCATCTTGCGCCCTATCCTATCCGGCGCTGGCCGACGATACGCAGCCCGAATGCCTCCAGCCCGACGTAGCGGGATGGCGGCTTGTTCGACAGCAGCACCATATCGGTGACACCCAGGTCGCGCAGGATCTGCGAGCCGATGCCGATCTCCACCTGGCGGCGCTCGGCATCGTTCTTCTTCTTCTTCCCCGGCGCGTTCCGGTTGGCCTGCTGCGCGATCCATTCCGAGACCGACTTGGGTCGCAGATCGCGGATCAGCACGATCACGCCGCGCCCTTCCTCGGCGATGACGCGCATCGATTTCTCGATCAGCGAGCCCTTGGCACCCTCGCCACCGCCGCCCAGGATATCGGCCACCGCGCTCACGGCGTGCACGCGCACCAGCACAGGGCCGGGCGCCTCCAGGTCTCCCTTCACCAGCGCCAGGTGCTCGAACGGCTCCACCGTGTTCTCGTAGACGTGCAGCTGGAACTCGCCGCCGTAGCCGCTTTCAAGCGTCGTCTCGGCCACCCGGCGCACGATGCGGTCGTGCTTCAGCCGGTAGCCGATCAGGTCCTCGATGGTACCGATCTTCAGGTTATGCCGCTGGGCGAAGCCGACCAGATCCGGCATCCGCGCCATGGTGCCGTCATCGTTCATGATCTCGCAGATCACGGCCGCCGGGTAGAGCCCGGCCAGCCGTGCGAGATCGACGCCGGCCTCGGTATGCCCGGCACGCACCAGCACGCCCCCCTCGCGGGCGATTAGCGGGAATACGTGGCCCGGCGTGACGATGTCGTTGTGGTCCTTGGTGGGGTCGATGGCGGTCGCGATGGTGCGGGCGCGATCGTGCGCGGAGATGCCGGTCGTCACGCCCTCGCGCGCCTCGATCGAGGTGGTGAAGGCGGTCCGCTTGCGCGCTTCCGGGTGCGGCGCCATGTAGTCGAGCTTCAGCTGGCACGCACGCTGCTGCGTGAGCGACAGGCAGATCAGCCCGCGGCCGTGCTTGGCCATGAAGTTGATCGCGTCGGGCGTGGCCATCTGCGCCGGGATCAGCAGATCGCCCTCGTTCTCGCGGTCCTCGGCGTCAACCAGGATGATCATGCGCCCGTTGCGCAGGTCCTCGATGATCTCCTCGATCGGGGAGAGGAAGCCCTTCCCCTCCGCGTAGATCACCCGCTGCGGGGTGGTGCTCACAATGTGCTACTCCCGGTCTGCTGAGATGGCCAAGACGTGGCCCAACCGTCTGGCGCGCTCATCAAGCGCCCGCCATCAACCGGGCAACGTAGCGCGCGATCAGGTCTACCTCCAGGTTGACCCGGTCGCCCGGCTTTCTGGCGCCCAACGTCGTGTGGGTCAAGGTGTGCGGGATGATGTTTATTCCGAACCGGTTCTGCTCAGCCTCGTTGACCGTCAGCGAGATTCCATCAAGCGTTACAGAACCCTTGGCAGCGATGTAGCGGGTGAGATCGGCCGGTGCCTCCACGGCAAAGCGCCGCGAGTCGCCATCGGCGCGCATATCTACGATGCGCCCCACGCCGTCAACATGCCCGCTGACGAGGTGCCCCCCGAGCTCCTCGCCGGCCCTGAGCGCCCGCTCCAGGTTGACGCGCCGGCCGGGCTGCCATCCGTCCAGCGTGGTCTTCGACAACGTCTCGTTGGAGACATCGACCGTGAACCGGCTGCCGCCGCCCGGCTCGGGCTCCACCCTGGTAGCCGTCAGGCAGGCGCCGTCACACGCGATCGAGGCGCCCGGCGCGATGCTCTCCGCGGGATACGCGCAGCGTATAGTGAAGCGGCCGCCCTCGCGCCCCACCACGGCGCCGATATCGCTGATCAATCCGGTGAACATGGCGTTCACCCTATCATGGGCTGTCACCGTCCCAAAGGTGACACAACGGCCGGATGCCCGCATCATCCGAGGCGAGACTCGAGAGCTGTTCGGCTCCTGCGGGATCGGGGCCGATGGCAGGGGAGGATCTGGCGGCTGTCCGTAGAAGGAAGCTCCAGGGGCATGCAGCACGAAGCGGCTTGAGCGGGACAACGGATAAGCGCGCTTACGAGGCCTGCTTATGAGGCGAAGCCCTGCCGCTCATGACTAAACATCTGATTTAATTGGTCGGAGCGGCGAGATTTGAACTCGCGACCCCCAGTCCCCCAGACTGGTGCGCTAACCAGGCTGCGCTACGCTCCGATTCCCGGCGCACTCTTGCCCGCAACGCGCGCCGGGGTCAACTGGAACCGGTGCTGCATCGTTGCAGCAGGCGCCTGCGGCTTGCGGCCTGTGCAATTTTGCACGACCCAGCGGGGTCAGACCCTGCGGGTCTGACCCCATCGTCTGACACCGGCCAGCTCGGCCCTACTCCGACTCATTCGACAGCACGTCGCCGAACAGGTGCCAGGTCTTGCCGTCAAAGCGCTCCAGGCGCACCGACTGGATCGGGTAGAAGTCGGTCGCGCTGGTGTTGATCTTGATGCCGGGCAGCAGCATCGGGATCTCGACGCCCTTCAAGCTGGCCGCCTGCTTCATCACGTTCTCGCGCGTGAGATTGTCGCCGGCGCGTTTCAGCACCTCCAGCATCGTCGACGCGACGGCATAGCCGTACACCGTGAAGCTGCTCGTCTTGTCTCCCTGCGGATGGTATTTGTCCATGAACGCGTTCCACGCGATCATGTCGGCATCCTTCTGGAACTGCGGATCGGTGGCGTCCTTGATATAGGCGGCCGAGATGATATCCTTCGACGCGTCGAGGCCGGCCGGCTTCAGCACGGCGCCGACCGAGATCGATACGTTGTTGAGGTAGTGCACCGGCTTCCATCCGATCTCGTGCGCCTTCTTGATCGCCTGGGC
>DASURA010000389.1:0-3942 GCA_036280295.1 Hyphomicrobiaceae bacterium
GGGCTCGTCCGGCTGGTCGGCCTATTTCCACATGTGCCGGCTGAATGGCGTGGCTCCCGCAGCCATGATTTTCACCCGCATGACGACCAAGATCGCGCTCGGCGCCGTGGTCACACGCGTCCCGGCCATCACCGACCTGGACGGCGACGTGCTGAGCCTGATCGAGACCGGAGACCTCATCGAGGTCGATGCCGACGCGGGGCTGGTCACGATTGCCAAACGGGCGCGCTGAGAACGCCCGGACGCGGTGGGGCGCTGCATCGACGGCGACCCGGCGGCGCTGAGCTCGGTCCGCGTGATGGGACCGTGCATGGCCCAGGGCATGGCCGCGGCGCACGCACTCGATCTCGCCGGCTCCGGCTCCGTGCACCAGATCGACATCGCCGCGCTTCAGGAGAGGGTATCCGACAACCTGACGCGCACGGACGGCGCCGCCCCGTGAGCACGGGTGGCAAGGGGAGGAGGAGACGCATGGACTACCGACCGCTTGATGGCCCGTTCGGCGTGGTGATCACCGCCGGCCTCGACCTGCTGCAGCCGCTGAAGCCGGCGGAGGTCGAGGAGATCGACCGCCTGATGGACGAGCACTCGCTCGTGCTGATCCGCAATCAGCCCATGACCACTGAGCAGCAGCTCGCCTTTACCCGGCAGTTCGGGCCGCTCGACCCCGGGTTCAAGAAGGTGGTTGGCAAGTACGCCCGCGTGAAAGAGGCGGAGGTGGCCGACATCTCCAACCTCGGCCAGGACGGCACGCCGGCGGCCCGCACCGACCGGCGCATCGTCAACAACATCGCCAACCAGCTCTGGCACGCCGACAGCTCGTTCCAGAAGCCGGCAGCGAAATACTCGATGCTGCACTCGGTGCGCAACCCGTCCTGGGGCGGCGAGACCGAGTATGCCGATCTCAAGGCGGCGTACGATGCGCTGGACGCGCGGACGAAGGCGCTGCTGGCCGACAGGCAAGCGGAGCACTACGCCCTGCACTCGCGGGTGCAGCTCGGCGATGACGGCTACGACGAGGCGCAGAGGGCGGCCATCGAGCCGGCCTGGTGGCCGATCGTGCGCACCAACCCGCGCACCGGACGCAAGCACCTCTACGTCGGCGCCCATGCCCGGCAGGTGTCGGGCCTGACGGTGCCCGAGGGGCGCATGCTGCTCATGAACTTGATCGAGCACGCGAGCCGGCCGGAGCACGTGTACCGCCACGTCTGGCAGGCGGGCGATACGCTGATCTGGGACAACCGCGCCACCATGCATCGCGGCCGCCCCTTCGACCTTGGCGAGGTGCGCGAGCTGCGCCGCACCACCACGCTCGACGACAAGGCCCCCGAGCTGGCAGCCAGTCATTCGTAGGGTTCAATGCCAGCGCAGCGGCATTGCATCGGTATCGAGTCGTCTACCGGGCAATCGCGCCTCGCTTTGATTGCACCCTACCGGCTACAGCCGCGGCGTCGGCGTGATGTCCCACGGCGGCGTCTTGAATTCGCCGACGAGGTGGTGGAGCAGGGCCGCTACCTCGGGACGGCGCATCTTGTTGGACGGCACCATCGCCTTGAACCACAGCGGAGAGATTGCATAGCCCGGCAGCACGTGGACCAGTTCGCCGCTGGCCAGTTCCCCCTGAACGAGGAACTCCGGCACCACGGCGATACCGACGCTCTGTTTTGCGGCAAACAAGAGAATGCGGCTGTCGTTGACGGTGAGCACTGCGTTGACCGAGACCGAGAGCGGGCCGCTCTTGCTCTCGAAATACCAGGTCATGCCGGCGGCGATGTAGACGATGCAGCGATGCTGGATGAGGTCGCCCGGAGTCTCCGGCAGGCCGTGCCGCTTGGCATAGTCCGGCGTGGCCACCACCAACCGCGGATAGGGGCACAGCGGAGTCTCGACGACACTGGCGTAGGACTGCGGCAGCGCCCCGAGGGCGATGTCAAAGCCCTCCTCCAGCGGGTTGACCGAGCGGTCGATCAGCAGGAGCTCGACGGTGACGGCCGGGTTGGCCGCCTGGAACCTGGCGATCGACGGGCCGGCGTAGAGGGTGCCGAGCGTCGTCGGCGCCTTGATGCGGAGATTGCCGGCCACCCCAGGCTTCGGCGGTTGGATGCCGCCCAGCGTCTCCTCGAGCTGGGCAACGAGCAGCTGGAGGCGGGGCCGTAACCGGTCGGCCTCTGCCGTCAATGCGAGGCGCCGGGTTGAGCGCACGAAGAGCCGGGAATCGATTTGCTCCTCCAGCCGGCTGACACGTTTCATCACCACCGAGGGAGCGACGCCGAGGACCCGCGCCGCGGCGGAGAAGCTTCCGGAGCGGGCTGTGGCGAGAAACGCCCTTATGTCGAGCAGCATTGTCATGCAGGCCCACTATAGGGCTTCATCTACAACGGGCGACAGTCCTGACCACTGCGACCTGATCGGCTTCTGCAATCCCGGCTGCCTTGGACCACCTGGATTGCACACGGGGGCATAAAGCCGGGCACGCCGCTCTTTCGGCGCATTCATCCCAGGGGCACATCGGCCGTCGCATCACCGCTGAGGGCGCCAACCGAGCCACTGAGGCAGCCCTGGCTCGCTACTATTTGGCGACGGGTGCGCCGATGACTTCCGAGGTCCGCGCAGCCGTGATTCTAATGGTGAATGCGATCAGGTGCCCGCTTCACACTTTTTCATGAAGCTCGCCTTCGCGGCACCCGCAAGCTTCTTGCCGTCTTTTCCTACTGCGCTCTGCTCGCAGCACTTCTTCATGGAGCTGGCTTTAGCCGCCCCCGTGAGGGCCTTTCCATCTTTGCTGACCGCTTTAGCGGCGCACGTTGCGCCTTCCTGAGCGATGCCCGCGCCAGCAGCAAACAGGGATATCGATACAACGAGGCAGAGACGTATCATGGGCGACCTCCCAAAGTGGTGCTCGGTCTGAAGCGCAGCAATGCTGCCACTTTGCGCGCCGTACTGACAAGCTCTCACTGCGCTTACGCCCGACGAGTCGTCGAATAGGGCACATTGCTGCGCTGCACGAGCCGGGAATTGTGAAGGGTTTCGGACACCGTACGTGCCTGTGGCATCGCCGCGATGCGTCGGCATCCGAAACCCTTCACAGGACCTGAACATTCAATTGATGGAATGAGCGCCCCCAATCGCGCGCTCGCGCCCTCGCATTGGTTGCCTCGGGGGGACCAGTCCGCTCCGGCGCACCCAGCGCACCATCATTCCCGCAGGCTTCGGGTCTTGGCCCGGCTCGCAAAGTCCTCACGGATCTGATCCTGGTGCTTCGTTGGTGGCTTTGCATCAACAGTTCGTATCTTGCTGGAAAACTTATGCTGTGCTTCCTTCCTCCGGACGCACCGATGTGGGGATTGTGCTCTCTATGCAGACGGCGGGCAAAGACACGGGCACTGCAACATGAAAGTGCGTGGACTCATTGGCCTTCCACAACTCGCGCGTGCGCTCTTTGCAGCTCACGGGGCAAGTTGCGCTCGGGAGGGCCACGATGCGCTCAGCCCCTAGGATTGGCCGCGCGCGGCCCCGCCGGTTGCCGCGGTTCGAAACGTGCGTTATGGGCGCCGCTGTTGTCGCGCTCGTCGTCCTGGTCATTCTGCCGCTGCTCTTTCTCCTGGTCAGCAGCGTGCGCGGCGAGGAGGGGTTGTCGGTCGAGCATTTCACCGAAGCGCTCTCTGGCCGCCTCTACCTGCAGGCCCTGCTCAATTCACTGGTGTTGGGAGCCTGGACGGGGCTCTTCAGCATTGTCATTGGGCTGCCGATGGCGTGGGCCGTGAGCCGGACCAACGTGCCGGGTCCAGCCTTTTTTCGGATTACGGCCACACTCTCATATCTCTCTCCGCCGTTCCTGACGGCCATCGCCTATGTGAACCTGTTCAGCCCCAACGCCGGCCTGATCAACGTGTTCCTGCGCGAGGTGGTCGGCGCACCCTGGCTGACGTTCAACATCTTCAC
>DASURA010000390.1:0-2069 GCA_036280295.1 Hyphomicrobiaceae bacterium
GCCGATCGTCCACGGTGCGTCGGTTCCGTGGATGCGGTACATGCTGGCTCCGAGATAGAGCGCGCGCACGCCCAGCGGGTTCATCGGATGGCCGCCGGGCACCCAGCGCGGCAGGCGCGGATTGTGGGCGAGCATCGACGCAGTCGGCGTCCAGGATGGATTGACCCGCTTTTGGCTGACGGAGGTGACGCCCTCCCAGCGGGCGTTCTCGCGCGGGACGGCGATGGGGTAGCTGATCGCCTGCCCCGGCTTGGTGATGAAGTAGAGCCGGCGATCGCCGAAGCTGACGATCACCTGGCCCGCGCTGTACTTCGGATCGAAGGAGATCACCTCGCGGCTGCCGCCTTCCCAATCCCACGTCAACTGAGCAGAGGCCTGCCGGCCCGCCAACGCCACAAATGCCATCACGCTCGCCGCCGCAACCGCGGCCAGCCGCAGTCTGCCTCGCATGATCATCTCGCTCAATCCCTCTCGTTCCTCGCGCCGGCTGCCTCGCATCGGCTCGACGATTGCCGACAGCCGGTCGACGTGTGCCACCTCAAGTATGGCGTGCCGCCATCGCGGTCGCCAGTCAACTCAATGCGCCTTCAACTCTGCGTGCCACGACTGGACCGCAAATGCGCCACAAATGCGCCCCGGCGCATATACGAGTGCATGCATGCACTCGTACCGTAAACCGCCAGTTAAAGCGGACGCGATGCGCGCCGAACCGGCCAAACATGGTCTGAAGTTGGCCGGACTGTGGCGAAATCGCGTCTCCCGCGCAACCCAGGCGCGCACGCCGCCGCTGGTCAGAAGCGAGGAACGCTCTGGGCTGTGCGATTTGCGCCACATCTGAAGCCCGGCTGCAGGCGGGCCCTGCTCGCCGTGCGACGTCCTCACGTAAATTCGCTTGGCTTTTTCCACACTCCGCGACGATGGATGCAATCATGGGCGGACGTATCATCATGTCGAATGCGATGGGCCGCGCGCGGATGGGGACGGCACTTGGCGTCGCCCTCGTGGCTTCTTTTCTCGCTGCCTTGGCGATGGCCGGCGCGGGCGTGCGTTTTCCGGCCGCCGCCCAGCCAATGCGCGACCCGGCCCCTGATACGCGTCCGGCGCTGGTGCCCGCGTGGCTGATGCCGGGCCGGCCTGCTGCGGTGGCCAGGCACGAAATGATCGCTGCCGCCAATCCGCTGGCGGTGGAAGCGGGGCTGCAGGCGTTGCGCGCCGGCGGCAGCGCGGCTGATGCCGCCGTCGTCGTGCAACTGGTGCTGAACCTCGTGGAGCCGCAGTCGTCCGGCATTGGCGGCGGCGCCTTCGCCTTGCATTGGCAGGCCGCGAGTGGCCGCCTGCAATCCTACGACGGGCGCGAGACCGCGCCGGCAGCGGCCACGCCGGAGCGCTTCCTGGCGGGAGAGACACCCGAAAAAATGCGCCCGATGTCTCTGCGCGAGGCGATCTACAGCGGCGCCAGCGTCGGCGTACCGGGCACGCTGCGCCTGCTGGAAGCGCTGCATAAGGAGCACGGCCGGCTGCCCTGGGCGCAACTGCTCCAGCCTGCCATCCGGCTGGCCGAGCAAGGCTTCCCGGTCTCGCCACGCCTCTATCGGCTGCTGCGCTGGTACGGCGCCAACAGCTTCTCGCCCGGAGCCCGCCGCTACTTCTTCGACCAAGGCGGCAGCGCCCGTCCGGCCGGGAGTGTGCTCAAGAGCCCCGAGCTTGCCGCGACACTGAAGGCCATCGCCGAGCGTGGCGCCGACGCTTTCTACACGGGGCCAATCGCCGAAGCGATCGTCACGGCGGTGCGCAACGCGCCCAACCACCGCGGCGATATCACCCTTGCCGACCTCGCCGGCTACCGCGTCAAGCAACGCGAGCCGGTCTGCTTCGTCTACCGCGGGAACCGCGTCTGCGGCATGGGCCCGCCGTCGTCAGGCGGGCTTGCGGTCGGCCAGGTGCTGAAGATGGTCGAGGCATTCGACCTGGGCCACGGCCCGGCGGACGCGATGAACCCGCGCGCCTTGCATTTCATTACCGAGGCGGAGCGGCTCGCCTTCGCCGACCGCAACCGCTACATCGGCGAC
>DASURA010000391.1:0-9394 GCA_036280295.1 Hyphomicrobiaceae bacterium
GATACGGGCCGGCCAGCTCAGGCCCGCTGCAATCGGGGTGCGCATGTCGGGATTAGCCAGCTGCGCCAGCATGGAGCCGTCGCGGAAGCCGACCAGCGCGTGGATGATCGACTGCGGATGCACCACCACCTCGAGCCGGCCCGACTCCACCGCGAACAGATGATGGGCCTCGATCAGTTCCAGGCCCTTGTTCATCAGCGTGGCCGAATCGATGGTGATCTTGCGGCCCATCGACCAGTTCGGATGCTTCAGCGCCTGGGCCGGGGTCGCGGCCTGCAGCTGCTCCAGGCTCCAGGTGCGGAACGGCCCACCCGAGGCCGTCAGCACGATGCGTTCCACCTCCGCCGGCTTCGCCCCCACCAGCGCCTGGAAGGCGGCCGAATGCTCCGAATCGACCGGCAGCAGCTCCGTCCCGGTCGAGCGCACCGCCGCCATGAAGTAATGACCGGCGCACACAAGGCACTCCTTGTTGGCCAGCGCCACCCGCCGGCCCTGCGCCACGGCCGCCAGCGTCGGACGCAGCCCGGCCGCTCCGGTAATGGCCGCCATCACGCAATCCGCGGGCGTCGCTCCCGCCTCGATCAGAGCGTCGGCGCCGGCTGCGGCGGCTATGCCAGTCCCCGAGAGGCACTCCTTCAACTCCCCGTAGCGGGTCTCGTCCGCGACGACCGCGAGGCGTGCGCGGTGCCGCACCGCCATCTCGGCCAACATCCTGGCGTTGCCGTTGGCTGTCAGGGCGACAACCTCGAATAGATGGGGGTTGCGGCCGATGACGTCCAGGGTGCTCTGGCCAACCGAGCCTGTGGCGCCCAGAACGGTTACGCGGCGGACTGGTCCGGCATCTGCGCCGCCTTCACCAGTCATCGACGGACCCAGCCCGTGGGCCTCGGCTTTACAGTGGGCTTCGGTCTCGCCGCGGCCGTTCATTTGCGCCATCGCCCTTGCCTGCACAGATCCTCTCACAATCCGAGCAGAAGAGCACGCGCCGGCGATTGCACAAAGATCATTGCAGCCAGGGCAACGGCCGCGGCCGCGGCCACCAGCCCGTCGACCCGATCCATGATGCCGCCATGTCCCGGCAATATGGAACCGGCATCCTTGGCTCCAAAGCGGCGTTTGAGCGCAGATTCAAAGAGATCCCCGGCCTGGGCAATGACCGCCAGGAGTGCGCCCGCCGCAGCAAGCCGCGGCATCGACCCACCCGGCACCGCCGCCCAGAAGCAGGCGCCGACGATGGCGCTAGCGAGCACCGCCCCGGCAAACCCCGCCCAGGTCTTGTTGGGGGAAACTACCGGCCAAAGCAGCGGCCCCCGCATGAGCCTCCCGCTGACGAAAGCGGCGGTATCGGCGGCCACCACGCATACGATCAGGAAAATGACCGCGACGAGGCCCAGATCATGGTCTGAGCGGAGCCAGATCATGGCCAGGGCGGGAAAGCCGGCATAAAGCACGCCCAGGGCTGAAAGGAATCCGCCACGCCCCGGACTGAGCAATGTGGCCAGGATGGCGCCGATCGCCAGCGCCAGCAGCCCCAGCGCTACCGACAGGAAGGTGGCCAGCAGACCACTGAAGGCCACGGAAGCAAGTTGCACCACCAGCAGGGTGGCAGCGTCCGGACCATTCACCAGCCGGCCCCATTCCCAGCTCACGGCAAGCGATATCAACACCACCATGAGGGAGAAGGGCATCGGGCCCGAGAAGGTGACAAGGGCCACCGCCGCCGCCAGGGCGATGCCGGTCAGCAATCGCACATCAAAGTCGCGTCCCAGCCGGGCAATCCAGCTGCGCTCGCCCACATCAGGGTCATCGTGCTCAGGCATTTGCTCGTGCCCGCATCGTCGGTTTGACGGGCACTGCGTGCCAGGTCGCCGTCATACCTGCTTGATCTCGGCTTCCTTGCCAGCCAGCACCTGGTCGATCTCCTTGACCAGCCGGTCGGTCAGCTCCTGCACCTTGCCCGAGCTCTTGTGATGCTCGTCCTCGCCGATCTGGCCGTCCTTCTCAAGCTTCTTGAGGAGATCCATCCCCTCGCGCCGGATGTTGCGAACAGCCACGCGGCCCTGCTCGGCATACTTGTGGGCGACCTTCACCAGATCGGCCCGGCGCTCGGCATTGAGCGGCGGAATGGGCAGGCGGAGCAGCGTGCCCTCGATCACCGGATTGAGGCCGAGGTTGGCCTCGCGGATCGCCTTCTCGACCGCACCGACCTGGCTTTTGTCCCATACCTGGACCGAGATGGTGCGCGCATCCGGCGTCGACACAGTGGCGACCTGGTTGATCGGCATGCGCGCGCCATAGACGGTGACGACGACGCCATCGAGCAGGTGCACGCTGGCGCGCCCGGTGCGCAGCCCGCTCAGCTCCTTTTTGAGCGAATCGATCGAGCTGTGCATGCGACGCTCGAGGTCTTTCAAGTCGAACTTGCCAGCGGCCATGGGACCTTTCCCCTTGACTGACGGATGCCGGGCGAAACCCTCCGGCTGCGATGAGATGCCGTGGCGATCGCCGCCAGAGCGAACGCTACCGGTCCTCGATCACCGTTGCCCGAGCCTCGCCCCGCAAGACCTTGAGGAGGTTGCCCGGCTCCAGGATGGAGAATACCACGATCGGCAAAGCGTTGTCGCGAGCGAGCGCAATCGCGGCGCCGTCCATGACCTTCAGGTCCTTGGCCAGGACCTCGCCATAGGTTAACCGGTCGTACCGAACCGCCTCGGGATTGCGTTTCGGATCATCGGAGTAGACGCCGTCAACCTGGGTGGCCTTGGCCAGCGCATCGCAGTTCATCTCGACCGCCCGCAGCGCCGCCGTTGTGTCCGTGGTGAAATACGGGTTGCCGGTGCCCGCCGCAAAGATGACGATGCGCCCGCTTTCCAGATGGTGCAGCGCCTTGGAGCGGGCATAGGCCTCGCAGACTGTCGGCATCGGAATGGCGGAAAGGACGCGGGCGGGAGCACCCAGCCGCTCCAGCCCGCTCTGCAGCGCCAGGGCGTTCATGACGGTCGCCAGCATACCCATGTAGTCCGCGGTGGCCCGCTCCATGCCCTCGGCGGCCCCGGCGAGGCCGCGAAAGATGTTGCCGCCACCGACCACAACGGCGATCTCGGCACCGGCCTCGGTCGCCTCCTGCATCTCGCGGCAGAGGCGGGTAACGACGCCGACGTCAATGCCATATCCCGCGCTGCCCATCAGGGCCTCGCCCGACAGCTTCAGCAGCAAGCGGGGATAGCGGAAACCTGGTGCCGGGTCGCTCATGCCTCAAATCTTCCCACGTCGGCGCAGGCTTGCCTAGTGCTGTGACTTGGACGCCATTTTCAGGGTCATTCCGGCGCTCGTCTGCACCGGCCAAGGCCGGCGTTGCCGGCATGCAGCCAACCAGCAATACCACCAACCAGCAATAGCAAGTGGCTTCCATTGGCTGCATTACCGGAGACAAGCCCCGGTATGACATGGATCGAGGCGTTGCAACAGCACCAGCCAGCGCCTGACCCGGTGGCGACCCTTTCCCACCGCGACAGGCCGGACCGGTGGTTACCCGGCCTCGGCCTACGATCGGCCTCAACATCGGCTCGAGTACGGCAATCTGCTCCGGCAAGCCGACCGGGCACAGGCCGATTCCGGGCCGGTTCCGTGCCGGTTCCGGGGTCGAACTTACTCTGCGGCAGGCTTGTCGATGCCTTCGCCGAGAGCATAGCGCACAAACCCGGCAATCTTGACAGGCGCGCCCGCCTTCTTCTCGGCGTCCTTCAGGACTTGCTCCACGGTGGCCTTGCCGTCACCGCCGGCGCCGAGGAACACCTGCTGCAGAAGCACCACCTGCTGGAAGAACTCCTTGCGCAGGCGCCCTTCCACCATCTTGGCGGCGATCTCGGCGGACTTGCCCGAGGCCTTCGCCTGCTCGGTGTAGACGGCGCGCTCGCGCTCGATCAGCGCCGGGTCGAGTTGCTCGGCGCTCACCGCCGCGGGGCTCGCCGCCGCGATGTGCATGGCAATCTGCCGGCCGAGCGTGCTGAGCTCGGCCTTGTCGGCCTTGCTCTCCAGCGCCACCAGCACGCCGATCTTGCCCAGTCCGTCCGCGGCCTTGTTGTGGACGTAGTCGGCGACGACGCCATCCTTGACCGACAGCGCGGCGGTGCGGCGCAGGCTCATGTTCTCGCCGATGGTGGCGATCGCGTTCTTGAGGTGCTCGTCGACCGACACGCCCTGCCCCGGAACAGTCGACGCGTTGAGCTTTGCGAGGTCGCCCTTGGCGGCCGGCGCCAGCGCGCCGATGGTGCGCACCAACTCCTGGAACTTGTCGTTGCGGGCGACGAAGTCGGTCTCTGAGTTGATCTCGACCACAGCGCCCGTGCCGTTCTTCACGGTGACGCCGATCAGGCCGTCAGCCGCCACGCGGTCAGCCTTCTTGGCTGCCTTCGACAGGCCCTTCTTGCGCAGCCAATCGACGGCCTGCTCCATGTCGCCCTGCGTCTCGGTCAGAGCGGCTTTGCAGTCCATCATGCCAGCGCCCGTCCGATCGCGCAGCGCCTTAACCAAGCTGGCTGTGACTTCCGCCATCGTTGTCCTCGTTCTGTTGCCGGCGCTTTGCGGGCGCCCAGATGATCCGCAGAGATGATCAGCAGTCGATCAGGTTCGATCCGGCCGGGCGCCCGTCCACCGACAGCTGCCTCAGGCGGCCAGCGACTCGACCAGCCGCTTCGCGGCACCGATCCAATCCTCGCTGGCAACCCGGCCCTGGCCCCTGATGGCGCGGTCGAGCGCTGCCGCCATCTCCGGGTCGAGGTCGGCGATCTGCCAGAAGTGGAACACGCCGAGGTCGTTGAGACGCTGCTCCAGCTTGTTGTCCACGTTGGGCAGCCGCTTCAGGTCGTCGGCATCACCGCGCGGCTGATCGATGCCCTTGAAGACGGGCAGGTCCACCTGCTCCTCGGGCGGCGCCTCGGAGGCCCCGATGTCGACACCCGCGCCAACCTGGCCGCGTTCGATGCCATCGATGGCGGCGCGTGCGACGAGATCGCAGTAGAGCGTGATGGCACGTCCGGCGTCGTCGTTGCCCGGAATCGGGAAATCGATGCCGTCCGGATCACAGTTGGTGTCGACGATGGCGACGATCGGGATACCGAGCCGGCGGGCCTCGGCAATCGCGATCTCCTCCTTGTTGGTGTCGATCACGAACAGCAGGTCCGGCAGGCCACCCATGTCCTTGATACCGCCCAGGGACTTGTTGAGGGTGTTGCGGGCGCGGGTGAGCTGAAGGATCTCCTTCTTGGTGCGCCCCTTGGCCTCGCCCGCCAGTACCTCATCAAGCTGCTTCAGGCGGCGGATCGACTGGGAGATGGTCTTCCAATTGGTCAGCGTGCCGCCGAGCCAGCGATGGTTGATGTAGTACTGGGCCGAGCGCTTGGCGGCATCGGCGATCGCCTCGGAGGCCTGGCGCTTGGTGCCGACGAACAGCACACGGCCACGCGCCGCCACCACGTCGCTGATCTTCACCAGCGCCTGGTGCAGGAGAGGCACCGTCTGAGCCAGGTCGACGATGTGGATGTTGTTGCGGGTACCGAAGATGAAGGGTGCCATCTTCGGATTCCAGCGGTGATTCTGGTGGCCGAAGTGGACGCCAGCTTCAAGCAGCTGGCGCATATTGAAGGTCGGGAGCATTGGTTTTCCTGCTTTTCCGGTTGATCCGCCGCGAACCCTGAGACCGGCTCGGCCAAGCGCCGTCCGGTCCACCGGAGCGCCCGCGCAGCATTGCCGCTGCCCAAGCGCTATCGATCCGCGTGTGTGATGGGCCGCTGTCTAGCGACAGTCCACCCAAATGACAAGGGTTAATAGTGCTTTGGGTGCAACAAGGCGACAGCCGCGTTGCACCGGACCGCGAGAAAGCCAATGGCTGGGCCAATGGCTGGGACGGTCCAATGCGCTGCGCTTATTGCACCATGCGTCACACCCTAGCCAACGCGGCCCTTCTTGGCCTGGCGGGCCTTGCGGGCTGCATAGCGGGCGTCGCGAGCGGCCTTGCGCTCAGCCGCCTCGGCGGCGTCGCGAATAAGCTTCTCGACCGCCTCCTTGCGCTCGCGCACCTCGCGCTCGGCCCGCTCGACGGCCTCCTGCTCGGCACGGATCCGCGCCTCCTCCTCCTTCTGCGCCTTGCGAGCGGCGAGGCGCTCCTCGCGTGCCGCGGCAATCCGCGCACGCTCATCGCGTCGCTTCTGGACCTCTGGATCGTCCGCTGCCGGTCGCGACTTGAAGCGCTCCAGCATCGCCTTGCGCGCCTCGGCGGCCTCGCTGAGACGATCAGAAAAAGTCTTTTCCTTGAATCCCTTCATGCCTGTCCTTCCAGCACCGCCGCTGCCAGCGACGACGCCAAGCCTGAGCCGATCACCAACCTGATGGAATGCTGTGCCTCCGGGCGCGGGAACGCCCGATTCCGTGCGGTGAGATAGGACCGTTGCCATGCGATTGCAATAGCATCGGAGCGCGCAACCCCGCGGCGAGGCACAGCTATGACGCTAATGCTTCCCTCGCGCCGCCAGCGAGCCAATGACAGCTTTCGCCACCGCCAGCAGAAGCAGATAGAGAAAAGCTGGC
This sequence comes from Hyphomicrobiaceae bacterium, assembly GCA_036280295.1. Lineage (GTDB taxonomy): Bacteria > Pseudomonadota > Alphaproteobacteria > Rhizobiales > Hyphomicrobiaceae > AWTP1-13. Next base: position 6,586 of record DASURA010000391.1, read on the forward strand.
GGCGCTGCCAGAAACAGGAGCACGGGCCACGCCGCCGAGCCAGTCCCGTACATGAGTCCGGCGTGGACGGCCAGCGGCACCATGGCGAGGAGCGGCACCAGCGCGGCGAGGCGCCAGCGCCCGCGATAGCGCAACGCCATCAACAGCTGAAGAAAGAAGTACGCCGGACCCGCCAGTGCCACCAGCTCGCCGATCAGCCTGTCCATCCGCTGCCGTTCTCCACGCCGTCAGGCCTCGCGCACCCGGAGAGATCCGATATGTTGTCTGGACACGCCGAAATTGCTAGGAGGCATTTCACAATTCATGCCTTGATGTGAGACGTAGGGGCCGCGGGTGCACGCCATCCTGTCCGATGCCACCTTGATTGATCTGATCGAGCGCATCTACGCCGCTGGCTGCGATCCGGGCCTGTGGCAAAGCTTCGTCGAGCACGCCCACGCGCAGTTTCCCGGCATCGCCTTCAACCTGCAGCTTGCCACCTGCGGCGCGGGCCTGCTGGCGCACAGCGCCGGCATTCCCACGGAGCATATCGCCAGCTACCTGGCGCACTATTACAAGCTCAATCCCTACACCGCCATCTTCGACACGCTTCAGGTCGGCCGGGTCTATACGACCACGAGCCACGGCACCCGGCAATGGATCCGCAACGAGCCCTTCTACCACGAGTGGCTCAAGCCCGCGGGCAACCTGACGCACGGCGCCTCGGCGGTGATCGCGCGCGACCCGCGGCGGTCGTTCCGCATCAGCCTCGACATCTCCGAGCAACGCGCCGAGCTGGAAGCTGCCGGCGCCGAGCTGCTGCGGCGGCTGGTGCCGCACCTCAGGCGCGCGTTCGAGATCAATGAGCGGCTGCAGGCGTCGGTGACCACGGAATCGAGCCTCAACGCTGTGCTCGACCGCATTGACGGCGCCGCCCTGGTCCTTGGCACCGACGCCACCGTGCTGGCGCTCAACCGCCGGGCGGAGGATATCACCCGTTCCGGCAGCCTGCTCAGGATCGTCCAACTCGGACGCCTCAGCCTCCGCAGCCCCGACGACACGTGCAAGCTGCGACGCTCCCTGGCTGTGGCGCTCGGCTCCTACGGACATCGTGCCCCGCTGGCGTTTGTCTGCCAGGACAGCAAGCTTGGCGAGGTCAGGATCGTGGTGCTGCCGCTGAGATTGACCGGTGGGGGCGCCGCAACGCCCGCCACGCCGCCGCGCGCCCTGCTGGTCGCCCAGCCCGCCGCAAGACCGTCCTTGCCGAAGGACCTCTTGAAGGCACTCTATCGTCTCACCAACGCGGAGGCCGGGGTCGTCCTGCAGCTCGCCTCGGGGGCCAGCATCGCCGGCACCGCCGAGAGGTTCGGTGTCACGCTTACGACTGCGCGCAACCAGCTTGCATCGGCGATGAGCAAGATGGGGGTGCATCGGCAGGCCGAGCTGGTCGCGGCGCTCGCCGCCCTGGCGCCGAGCCTGCGTCTCGACCAGCCGGAATGACCGGGAGCCTTCGGGCAGTGCCGCCACGGTCGCGCCCGCCCGCCACGGGCAATGGCATCGCCGCGCGGCGAATGATGCAAATGCATCATGCCGTCGACCGCTGCCATTCTCTATCCTCGCCGGCGAGGCCACAGGCTTCGCCGCTTCAGCGCGCTGTGATGCATTCATCTGGGAGAGCATTCTCGTAGATATCATAACGTTGGACGCGCATTTCTGGCCTGCGGCGCTGGTTCTGCCTGGCGCATCCATTCGATCGGCTTCGGCTCTACGCGCGGGCACTGGGATACGGCGGGCGCCGGGCACCGCCCCCAGTGAGAGCCGGCTGCCGATCGATTTGCCGGCCGCGGCGTGCCATCCGCGCCGTCACTCCGCCATGCCGAGCGTGGCGCCGCCGTCGATCACGATCTGCGCGCCCGTCATATAGTCGGACGCCGGCGATGCCAGCAGGAGCGCGAGGCCCATGATCTCATCGGTGCTGGCGATGCGCTTTTGCGGCACCGAGCGCTCGTGCCAGGCGCGAACCGCCGGGTCCTTGCCACGGGCACCGGCAATGTTGGTGGCGAACGGGCCGGGGGCGATGGCGTTGACCTTGATGTTGTAGCGGGCCAGCTCCAGCGCCGCCTGGCGCACCAGATGCGCCGCGCCGGCCTTGGCCACGGGATAGGCCGCGCCGATGACCGTCTCGATCTTGATCGCCGCAATCGACGTGGTGACGATGATGCGGCCGCCACCGACGGCCTTCAGGTGCGGAACGGCAGCCTGGATGGTGCGGAGGACGCCCGACAGGTTGGTATCGATGATCCTGGCCCAGCGCTCCGGCGCCATCGCCTCGATGGCGTTCTCCGGGCTGCGCTCGCCCTGGGCCGTGAGGAAGCCAGGCCCGCCGCTGATGCCGGCGTTGGCGAACACCACGTCGATCCGTCCGAAGGCTGCCGCGGTGGCAGCGAACGCGCGCGTGAGCGAACCCGCATCGGTGACATCGGCCACCTCGCCCAGCACCTGGCCGGCGTCCTCGATGGCACTGATATGAGCGACAGCCTCTCCGAGGCGCTCCGCCTCGCGATCAAGCAGGGCGACATTGGCGCCGTTGGCCGCGAGGACCTTCGCATACGCCGCTCGCCGCGCCGGTCACGAGGACGCCAAGGCCGCGGACGTTGAACAGCTGCTCGGCTTTCATGGAGGTCCCCTCCGTAGGGGTAGAGTCGAGGAGAGGCGCGGTGGCTTGGGGTCCGACTGAGACCAACGCTCCGTTTCCTCTCCCCGCTCATCGAACCGGACGTGCGGCTTTCCCGCATCCGGCTCTCCGACTGGTTTTCGTCTCATGGCCCAC
>DASURA010000392.1:0-4081 GCA_036280295.1 Hyphomicrobiaceae bacterium
CAGGGGTCGTCGCATTGACGCCGACACCGCCGAACGCCTCCATCATCTTGTCGTAGCGCGCGCCCTTGACGAACGCGGTGACCGCCGGGTCGCCGCCCGCACCCTCGCCGACGCCGCGATAGATGCCGTCGTTGTTGAAGATCACGACGCATACTGGAAGCTGGTAGCGGCAGATCGTCTCCACCTCCATGCCGGAGAAGCCGAAGGCACTGTCGCCCTCGACCGCCAGCACCGGCTTGCCGGTCTCGATGGCGGCGGCGACGGCGAAGCCCATGCCGATGCCCATCACGCCCCAGGTGCCGACATCGAGGCGCTTTCTCGGCTGGTACATGTCGATGACGCCGCGAGCGAGGTCGAGCGTATTGGCGCCCTCATTGACCAGGATGGCGTCCGGCCGCTCCCTGATCACCGACCGCAGCGCCCCCAGTGCCCCATGGAAATCCATCGGCGAGCGGTTGTTCATCAGCCGCGGCGCCATCTTGGCGATGTTCTCTTCCTTCTTGGTGCTGACCGCGGCGACCCACTCGGCCGGAGGCGGCGTCCAGCCGCGCTCGATGCCGTCAAGCAAGGCAGACACCACGGAGCCGACATCGCCCACCAGCGGCGCGGCGATCTCGACGTTGGAGTCCATCTCCCTGGGCTCGATGTCGACCTGGATGAACTTCTTGGGCGTCTCGCCCCAGGCCTTGCCCTTGCCGTGCGAGAGCAGCCAGTTGAGGCGGGCGCCGACCAGCAGCACCACGTCGGACTCCTTGAGCACGGTGGAGCGCGCCGCGCCGGCGCACTGCGGGTGCGTATCGGGCAGCAGCCCCTTGGCCATGCTCATCGGCAGGAACGGAATGCCGGTCTTCTCGACCAGCGCCTTGATGGCGTCGTCAGCCTGGGCATAGGCCGCGCCCTTGCCGAGGATGATCAGCGGCTTCTTGGCGCCCTTGAGCAGGTCCAGCGCGCGCTTGACGGCGTCCGGCGCCGGGATCTGGGCGGGCGCCGGGTCGATCACCTTGACCAGCGATTGCGCACCCTTCTTCGCGTCCATTACCTGCCCGAACAGCTTCGCCGGCAGGTCGAGATAGACGCCACCCGGCCGCCCCGACACCGCCGCGCGGATTGCCCGCGCCAGGCCGATGCCGATATCGGCCGCATGCAGCACGCGAAACGCCGCCTTGCACAGCGGCTTGGCGATGGCGAGCTGGTCCATCTCCTCATAGTCGCCCTGCTGCAGGTCGACGATCTCGCGCTCCGAGGAGCCAGAGATCAGGATCATCGGGAAGCAGTTGGTGGTGGCGTTGGCGAGTGCGGTCAGGCCGTTGAGGAAGCCCGGGGCGGACACCGTGAGGCAGATGCCCGGCTTCTTGGTGAGGAACCCGGCAATAGCGGCGGCGTTGCCGGCATTCTGCTCGTGCCGGAACGAGATCACGCGGATGCCGGCCGCCTGTGCCATGCGGCCGAAATCGGTGATCGGGATGCCGGGCACCCCGTAGATGGTCGTAATGCCGTTGAGCTTGAGGGCGTCGATGACGAGGTGAAAACCGTCTGTCAGCTCCTGCTCGCCCGTCTCTTTATCTTCCGCTGTAGCCGGCACGTTACTGCCTCCCTTGAGATTTATTGCCTGTCCACGCGCGGCCGCGCCGGTCTCAGCGCTTTCGCCGCCGCCCGATGACTGTTTGCGTCCACGCAGCCACCCAAAAGCCCGTTTCACCGTGTCCTTGCCGTCATCGGCAACCCTTCCCCACCTGCCCGCTGCTCGGCGCGCCCGCTCAATCCAGCGAGACGTAACGCTCCACGTGATCGCGCAATCTGAGCGTGTGCTCGCGCACCAGACGCTCGGCGCGGTCAGTATCGCGCGCCTCAAGTGCGTTAACGATGTCCTTGTGGTCGATGATCGATCGCTTGGCGCGATCCTGCTCGAAGATCGTGCGCTGCCGGATGGCGCGCACGTGGAAGAAAAGCCCGTCCGCGATCTCGGCGATCAGCGGGCACTTGCCGGCAGCGATGATCGCCTGATGGAAGTTTATGTTGGCGTCGGAGTACTCGCCCATCTTGGTGGCGATCTTGTCCTGAGAGAACTGATCGACAAGGGTGTGCAGGGCTGTCAGCTCGCGTCCGCTCGCCTCCTTGGTGGCAAGCCGTGCCGCCATGCTCTCGAGCGCCGCCCACACCGTGATCATGTCGAGGATCTCGGCCTTGGTTTTGCGCACGATGAAGATGCCGCGGCGAGCAACGATCCTGACCAGACCCTCCTGATCGAGCTGTGCCAGCGCCTCGCGCAGCGGTGTCCGGCTGACACCGAAGCGCTGCGACAAATCGCGCTCATCGAGCCGCAGCTCGGCGTCGTCCGAGTAGATGTTCATGTTGGTGATGGCGGCCTTCAAGGCCTCATAGGCGCGTGCCTTGAGGCTCAAGCCCTCGCCGATGGGGGCAATCTTCAATTGTGTATCGGGCACGTCTCATCACTCACTGCAGCACCCAGCGAAACCGCGGGAAGCCTGCCTTGTGGTTTCTGGTATACCATACACCACGATATCGGACCCGGCAAGACTCCACTTGCTTTTGTCCACGAGTGGTCATCAATGCCATCTGATCGTCTGATACCGCACGACAAGGTGCTTATTGCGGCGCAATATGACTTTCGGGCGAACGCTCGCACCGCGGTAAGAAACACCATGTTGCATCCATCAGTCAATTGGCACAATGTATACCAAGAGATCGGAAGGCATTGGGATAGACTCTCAATCCAGATGGCGCCCAACGAAGGCGTGGGGAAACGACGGGAAGGCACAGAGTCGTGGACGAGATCAGCTCGCTTATTGGCGGCTTTAAGGTCGCTCTCTCATTCTACAATTTGGCACTTATGCTGGTCGGCATCCTGCTGGGTGTCCTGATCGGCGTGCTGCCCGGGCTGGGGGGCGCGAACGGGGTCGCGATCCTGCTGCCTCTTACCTTCTCCATGCCGCCCACCTCCGCCATCATCATGCTCTCGTGCATCTACTGGGGTGCGTTGTTCGGCGGCGCCATCACCTCGATCCTGTTCAACATCCCGGGCGAACCATGGTCGGTGGCAACAACCTTCGATGGCCACCCGCTCGCCCAGAAAGGGCGGGCGGACGCGGCACTGACGGCGGCCTTCACCTCCTCGTTCGTAGGCGCGCTGGTGGCGGTGATTCTCATCACCTTCCTGGCACCCATCATTGCCAGCTTCGCGCTCGAGTTCGGGCCGGCTGAGTTCTTCTCGGTCTTCTTCCTCACCTTCGCGAGCTTCGTCGGCATGGGACGAGGCTCACCATTCAAGGTGCTGGCCTCGATGTGCCTCGGCTTTGCGCTGGGCGCTGTCGGCCTCGATGCGATGACCGGCACCCTGCGCATGACCTTCGGCCATGCTGAGCTGCTGGCCGGCTTCGACTTCCTGATTGCCGTCATCGGCCTGTTCGGCATCGGCGAGATCCTCGCGTCCATGGAGACCGGCCTGAAGTTCCAGGGCAGCCACGCAACCATCCGCATGGATGCCGTGCTGCAGACCTGGAAGGAGCTGATCCGCTACTGGCCCACCGCGATCCGCAGCTGCATAATCGGCTGCTGGATGGGCATCACCCCCGGCGGCGCTACGCCGGCCTCGTTCATGAGCTACGGTCTCGCCAAGCGCTTCTCCAAGCGCGGTGCGACCTTCGGCAAGGGCGAGGTCGAAGGCGTGATGGCGCCGGAGACCGCGGCGCATGCGGCTGGCACCAGCGCGCTCCTGCCGATGCTGACGCTGGGTATTCCCGGCTCGCCGACGGCAGCCGTGCTGCTCGGTGGTCTCATGATCTGGGGCCTGCAGCCGGGACCGATGCTGTTCGTCGAGCAGAAGGACTTCGTCTGGGGCCTGATCGCCTCCATGTATCTCGGCAACATCGTCGGCCTCATCGTGGTGCTCACCTGCGTGCCACTGTTCGCCGCGATCCTGAGGGTACCGTTCTCGATCATCGGCCCCATCATCATCGTCATCTGCGCGATCGGTGCCTATACCGTTCACAACAGCATGTTCGACGTCTGGCTAATGCTGGTGTTCGGCGTCATAGGCTATGTCTTCAACAAGCTCGACTAT